>CAZNMO010000029.1:0-9909 GCA_964574195.1 uncultured Clostridiaceae bacterium | reverse complement strand
AGAGTGTCGGAAGGTCGACATTATTTCTCAGGATGGAGATTATATCCCCCACTACGGCACTTCCTGTGGGCAGCGCTCCGGCGCCTCTTCCATACAGCATCAGATCTCCTACAGCGTTTCCTTTTATGAATATGGCATTAAAGGAATCATTGACATTGGCGATGGGGTGGTCCTTGGGAACCATAGCCGGATGTACCCTCAGCTCCAAGCCGCTTTCTGATTCCTTACCCACCGCCAGCAGCTTGATCACATATCCCAGCTTATCGGCATAGGCGATGTCAACAGCTTTTACCTTGCTTATGCCCTCTCTGTAAATAGAGGAGATATCCACCTTTGTATCAAAGGATAATGAAGCCAGTATGGCCAGCTTGTAAGCCGCATCAAAGCCCTCCACATCCGAGGTGGGATCTGCTTCTGCATAGCCCTTGTCCTGTGCTTCCTTCAGTGCATCGTCAAAATCCACTCCCTCCAGCGTCATTTTGCTCAATATATAGTTGGTCGTTCCGTTTATTATTCCGACGAACTTTTCTATCTTGTTTGCAGTGAGACTTTCATTTATCTCGCGTATTATCGGTATACCCCCTCCAACGCTGGCTTCATAGTAAAAAAGCACTTCTTCCTCATCGGCTGCCTTGAAAAGCTCCTCACCCTGTGTTGCCAGCACCAGCTTGTTTGCAGTAACAACATGCTTCTTGCTCTTCATTGCCCTCAGCATGTAATCCCTTGCGGGTTCGGCACCTCCCATGAGCTCCACTACTATCCTGATGCTGTCATCTTCTAGTATATCCCTGATGTCGGTCGTTATGATGCCTGGCTGCAGCTCAACAGCTCTGGCCTTGGCTGCGTCCCGCACAAGCACCTTGGCGATTTCGATCTCACAGCCGCATTTCATCATTATTTCCTTTCGGTTGGTATTCAATATTTTACAAACGCCCTGCCCCACATTTCCAAGTCCCAGCAGAGCTATCCTCACTTTGTTCATCTCAACCTCATCCCTTTCAACTTACACGAAAAAATGCATCATGTAATTCGTTAAGCGCCTTTTTATGGTCTGCCTCTTCAATAAGGCACCAGATGCCCAATCTGGAATTTGCCGTCTGGAGTACATTCACATGACTGTACTCCAATGTCTTCAGGAGCTTTGACAATATCTCGGGGGTGCTCCTGTTGGTATTACCTATTAAAGAAACCTTACTGCAGTTGCTGATTATCCTGTAATCTGTGTTAAGCTGCTTCAGCATAGCTTCAACAATGTCAATATCAGTATTGTCTACGATGAAAAGCTCCAGACCGGGGGACAGGTTCACCAGATCAATATTAATATTTCCTCCTGAAAGAAGCGTGAAAATATCGTTGCGAATATTATTGCTGCGGGGATGGCTTATCACCACCTGGCACTTGTTTGTCATGCTGGTGATCCCCGTTACCGGATTGTCAGTGCAGCCCCCTTCGCCGCTTATGACAGTGCCGGGAGCATCAGTAAGAGTATTCCTGATTACCAGTGGTATGTTGCCTGACAATGCATATTCAACTGCTCGGGGGTGAACTACCTTAGCCCCCTGGTCTGCCAGTTGAAAGACCTCATTGTAGCTTATCCTATCAATGATCCTTGCATTGGGCACTATGCTGGGGTCGGCGGTCATTATTCCATCAACATCGGTGTATATTTCAACGAATTCCGCCTTCAGGGCTTTCCCCAACAGAGCTCCGGTCACATCACTACCGCCCCTTCCGAGAGTGGTAAGGTCCCCCGACTCTGTTATTCCCTGAAAACCTGTGACGATTGGGATAATGCCCTGTTCCAGAGTCTCCAGTATCCTGTGGGTCTCGACCCTCAACACCTCTGCACTGCCATAGCTGTCATCAGTGATTATGCCTGCATTTCCTCCTGTAAGCACTCTCGCCTTTATTCCTTTCTCTTCGAAGTCCTCTGACAATACTACGGCTGAAATTATCTCTCCGCAGCCCATAAGCAGGTCTTTTTCCCGCTTATCAACACTGCTGCTGCAGCCTTTTATCAATGATAAAAGTGTATCTGTGGCATAAGGGTCTCCCTTCCTTCCCATGGCAGAAACCACCACGACAGGGCTGTAGCCTTTCTCTGTCGCACTGAGGACTTTATCTATGACCATGCTTCTTTTGTCCCCGGTCATAACCGAGGTGCCTCCGAATTTCTGTACTATGATCTTCATGCCGCTCCTCCGATCCTATATTTTACCGGCCGGGTACCTTGAGACAAAAGCTCCGCTGGAATCAGACCTCAATTCTTTCACTATCCATTTGCTATCCAGTTTCTCCAGGTATTCCTGCATATGTGGGAAGAAACGACTGTCATCCTCCCTGAGGACGGTCATTATTGTGGGCCCTGCACCACTCAGGAATACGCAAAGGCTATCAAGGCGGTTACATTCTCTAACTATTTCGTCGAAATTCCGTATCAGGCTTCCCCTGTAGTTCTCATGAAGCCTGTCACTGCATGCCAGCCTCAGCAGATCAAAGTTACCATTTGAGAGTGCTGCTATCATAAGTGAAACACGCCCTACGTTATATACTCCGTCCTTGTAGGGAATGCTTTGGGGAAGTACTGCTCTGGCTTCCTTTGTGGAAAGCTTGAAATTTGGGATTATAGCACAGAACTTCAAGCCCGCCGGAAGCTTGATCCTTTCATAGTAGACCTGGACGCCTTCCTTTACGGAAACGGTCATTCCGCCAAAAAGTGCAGGAGTGATATTATCCGGATGTCCTTCGATCTCCGAGGCAAGCTCCAGTATCTCGGTGCTGCTGAGCTTTCCACCGCTCAATTCATTTGCTGCCAATACTCCTCCCACTATACAGGCCGCGCTGCTTCCAAGGCCCCTTGAAACAGGAATGTCGCTTTCAAAGCCGATCCTCAAACCTCTTTTTCCAGAGCTATAGCCTATCTCGTCAAAGCATTTCTTCATAGAAACATAGACAAGATTGTTTTCGTTCCTGTAATCCTCCTCACAGCCATCTATATGAAGCCCTTCCTCGCACTCCTCGACATGATAGCGGTTGTACATGTTCAAAGCTACCCCCAGGCAATCAAAGCCTGGGCCCATATTTGCGCTTGTTGCCGGAACCCTGATTTCCAACATTCTACTCACCTGCTCCTTTTAAAATATTAGTGTATAAAACAAAAACTCCCGTCCCTAAAAAAGGGACGAGAGCATATTTTCTCCCGCGGTTCCACCCGGATTGGTATTGACCCACTTGAAGCCTTAACGCGGCGAACGTTATTCCTTACTGTTGTTTCAGGATAAAACTCCCGGGTGGTTTTCAACCCTTCAAATCAAGGAAATCTTTCAGCCGGTGGATTTCCATCTCTTTTGATCGAACCTGGTCTACTCTTCCCGATCATTGCTTATATATTCATTTTTTATTATAAAATAAAAACTCCCGTCCCTGAAAAGGGACGAGAGTATAATTATTCTCCCGCGGTTCCACCCGGATTGGTATTGACCCACTTGAAGCCTTAACGCGGCGAACGTTATTCCTTACTGTTGTTTCAGGATAAAACTCCCGGGTGGTTTTCAACCCTTCAAATCAAGGAAATCTTTCAGCCGGTGGATTTCCATCTCTTTTGACCGAACCTGGTCTACTCTTCCCGTTCACAGTCTTTGATATTAGATATTCCCAAAGGAACGATTTTTATTATCTTACCATCAAAGACACGTGTTGTCAATACGAAAACACTGGATGATCATAAATTATTTACAAAGGTTTTTCAGTCGCATACATTTCTTCAACTTGTCTCTGCAGATCGTCATTGTCCAGGTATTCATCATAGGTCATCTGCCTGTCCATAATACCGCTGGGGGTGATTTCAATTATCCTGTTTGCCAATGTCTGGATGAACTGATGGTCCTGGGAAACAAAAAGTATCGTTCCTGAGAAATTTATAAGACCTTCATTTACTGCTGTTATTGCTTCAAGGTCAAGATGATTGGTAGGCTCATCCAGGAGCAGCACGTTGGCTTTGGTGAGCATCATCCTTGAGAGCATGCAGCGCACCCTTTCACCTCCGGAGAGCACTGAAGCGCTCTTCAGTGCTTCTTCGCCGGAGAAGAGCATTCTTCCCAGGAAGCCTCTTACGAAGGTTTCTGTCTGTTCCTCAGCATTATCAACTGTGTATTGCCTCAGCCAATCCACCAGGTTCAGATCCACACCGTTGAAGAATTCGTTATTGTCCTTGGGAAAATATGCCTGTGAGGTGGTCACTCCCCATTTGAACCAGCCGCTGTCGGCTTCCAGCTCACCCATGAGTATTTTGAAAAGTGCTGTCTTGGCAAGCCCGTCGGGGCCTACAAAGGCAATTTTGTCGCCCTTGTTCACCCTGAAGCTGATTTTATTCAAAAGGTTATTGCCGTCAATTGTCTTGCAGAGATTCTCAACTGTCAAAAGCTCATTACCCGCTTCCCTCTCGGGCTTGAAGCCCACAAAGGGATATTTCCTGGACGAGACTCCGATATCTTCGAGAGTCAGCTTTTCAAGCTGCTTCTTACGGGAGGTCGCCTGTTTGGACTTGGAGGCGTTGGCGCTGAATCTCTGTATAAACTCCTGCAGATCCTTGATCTTTTCCTCTGTCTTCTTGTTCTTGTCCCTGGCCATCTGCAGAGCAAGCTGGCTGGACTGGTACCAGAAATCGTAGTTTCCTGCATAGATCTTTATCTTACCGTAGTCTATATCTGCCATGTGCGTGCAGACCTTGTTCAGGAAATGCCTGTCATGGGATACGACGATGACTGTATTCTCAAAATCCAAAAGGAAGTTCTCAAGCCACTTTGCCGACTTGATATCCAGATGGTTGGTCGGCTCGTCCAGGAGCAGTATGTCCGGATGGCCGAAAAGCGCCTGTGCAAGAAGGACCTTGACCTTTTCCGAACCGTTCAGCTCTTTCATTTTCATGTGGTGGGACTCTTCCATTATTCCAAGGCCTGTAAGCAGTGTTGCGGCCTCAGACTCAGCTTCCCAGCCGTTAAGCTCGGCAAATTCGCCCTCCAGCTCCGACGCTCTTATTCCGTCTTCATCTGTGAAGTCAACCTTTGCATATAGCTCGTCCTTTTCCTTCATGATGGAGTAAAGCCTGCTGTGACCCATTATTACTGTTTCCAGCACTTCAAATTCATCGAATTGGAAATGGTCCTGTTTGAGGACCGCAAGCCTTGCTCCCGGAACTATGGATACATCTCCTGTATTGGGCTCTATTTCTCCGGAAAGGATCTTCAGGAATGTCGATTTTCCGGCGCCGTTGGCGCCGATCAAGCCGTAGCAGTTGCCCGGCGTAAACTTTATATTAACATCGTCAAATAACTTACGTCCGCCATACCGTAGGCTTACATTGTTTGTACTGATCAAAACTATACCACCTTTTTAATTTACATTTTTGAAGTGTACCTCGCCAGCTAAAGCTAGGCACCATAGCATTATACCATACTTACATTTGTGAGGCTACATTATTATATAGACAGGCTCAAGATTATTTAAAAGCCCTTGTAGTTTATGGAAAATTGTATTACAATGTATATGCAAATATAACAAATTTGAATTTATGCATCAGCAGGTGTGAAAACGATGAAAGCAACCTACAGCATAATTGAATATCTGGCGTATGCCCATGCGATTACAGGGGATTTTGGTACACAAGGGAGAAGTGTATCCAAAATTAAATATTATGTAAACTGAATGGGCAAACTTTACAAATAATATATGGATTTGAGACTCCAGGTAAGGTTTTACCTGGAGTTTTTTGTGCCCATTTTTTAAATGAGGAGGAATTAAAATGAATTTTAATGTTCAATTAAAGAAAAATATAAATAGGAATTATATATATACATTGCTTCAGAATATAGACCTGACCAGGGGCATATGGATGATATACCTGGCCGGCAAGGGAATGAGCCTCACACAGCTGGGGCTGCTGGAGACTATATTTCATATAACATCTTTTTTGATGGAGGTGCCTACCGGTGCCATAGCTGATATTTTCGGAAGAAAAGCAAGCAGGATAATAGGCAGGGTCATGTCACTGTTCAGTGTTGTGATCCTGCTGGCAGCCAATGATTTCTTGTGGTTTGCAATATCCTTTGTATTCACAGCACTATCCTACAATCTGGAGTCCGGGGCAGGAGATGCGCTCATATACGATTCACTGAAGGAAATAGGTGAAGAGGAACAATATATGAAGATATCGGGCAACAAGGAGGTCTTTTACCAGGTTGCCGGAATAGTTTCGTTTCTGGTCGGCGGCTATATGGCCACCAGGAGCTATAGTGTGGCCTTTGCCATCACAATTGTCATAGGTACAGCGACTCTGATCCAATCTTTCAGCTTCAAGGAGCCTTCCATAGGCAGAAAACAGAAAGCTGGAAAAAAGGACAATGTTTTTGTTGTTCAGCTGAAGGAAAGTATGGGAGTAGTAAAAAGCAATCCAAGGATAGTATCCCTGATAGTATTCACTGAAATAATACTTACCTTCTGTACCTGCATATTCTACTATCTGCAGAATTTCCTGAAGGGTGACGGTTATAACGAGGCGGCTATAGGGATCATCTATGCTGCCACCTATGTGGCTTCAGCCTTGATTGCGCCACAGGTACACAGGATCGAGAAAGTGATAAAAGAGCAGGGCATACTCCTGCTTATACCCTTTGTTACTGTGGCAAGCCTGTGGGGAATAGCCTTGAGCCCATACCATTACATTTTTTTCATCGTGCTTATGGTTACTGAGGAGATCGTATACGTTGCAATTAGCGATTATATAAACAAGATGATACCAAGTGAGAACAGAGCTACTATACTATCTTTTTCCAGCATGGTGTTCAGCTTCTTCATGATAACGGTATTCCCGGTGGTCGGAATGCTTGGAGATACCTATTCCCGGAGCTTTGCGATAAAGTGCCTTGGAGGGCTGGGGATCATATTTGTTCTTATCAATAGCGTCATGCTGCTTGCAGCACCCAATAGATCCGCTAAATAGCGGATGCCATAAATTTGGTAATATAAAATGGGTGGTCTGTAAAAAACTGATTTAGATATAGTTATATATTGTGTAAATAATATAAGGGTGCAATTAAAGGCAAGGAGAGGTTTTATGAGTAAGGAAGCAAAGATCCTGCTGGTTATAAGCGCCCTTTTTACTTTTGCCATGGGATTATCGAACATATTTGTCAACGTATTTTTCTGGAAACAGACAAATGACTATATAGTCATTGCAATATATCATCTGACTCACTACATCTTTACCCCTGTGACCTTTATCCTGGCAGGGATACTGGCAAAGAAGAAAAACGGCATATGGGCCCTGAGGATCGGATTGCTGGCCTATTCGCTGTTCTTCATAATGATACTGTTCCTGGGTGGAAGGGGTACGTATAGAATATACCTGCTGGGTGTAATATATGGCGCAGCCACAGGCTTTTATTGGCTGGCCTTCAATACACTCAGCTTTGACTTTACCCATATCAACAACAGGGACACTTGGAACGGCTTCAACGGCTGCTGCTGCGGAATAACTGCCGCGGTATCCCCTATGATATCTGCATATATAATCAGCAGCTACAGTGGGATAAAAGGCTACAATGTAGTGTTTGCAATGACCTTAGCCACTTTCGTGGTGCTAACTGCAGTGAGTCTGCTGCTCCGGTGCAGGAACTACGGCTATAGGCTGGATCATAGGAGAGCTTATTCCCGAAACAATGACGAATGGGGGAACATCAGGTTGGCCACTGCCCTGTGGGGCTTCAGGGATGTGATCATAGTATTTCTGGTGAATATATTGACCATTGAAGTTACCGGAAGCGAAATTTCCCTTGGCAAGCTGACTCTTGCCAGCTCTTTGGTATCGTCGGCCTCATATGTACTGGTGCAAAAGGTGATAAAGCCCCCCCGGAGGAGGCTGGCCATTCTGCTGGGTGTCCTTGGCACTTCTGTTGCCGTGCTGGTGCTTTCCGCTAATGTGGCATACGGCACTCTGGTGTTCTATATTATGATGGATGCCTTCTTTCTGCCCTTCTTCCTCATACAGCTCAATTCCGCCACCTTCAATGTTATTGATAGGAACCACGAGAACAATATGAGAATCGAATATATGATAAACAAGGATATTGTCCTTAATGGCGGAAGGATAGTCAGTGTACTGATACTTATTGCGCTGCTTATTCTGTTCAGGCCACCGGAAATATTAAGGGGTTACCTGATCCTATTGGGGCTTGTGCCTATTGCAGCAGGCTATTTCCTCGGAAAGCTCAGGGGAGTATTTGAAGGCAATGGCGGTGACGCACGGCAGGGAAACAAAAGCTAGTACTTATACATTTGCGTATGGTTTTCAGCCATACGCTTTTTTATGTGCGGAAGCTCCTGACAACGGCTGCATCCATAGTAGAATATGCTGTTGAAGTATGGTAAAATATTCAATTGAAATGGGAGGGATCATGCCATGTATCAGAATGACTATGTACAGGCTATAAACCAGGCGATAGATTATATACATGAAAATGCTGACAAGAACCTCACGGTTGAAGAAATTGCCGATCACTGCTGTTTCTCCAAGTACTACTTCAACAGGGTGTTCAAGTCCATTGTAAAAGAGAGCATATATTCCTTCGTAAAAAGGATGAAGCTGGAGAATGCCGCCTTCAAGCTGCGGACAGGCAAGAACAGGTCAGTAACCGAAATTGCAATGGAGTCAGGCTACAGCCCTTCAAATTTTGCTACGGCCTTCAAGGAATATTTCGGAATGAGTGCTTCGGAGTTCCGTGCCAATAATGGTGTTCCGGTAAAGGACAGCTATATTAGCATATCAGAGCATATTGCCGGAATGAAAAAACAGGAGGATTTCTATAGCAAGATCGATTCCAGGATCAAGGTACGTCAGCTTCCTGAGCTGCTGCTCCTGTATGAGCGTTTCATAGGCAACTACTATGATCTGGATAAGGCATGGGATTCGTTCTGCAGGAAGCTGGAGGGCAGGGGATTGATAGGCGAAAACAGAATATTGATGGGAATATCCTATGATGACCCGCTTATAGCTGATGAAAACAAGTGCATGTATGATATGTGTGTTACTGTGGATTCAGTCAGGGAGCCCAATGTTCACAGGCTAGAGGCAGGATTATATGCGTGCTATGATTTTTACGACAGGCTCGAGAACCTTGGGAAGGCCTACAATGAGATATTCGCTTTATGGCTGCCGTACAGCGGCTATTGCATCGGAAACAGGCCCTCGGTGGAGATGTACCGTACATATCTGGATGAAGAGGGAAAGATGCATATCGACATTTGCATACCTTTAGCATAGAGTGGAAATGGCTATTGTGCAATACCACCTATACTACTGTGAAGATATATAAACTTCTGAATTCGTGCTCTAACTCTTTGTTACAGCACTGATTCAGAAGTTTTTTTATAATGCTGCAGGTAGAATGGAAATGCGAAAAAGAAAGGAGAGTATGTATGATAGAAAAAGTAGGAAAGGACAATCTCTTAAAAACCTTCTTGCAGTATTCCATTCCCTGCATCCTGGGCATGTTCCTCACCTCATTTATAACCGTGGTGGACGGAATGTTCATCGGTTGGAAGCTTGGTGGGATGGGCCTGGCTGCGGTGAATCTCACCCTGCCGGTGCTTTATATACTGCTGGGCCTGACAATTATGGTCGGGGTGGGAGGAGTCACCTTGGCGATGCAGAGCCTTGGGGAAAAGGATATGCAGCGGGCAAACAGAAGGTTTACCTTCACCTTGCTGTTGAATACCTTGGTCAGTATTCTTGCAACTCTTCTGCTGATCAGCTTTAGGGACGTTATCATAGGTTTCCTTAATGCAGAAGGTGAGCTTCACTATTATGTAAAGGACTATCTGGGGACAATGTCATACTTCTATATCTTCATGATG
>CAZNMO010000028.1:26149-31596 GCA_964574195.1 uncultured Clostridiaceae bacterium | reverse complement strand
GTATAAATTTATCCAAATACGAAAAAATGCGCCCAACTTTTGCGGCCCTCTTCTCTATAACATATGTACAGCCGTTCATCCTTGAAGCGGGTATGGGAAAATGGCATTTACACCTTAAACTTTGAGACGATAGTGTTCAGGGTATCAGCCATACTTGCCAGCTCCTCTGCTGTAGCACCGACTTCCTGTATGGCGCTTGCCTGCTGCTGCGTCGTTGCACTTATCTGCTCCGAACTGCTTGCCTGGGATTCGATGTTTTCTGCCATTGAATCTATGGAAGAGGAAATCTCCTTGGTCATTGATGACTGCAAGACTGCAGTTTCAGCGATTTCATCTATCTGAGACACTATTGTATTTATCTTTTCAATGATGTTCATTATATAGCTGCTTGTCTCATTTGCAGCAGCAGAGCTTTCTCCGATAAGCTTGTCGGAATATAATGTTTTCTTCCTTGCGTCTGCGCAGTTTTTCTGAATTGCTTTGACCATTTCATCGATGCTCTTTGTGGCCTCTTTGCTCTGGTCGGCCAGTTTCCTAACCTCACCTGCCACAACTGCGAAGCCTCTGCCCTGTTCACCGGCTCTTGCTGCTTCTATGGCTGCATTGAGGCTGAGCAGATTGGTCTGTTCAGAAATGCTGGTGATGAGCTCGACAGCGGCATTTATTGCCTTAGCTGAGTTTTCAAGCTCCAGCATTATATTGGAGATCTCTACTGATGCCGTTTTGACGTTGTTTATTGACTCTGAAACATGGACTACCAGCCGTCCTCCCTGTTCTGCGGAGGCTTTTACCTCTTCGCCGGTACTGGAGGCAGTTTTGCTTGATTCAGCAGTTACCAAAGCTTTTTCCGAAATATCGCTTATAGAAGCGGATATCTGCTGTATTGCAGCAGTATTGCTTTCGTTGTTTTCGGCTATATGCCCTATTCCATTGGATATCTCCTGCATTGAGGCATTGGTTTCTTCCATTGTAGCTGAAAGCTGTTGACTTGCCGAGTTCACTGAGTCTGAAGATTTCAACACCTCACGGAGCACGCTCTGCAGAGATTCTGCTGTGTTATTGAGGGTCTGTATCAGCTCACCGACCTCATCCTTGCCTTTATAGGCTATCCTGCTTGTAAGGTCACCGTTGGCCAGGTTATGAGCAAGATCAAGCGTCTTATTGATAGGGCTCTTGATGGATCTGGTGATTACAATAGTAACGACTACACTCACAAGGATACATATCAGCAGCATCAAAGACATGAGCATTGAACTTCTCTGATATATGTCTCTGCCCAGTTGCTCCTCCTGTTCCGCAGCCTTGGTATATACCTCCACAAGATTGTTCAGTATTGCTATAGACCTGTCTCTATTTATACCCGCATTGTCTATGGCAATCATGGCAAGGCCGGTATTCCCGGACTTTTGATCATTGATGGCAGAAGTTATATCCTTTTCATAAAATACTATGTAGTCCTCAAATTTCTTTATTTCTTTTGCTTCCTTCTCGTCAAGCCCAATTCCCTTATACAATTCCAGTGATTCCTTAAGCTTCTGGAAGCTGGTTTTTATACTGGCGTCCAGTTCATCATATTTGGAGCTGTCATCTGCCGCTACATATTGGAATACATCACCACGAATGGTCAGCAGCTCACGTCTGACTTCTCCCAGGTACCTTATGGGAAGCAGATTTTTGCTGTACATTGACTTAATACCATTATTTATAGTGCCAAGGCTGAAATAACCGATGGCACCTATTATAACTGTAAGGGCGATTACTATTGCGAAGCCAAGCTTCAATCTAGCAGAAATCTTGAAATTGGACAAGTTCAGATCGGGAATATGTATTTTTGAAAGCTTTGGCATCTTTAATTTTGAAAGCCTTAGTTTGGGAAAGCTGACCTTCTTTCTTTTTAATTTCGGCAGCTTCAAATTTAATGGACGTTTCATGTATTTACCCCCTAGTTTATCTATACTTAATTTAATATTATAACATATTATAATGAAATGTACCATAAAACACCAAAACTTTACATGTGTCGGAATAAAGGTCTTGGCAGAAATAATATGATTTGATGAATATCGAATAAAGATACTGAAAGCTGTAATTTTATGCTTCATGTAGTATAATTATCTATATTAGGGTAATATTCTGCAGTAGAGAGCAGAAAAAAACATACGAAAGAGGGGCTTTTTATGGCAACGCTAAAACCAAACAGAGCAGACGCATTGGAACTCCTGAAGGAGTTCAACAAGAACGACAGTCTTGTAAAACACGCATTGACTGTTGAGGCTGTAATGAGGCACTTTGCAGGGCTACTTGGCGAGGACATGGACAAATGGGGCATTATTGGTCTGCTCCATGATATAGATTATGAGATGTATCCCGAGCAGCACTGTATAAAAGCACGGGAGATACTTGACCAAAGGGGCTGGCCTGAGGATTACATACATGCTGTTTTGAGCCACGGCTGGAAGCTGTGCTGTGATGTGGAACCGGTGGAGCCGATGGAAAAGGTGCTTTATACCATCGATGAGCTTACAGGCCTTGTGGCAGCGACTGCATTGATGAGGCCCAGCAGGAGCATACTAGACATGGAAGTGAAATCTGTAAAGAAGAAATGGAAACAGAAAAGCTTTGCGGCAGGAGTGAACAGGGAGGTCATTGAAGAAGGGGCTACAATGATCGGTATGGATATGGACAAGGTCATTGATGAGACTATCAAGGGGATGCAGAAGGTAGCAGAGGAAATAGACCTGAAGGGGAGTTTGTAAAAAAGGGCATGATGCTTTAACGGTGTCATGCTTTTCTCATTATACTGCTTCAACGAATATTTGACTGACTTTGTGAGAAAACTTACATTGAAATATGCAAAATTGGAAGGAGCAATACAAATGGGAGAAACAATTTTGGAAAAGACAGAAGGGCGTGTCAGCTATCATGCTTCTGTTGAGGAAATGCTTCCTCGCATAAGGGAGGATGGCATGTCCAATGCCTTTGACAGATATGCCGAACAGGAGAAAATACGCTGCAAGTTCTGTCTTCAGGGCTTAAGCTGCCAGCTGTGCTCAAATGGGCCTTGCAGGATAAGTGAAAAAACAGGGCAGGATAGAGGCGTATGTGGCATAGGGCCTGACGCAATGGCTATGAGGAAGCTGCTGCTCACAAATATAATGGGGGCAGGTACTTACAGTCATCATGCCTATGAAGCCTTCAGGACACTTAAGGCGACTGGCGAAGGAAAGACCTCCTTCAAAATAACTGATGTAAACAAGCTGAAGTGGATGTGCGAGAAGCTGGGGATAGATACCAGCCAGGACAATAACAAAATGGCCGTACAGCTGGCCGAGCTTCTGGAACAGCAGCAGAAT
Organism: uncultured Clostridiaceae bacterium; assembly: GCA_964574195.1. Taxonomy (GTDB): domain Bacteria; phylum Bacillota; class Clostridia; order Lutisporales; family Lutisporaceae; genus BRH-c25. The sequence goes on along the minus strand of CAZNMO010000028.1, from coordinate 28,243 downwards.
ATCGACGTGCAGGAGACGAATCTCATGGTTGAAGCCTTTGCACCAAAAAAAAGGAAAGATGTCTGGAAAAAGCTTAATATATATCCTGCGGGGACAGTTCATGAGGAGCAGAACTGTGTGGGAAGCTGCCTTACGAATGTTGACGGGGACCATGTATCTCTGGCACTGAAGGCTCTGCGTTTAGGGCTGGCAACGATATACAACTCTCAAATAGGTTTGGAAATGACTCAGGATATTCTTTTTGGAACCCCAATGCCCCATGAGGTAAATGTCGACCTTGGCATATTCGACCCGGATTACATCAATATCGTGTTCAATGGGCACCAACCGTGGGCCGGAGTTGCAGTGATAAACAAAGCAAAGAGCGAAGAAGTCCAGAAAAGGGCGAAAGCGGCAGGTGCGAAAGGTCTGCGGGTGGTCGGCTCCATCGAAACCGGACAGGAGCTTTTGCAAAGGTTCCCGGTGGATGACGTTTTTGTAGGACTCATGGGCAACTGGCTGGCAATAGAACCGATGCTGGCAACTGGAGCAGCAGATGTCCTGGCAATGGAAGAGAACTGCTCGCCTCCTGCAATAGATATGTATGCAGAAAAGTATCAGGTCACGCTTGTTAGTATAAGTACAATTATCGGAGTACCAGGGGTGAAGGAAAAGATGCCATATCATCCTGCAGAAGTGGATAAAATGGCTGACCGGCTTATAGAGCTTGGTATCGAAAACTTCAAGAAGCGTCATGGGAAAGTGACTCCCAAGGTTCCAAAGCATGTGACAAAAGCAATAGCAGGCTTCTCTACCGAAGCGGTGCTTGGTGCCCTGGGCAACAAGCTGGATCCTCTTGTGGAGGTAATAGCAGCAGGAAAAATAAAGGGAGTAGTTGCATTAGCCAATTGCTCCACCCTGAGAAACGGACCTCAGGATTGGAATACGGTCAACCTTACCAAGGAGCTTATTAAGAGGGACATACTTGTCGTGGCCGGAGGTTGCGGGAACCATGCCCTTGAGGTTGCTGGACTTTGCAACCTGGATGCGGTCAACATGGCCGGGGAAGGACTCAAGGAGGTATGTGGCATGCTCAAGATACCTCCGGTACTAAGCTTTGGTACCTGCACGGATACCGGAAGGATATCTATGCTGGTCACAGCGCTTGCAGATCACCTGGATGTGGACGTTCCACAGCTGCCAATAGCTGTTACTGCACCGGAGTGGATGGAACAAAAAGCTACAATAGACGGAGTTTTTGCAGTAGCTTATGGTGCATATACCCATCTGTCGCCTACTCCATTTGTCACCGGGGCGCCAGGTTTGGTAAAATTGCTTACCGAGGATGTTGAAGGACTGACTGGAGGCAAGATAGGCCTGGGAGATGATCCGGTGGAAGTAGCGAATAATATCGAAGCCCATATTGTTTCAAAAAGAAAAGGCTTAGGCCTGAAATAAAAAACAGGAGGCGACCGAACGGTTTCAGTCAGCCTCCTTTTCTTTCCCCAAGAGCTTTTTTCTCAGGTCAGGATTCAGAAGGATGATCAATGCAGCTGCCCATAGCCACCAGTTATTGTTTTCAAATACATTCCCAATAAGCCCGTTAAGCATGCCTCCCAGTTGCGCGGCTGACGGGACCGCTGCCGGAAGTACCGGTTCAGGAGGCGGCGGGGGTGCTGGTGCAGTGGGCGGCTGTAGTCTCGAATCTTTGTAAAATACACCCGAGGAAGCATAGGTTACAGGAGTGGGCTCCAGTCCATGGTTAAAACCTCTTGCCATAATCGCACCTCCTATACATAGAAGTGGCTGGTCATCATCCTATATTCATTTTATGTAAAAATGGCATTTTGGTTACTGCAGAAATAAAATGGCCTAATATACGTTGAAAGGTAAAAGCTTAAGTGATAATCTATATTTAACGCACCGGCTGGCATGGACTATGTAAAATCTGTTTAAGCTCCGCTGAAACAGATTTGTGCTACATTAGTTTAATTTGCGGCGGAATAATCCACATTAGCGTATATCCGCCGCAAATTAAATAGAGTACATCCGTGGAATAACATACAGGAGGCATTTTAATGGAGAAAAGAATAAATGTTGCGCTTATTGGTTTCG
>CAZNMO010000028.1:20240-26139 GCA_964574195.1 uncultured Clostridiaceae bacterium | reverse complement strand
GGTTTCGGATTATCTGGAAGAGTGTTTCAGGCACCTATAATAGCAAGCGTTCCTGAATTAAACCTGTCTAGGGTTTACACAACAAATTCAGAGGCAGGCAAAATAGTGAGGGAGCTGTATCCCGGAGCCGTTGTATCAGATGATATCGGTTCTGTTATGAAGGATGAAAGCATACAGCTGGTAGTTGTGGCTTCGCCGAATACAAGTCATTTTACAACTGCTAAAGAAGCATTGATATCAGAAAAGCATGTGGTTGTGGAGAAACCATTTACTGTGACTTCCAAGGAGGCAGACAATCTCATAGCACTTGCTAAAAAATACGACAGGATATTGTCGGTATACCACAACAGAAGACTGGACAGCGATTTCCGTACGGTCAGGAAGGTGCTGGACAGCGGACTTCTGGGGCAATTGGCTGAGTGTGAGATCCACTATGACCGCTTCAGATGCAATATCAAGGAAAATGCCTGGAGGGAGGAATGCAACCCTGGATCCGGCATGTTGTATGACCTGGGTCCGCATCTGATAGACCAGGCACTGGTGCTTTTCGGAATACCTGACAGCATATATGCTGATATAAGGAAGCAGAGGACCGGCGCCAGAGTGGATGATAGCTTTGAAGTGGTGCTGGGCTATAAAGGCCTCAAGGTGACCCTTAAGTCAGGAATGCTGGTAAGGGGGAATATCCCCAGGTATATGCTTTTCGGAGACAAAGGCTCTTTTGTAAAATACGGCATGGATGTACAGGAGGAGGCTCTGAAGGCAGGGTATGCTCCATATATGCAGCCATCATGGGGAAAGGAACCGGAAGAGCTTTATGGGACGATCGATACTACGATCAACGGGCTTGATATATCGGGTAAAGTAGAAAGTGAAACCGGGGATTATAGGGATTATTACCGAAATATATACAGAGCCGTGATGCACAAGGAAGAAGTCCTGGTAAAGCCTATGGAGGCCAGGAATGTTATAAGGCTCCTGGAGCTGGCAGGCGAAAGTGCCGGTGAAGGAAGCATTATCAGGATAGAAGCCCGGGACGGGGTGATCATATAATATAGAACTCTCTGGAGCTTGCAGCACTCCAGAGAGTTTTTTCTGTATCACGATTCATAGGGTAACTAGTTAACCTGACAAACAATATAATAAAACAAAGGAGGTGTTTATTTTGAACATGGACAGTGGAACACTGCCTGTACAAAAAGAACGTGCCGGCACACCGGAAGCCACGGTTGCCTCGCGGCTATTGCTTTTCGCCAGCTTGATAGTAAATACCATGAAGCAGGACAATATGTTTGTGATTGCATCCTCATTGAATCTGGTTGCCCTTTTTCTAATAAGGAGGGCAGCCATCCTTGAAGCAGAGGAACAGCAAATAGCTCCTGGGGTAACGACTTTTGCCAATAATCTGAAGCTGCTGGCAACTCCAATGAGTTTAACTGCTTCATTGATATTATTCTGGGCGTTGCTCATTGAAATATCTCTTAAGCAGCCTATTACCGGAGTGACACCGGCGCCGACCGGAGCAGGCGCAGCAGGTTCGCTATTTATATAATGTATATAATTACCATTGAATTGGCAAATGGAAACTATTAAAATATAGACAAGCCGTACTGTTAGCTGAATCCCGAATGGGAGCGGGGGAGAGTATGTGGGGTGAGGGGTGCCTGCATGAATGGCACCCGGGGCAAACTCTGAGTCCTAACCCGGCAACAATGTGACAAGTTACAGGTTCACATATGTTGTTATTGAGCACAACGATCTGGAATATCCTGTGTGTTCAATACCTCGTAAGCGGAAAGGAGAAGCAGTATTTGAGGGCAGGAAAATTTTTTGCGTTTTTTATTATGGTGATGCTTTTTACCACCTCGGTTACTTCAGCGGATGTATTAAAAAACGGAAGCAAGGGGGAAGAGGTAAAGCAATTGCAGTCTGCGCTTAAGAAAAAGGGATACTTCACTGCCGATATAACAGGTCATTTTGGTAGTTTGACGGAAGAAGCGGTGAAAAGGTTCCAATCAAAGAACAAGCTCAATGTAGACGGGGTTGCGGGTGCAGGCACAAAAAAGGCACTTTTTGGAACCACTAAAGGGACAAGCTCTGGAAAAGCTGAGCTTCTTGACTGGTGGTCACAAGCCTCAAAGGTATTTAAAATTTGAATGACAGCAAAGGTAACCGATGTAAAAACCGGCAAGACTTTTAATATTGTGCGTACATATGGTGGAAACCACGCGGACTGCGAAGCCAAGACCACTGCGGATTCCAAGATAATAAAGGAGATCTGGGGTGGCTGGAGCTGGACACGTAGGCCCGTTATCGTGGAAGTAGGCGGAAGGAAGATAGCAGCATCAATTGCGGCTATGCCACATGCCGGAGTTGACGGCTCACCGGCAAACAAGACCATAGCAAGCAGAAGCGGCGGCTATGGAAGAGGTACAAACCTTGACAAGGTGAAGAACAACGGGATGAGCGGCGTAATAGATGTACACTTCCTGAACAGCAAGACCCATGGCACTAATAGAGTAGATCCAAAACATCAGGCAGCAATAAAAACAGCGGCTAAAAGCGGCAAATGATACAGTACGGCAAAACCCGGGTATAACAAGATACCCGGGTTTTACATTTCAGCAGATGGCTGTTATATTACGTTACCGAAGCCGAAGGTTCTTCCAAAACCGCCAAAGGCGATTATTGCGAGTATGATTATGAAGAAGAAGTTGTTGTCAATACCCCAGGACGGACCTGCTGCCAGCAATATGAACAGAAGGAGCAGAAGCAGGAAGCCGTTTCCACCACTGCACATACCTGCAAGAGGAGACACTGCTCCGCCAGGTCTGCAGCCGGCTGCAGCAACGCCAGGATTGATTCCACCATAAACGTTTGCCATAGTAAACCCTCCTTTCTGATTATTATGTTGAAGCCTAAAAATTAATTGACATAAATGTGTTCACCAATAATTGAGCATATTTTTTACAGCAGTACGAAGAATGTGGCTAATGCAAGTGCATCCAATCTGTTAAAACCCCAACCAGGACGCCAACCCCAACCGGGACCCCAGCCCCAATTCGGACCCCAACCCCAACCAGGACCTCCAAAACCAAAAGGCATAATCTCACCTCCTCTTAATGAAACTGGGATTACTATTACATGTCCTACTCCATACTATGTGGTAATCCGGGTTTGGTTACTCATATTGCATACGTTTATTTCCCTTATAAAAAGACTGACCTGTAAGGTCAGAGCTTTAATAATATTACTGTCTGAGGCCGAAGGCTTCACCTATGCCGCCAAGTCCAAGGATAGCCATGATTATTATGAAAAAATACCTGCTTTCCAATCCCAGAGCGGGACTTGCTGCCAACAGGATGAAAAGAAGGATCAAAAGCAACAGTTCTTCATTGCCGCAGCTCTTTGAGGACACTGCATCAACGGTTGCAGCGGTTGAAGGAATACAGTTCAGACCCCTGTTGAATCTATTTACCATAATTTCACCTCCATAAAGGGTTGGATACTCTCCTCAGTTACATTCTATGTACATACTCTTCTTCTGTGACAATATGTAATATAATTTGCGGCGGACTCACGCTAATGTAGATTGTTCCGCCGCAAAGGAAATTAAGGTAACACAAATCTGTTTCAGCGGAGCTTAAACAGATTTTGTAGAGGGCATTGGTAAAAAAACCTCCGGCTTGTCAACTTTCCAGTCTTGCACCGTATTATGATATTGGAAGGAGGGTTTCGCATGGATAACAGGCAAGGTCAACCCCAGGGGCTTTTTATGGGCTTATCAAGAGAGCAGATAGCAAAGATCCTGTACGAGGAATTCTCAAAAACAGGTTTTCAGTTTAATAATGTCAATGCAGTGATACCCCCGATTTTAGGAAGGATGTTTATGGAGAATGGCGGTATTGCAGGAAACTACTTTGCAGACCTGATCCTTAAAGGCGTGCTGGGTAATCTAAATAAAAAGTAAGTCAGGCTATTGTAAAAACATGCGGGTTTGTCTATAATATTTTTAGAAGTGAACTCACATGAGGGAGTAATTGGCACTTTGTGCGGCAATGTCAACATACTGATTGAAGGTGTTCTGAAAAAGCACCGGCATCTGGCTTGCCTTAATCAATGAGACTCATGTATAACGTTTTTCGTTATACATAGTCTTTTTTTGTTTGCACAACATAAAAAAGAGGATAAGTTGAATCTAAAAAGCACGAATGGAGGAGTAAAATGGACATTATATCTATTGCATTGATTGCCGTTGGGCTTTCGATGGACGCATTTGCGGTATCGGTAAGTAATGGGATCATCATCAGAGAGGTAAAGCTTCAGCATGCTCTGAAGGTGGGACTTTATTTCGGCGTATTCCAGGCTTTGATGCCTTTGGCGGGATGGCTTGCGGGCTCTCAGTTCAAAAATTACATAACCAACATCGATCATTGGATAGCTTTTGTATTATTGGCTATTATAGGGGGGAAGATGATCCATGAAGCATACCAGGAAGAATGTGAAGTTTGCGACACAGGGGACGATGTCTGTGAAGTGGCAATATCCAGCCAGTCCGGGGCAATAGCTGTGGAGGATCCATTAAGAATGGGCAGGCTGTTGGTACTGGCGGTGGCAACAAGCATTGATGCATTGGCAGTGGGCATAAGCTTTGCATTCCTTGATGTTTCTATACTATGGTCGGCTGTAATGATCGGTTTGATTACCTTTGTAATATGTGTAGCAGGCGTATATATCGGCAAAAAGTTCGGATGTCTCTTCCAGAAGCGTGCGGAAATAGCAGGCGGAGTCATATTGATACTTATCGGAGTGAAGATACTCGTGGAGCATATGGGGATATTGGGATAAGCTACATGTTTTATTTTTTCCTTCATAAAAACTACACAGTCCGGGTGTAGAATCATAAGCAATAATTCAATTGATAATAAGCTTCTGATTGGAGGGAAAAAATAAAATGAAAAAGGTAAAGATGGAGTTGATCATAGAAGGCATGACCTGCAGCAGCTGTGAGCTTAGAATAGAGAATGCTTTGAAAAAGCTTGAAGGTGTTGTTGAGGTGAATGCGGAGTATTCAAAGTCAAAGGCTTTTGTGACCTTTGATCCGGATATACTGCAACCTGCTGATATTATTGCTGCAGTTTCCAAAGCAGGATATCAGGCTTCAGAAAAGAGCAATGGTAAGGCGGAAACAGCTAAAGGTGATGCTATCCAACTGGTGGGAATAGGAGTAATAATACTTGCCTTATATGTCATTATTAAAAACACTGTTGGGTTCAACTTCATACCTGAAGTTGACCAGTCAATGGGTTATGGAGTCCTTTTTATAGTCGGGCTTCTTACCTCACTTCACTGTATAGCCATGTGCGGAGGTATTAATCTTTCACAGTGTGTTGCCTACAAGCATTCCTCAGGGACTGCCGGTGGAAATATGAAACCCAGCTTTCTGTATAATACGGGAAGAGTATTATCCTACACTGTGATCGGTGGTATTGTCGGAGGTATTGGCTCGGTTGTTAGCTTCTCCGGCAGTGCAAAGGGAATTGTGGCTATAATCGCAGGTGTTTTCATGGTCATAATGGGGATCAACATGCTGAACATTTTTCCATGGCTTAAGAGATACAATCCCAGAATGCCTAAAATCTTTGGCAACAAAATATATAACAATAATGGCAAGAACGGCCCCTTCTATATAGGATTATTAAATGGTCTTATGCCTTGCGGGCCGCTGCAGGCAATGCAGCTTTATGCACTTGGAACGGGAAGTGTAGCAGCCGGAGCTCTGTCAATGTTCATGTTCAGCATTGGAACCGTGCCGTTGATGTTTGGATTTGGTGCAGTAAGCTCGATGTTGGGGAAGAAATTCACCGGAAAGCTTTTAAAGGCCAGTGCAGTGCTTGTA
>CAZNMO010000028.1:9230-20230 GCA_964574195.1 uncultured Clostridiaceae bacterium | reverse complement strand
CTTGTAATGATCCTTGGCTTCATAATGATGGGAAGAGGGCTTATGCTTTCTGGTGTGAATACGACCTATGCAGCCAGTGCACCCACAGGAAATGTTGCAGTAATTGAGAACGGAGTGCAGGTGGTTTCCATAGACCTGAAGCCCAATAGCTTTGCACCAATAGTAGTTCAGAAGGGCATCCCTGTAAAATTCATTATCAATGCAAAAGCAGAAAACCTCAACGGATGTAATGATGCTGTATTGATACCTGCATACAATGTTGAAAAGGGTCTTGCACCGGGAGAAAATGTAATTGAGTTTACACCTGACAAGACGGGAACGATACCTTACTCCTGCTGGATGGGTATGATAGGCAGCAGCATAGAGGTGGTGGACGACCTGGGACAGGTGACACCAGAGGACCTTAAGGCTGCCGAAGCAGGGACCGTAACAGGCGGCGGCTGCGGTGGCGGAAGCTGCTGTGGAAATTAACTGTTTAGAAAGGTTGGTATAAATGTTAAAATCAATTAAGAAAGCAATTGATAGATTTTTAAAAAATCTTGCCAGGGAAAGCGAGAAATCCTTCGGAAATGAAAGGCTCGACTGCTGTAAGCTGGACAGGCCGAAGAGCAATACAAAATAAGTAACGGAGGTTTGTACTGTGAGTGAAAGCAATGCCAGGATCCTGATCGTTGAGGATGAAGAAAAGATAGCAGAGGTAGTGAAATCCTATCTTGAGAAAAGCGGTTTCAAGGTCAGCTGTGCCTATAACGGGAAAGAAGCGCTGGAGCTTTTCGAAAAGCTTAATCCGAGGCTTATATTGCTGGATCTGATGCTGCCGGATATGACCGGGGAGGATATATGCAGGACCATAAGGAGAAAATCCAGGGTGCCTATAATAATGCTTACGGCAAAGGTGGAAGAGGAAAACATACTGAACGGTCTGGGTATCGGAGCTGATGATTATATAACCAAGCCCTTCAGCCCCAAACAGCTGGTAGCCAGGGTGATTGCCCTGTTGAGACGCTCAGAAGGCGAAAGCATGCCACTGGCTAATGTATTATCTTTCAATGATGGAGAACTGGTGGTAGACAGTATAAAGCATGAGATAAAAAAAGACGGACAGCCGGTAAACCTTACACCAAATGAGTACAAGATATTGATGGCTCTTGTCAAATACCCTCAAAAGGCTTTTACCAGAGATGAGCTTGTTTATCTTGTATTGGGAGAGGATTACGAAGGCTATGACAGGACTATTGACACTCATGTAAAAAATCTCAGACAGAAGATAGAGCCGGATGTAAGGACTCCCAAATATGTAATGACGGTTTACGGGGTAGGCTATAAATTTGGTGGTGAGTAAATATGAAGTATAGTCTGAGGAACAGGCTTACGCTGTCATATATCTTGATAGCTATGGTCTGTGTTCTGTTGATAAGCATAATTGCAAGTATTTCACTGGAAAACCTCTTCAGGTCGTACGTGAAGGTGAACCAGGGAGAGAAGAATCAGAACATAGTAAATCTTATAAGTCAGCAGTATAAAGCCAGTACAGGCTGGAATAAAGAAGTAATACAGGACATTGGGATAAACGCGCTAGAGAATGGTATGATAGTAAGTGTTTCCGATAACAAGGGAAACTTGATATGGGATGCGACCCAGTACAATAACGGTATGTGCGAGCAGATGATGACCAATATGACGCATAACATGTCCAGCAGATATCCCAATTGGAAGGGGGAATTCACCACTGCCGATTATATAATGATGAATGGAGACAAAGAGCTGGGCAATGTGACCATAGGCTATTATGGCCCCTTTTATTTCAACAAGGTGGATATTGCATTTATCAATGCTGTAAATACTGTGTCGGCCGGAGTAGGAGTAGTCTCTCTCATACTAGCCTTTATATTGGGCTACTTCATGTCAAAACGTATAAGCACTCCGGTATCCCGAGTCATTAATACCGCTGAGATGATATCCAAGGGATACTATGACGATAGAAGCAACGAGATATCGGATATAAGGGAGATCTCACAGCTTACAGGGGCAATAAACAATCTTGCAGAGTCGTTGGAGCAACAGGAAAAGCTGAGAAAAAGACTTACGGCAGATGTGGCTCATGAGCTGAGGACACCTCTGGCTACATTGCAGAGCCATATAGAAGCAATGCTTGACGGTATCTGGGAGCCTGATGAAAAAAGGCTGAAGAGCGTTCATGAGGAGATAACCCGCTTAAGCAGGCTGGTAGGGGATATGGAAAAGCTGACACGGTATGAAAGTGAGAATCGTGTACTCAATAAATCAGAATTTGACGGGCTGGAGCTGGTGAAAAGCATAATGTCAAATTTTGAAAAAGAGTGCAGGGATAAAGGTATAGAGACAGAAATCTGTGGAGAGCCTGTAAAGGTATACGCAGATAGGGATAAGCTGACCCAGGTGGTTGTAAATTTGGTGTCCAATGCTGTTAAATTTAACGGCAAGGACGGGATCATCAGGGTTTCCGTAGGGTCTGAGCAGAATAATGCAGTTATATCAGTGACTGATACAGGCATAGGAATATCAGCCGAGGATCAGCCCCACATTTTTGAAAGATTCTACCGTGCTGATGCATCCCGGAGCAGGCTTACCGGAGGCGCGGGCATAGGCCTGACCATTGTAAAGTCCATCGTGGATGCGCACCATGGCAGTATAAGTGTGGAAAGTGAACTGGGGAAAGGTACGAAGTTTACGATAGTTTTGCCTCTTTAAGCTATATATAATAAGCTCCAAATGAAGGGAATTTTTGCTTCCCTTCATTTGGAGCTTTGCTTTGTGGCTCTAAAGACCCAGGATCCTTTCAACTGCCGGCTTCATTTCATTTTTACCACAGACCGCCTTGTGAAGCACAGGCTTGGTTTCCAGGTCCCTGATCCCTTTGGGGATCGCTGTGCCGGATATGCGACTCAGTTCCTTTATGAGCTCAAAGGTAGCTTTGTAGTCATATTTCTCGTCTATGGACCTCATAACATCTGCTGCAAATTTGTATGGGCTGGCTGTTGAGACTATTACAGTCTTTGTTTTGTCACCGGTCTGCCTCCTGTATTTCGTGTATGCGGAGTAGGCAACTGCCGTATGAGTATCTATCACATATCCCGTGGATCCATATACTTCTTTTATTGCAGACATGGTCTCAGCCTCCGATGCATGTTCCCCGGTGAAGCCTTCAAGATCCTTCCTCATACTTTCACTGATCGAGTATGCTCCGCTGACTGAGAGCTGCTCCATCAGCTCCCGGACTGTATTGTTTTTCTCGCCGCTCAGAGAGTACAGGAGCCTCTCCAGGTTGCTTGACACCAGTATGTCCATCGAAGGGGACATGGTAGTCACAAAGCTTCTTTTCCTGTCATATCTGCCGGTGCCCATGAAATCAAACAGCACTTTGTTTTCGTTTGAAGCACATATGAGGTTTTTGACCGGCAACCCCATTTTTTTTGCGTAATAGCCTGCCAATATATTTCCGAAATTTCCTGTGGGGACTGTGAAGTTTATTTCCTCCCCGGCTTTTATAGATCCCTGTCTGCAAAGCTGTGCATAGGAGTAATAGTAATATGCTATCTGAGGTACAAGCCTGCCAATATTTATGGAGTTGGCAGAGGAGAACATGAAGCCTTTTTCATTGAGTCTGTACTGAAGCGATCTGTCCGAAAACATTGCCTTTACACCGGACTGGGCATCGTCAAAATTGCCCTTGATACCAATTACATATGTATTTTCACCTGTTTGGGTCGTCATCTGTCTTTTCTGGATCTCACTGACACCATCCTCAGGGAAGAAGACGATTATCCGTGTGCCCGGCACTCCTGCGAAGCCTTCAAGAGCTGCCTTTCCGGTATCGCCCGAGGTCGCAGCCAGTATCACTATCTCTTTTTCCAGACCCTGCTTCGCAGAGGCACATTTCATAAGGTGAGGCAGCAGCGATAATGCCATGTCTTTAAAGGCAATGGTTGGGCCGTGGAATAGCTCGAGAAAATATACACCTGCTTTTTCCTGCACAGGAGCAATGGCAGCAGTATCGAATTTGCTGTCATAAGCTCTGGATATGCAGTCACGTAGCTCCTCTTCGGTGAAATCCCGGAGGTATTCCTTCATGACATGATATGCCAGTTCCCCGTAGCCCATACCAGACATCTCTGTGAGAGAAACATCAGGCTGAGGCAGTCTTGAAGGCACAAAAAGTCCGCCGTCTCCGGCGATACCCTTTACAATTGCTTCTGATGCCGTGATAGGCTCACCCTCGCCCCTGGTGCTGACATACAATATTTTTTCCATACCGAAAACCTCCATATATAAAGATAGAAATTTCATTAAAGTTTTTTTAACACTTATTTAGCTTAAATTTTGATTTTTATTATTATACCACATTTGACCTGAAGTAGAGAGTTTATTTGTGTTTTGGGGATAATGAAACTATACTTAGAAGTAAAGAACTTATCTGATGGACAAGGGGGAAAATATGGAGATCATATATTTTGACAATAGCGCTACAACCAAGCCACTGAGGAAAGTGATCGACGAAGTGGATTCCTGTATGGAGAAATACTTTGCCAATCCTTCCTCCGCCCATAGGCTGGGGCTGGAAGCCGAAAAAAAAGCATCGGCTGCAAGGCTGCAAGTAGCAGAGCTTATAGGTGCCCAACCCAAGGAGATCGTTTTTACCTCCGGCGGCAGCGAGGCCAATAATACTGCAATTTTGGGCACCATAAAAAATGGAGAGCATATCATAACTTCAAAAATAGAACATCCCAGTGTGTTGCGGCTTCTGGAGAATATAAAGACTTTGGGCTGCGAGATCACTTACCTGGAGGTTGACGGGAATGGGACTGTAAGGCTGGATCAGCTAGAGGCTGCTATAAGGGAGAATACTAGGCTGGTCTCGATAATGCATGTGAACAATGAGGTAGGCTCCATTCAGCCTATTGAGGAGATCATCAAGCTTGTCAGAGCAAAGAGCAAAAGAGCCAGAATCCATGTTGATGCGGTGCAGTCAGCAGGAAAGCTGGAGCTGAATGTCGGAAAGCTCGGGGTTGACATGCTTTCTCTAAGCGCCCACAAAATACATGGACCCAAAGGGGTAGGCGCCTTATTTATAAAAAGCGGTCTGGTGCTTAAGCCTCTTATTTTCGGCGGAGGTCAGGAGCGGGGCATAAGATCCGGAACAGAGAATCTTCCGGGTATTGCAGGCTTCGGCGTAGCTGCTTCAGAGGCAGCAGAAAACAGGAGTGGAAAGGCGGAACAGCTATTTCAGATAAAGAAACATTTCATTGAAAGACTTACTGAAATAGATAATATCAGGATAAACAGCCCCTTGGGAAATAAACATTCAGACAGTATATTGAATGTCTCCTTTCTTGGAGTAAGGGGCGAAGTATTACTTCATGGGCTGGAGGATTATAATATCTATGTTTCCACCGGCTCAGCCTGTTCTTCAAAGCAGGCGGGGCACAGCAACTATGTGCTTCCTGCATTGGGGCTTTCAGAGGGCCAGGCGGAGGGAGCCATAAGATTTAGTTTTTCTCATTTTAACACTGTTACTGAGGTCGATCATACTATTGAAGCATTGAAAAAGCTGCTGCCGTTTTTAAGGAGGTTGAAAAAATGAAGTGTCTGTTGGTCAAGTATTCCAGTGAGATTACCTTGAAGGGCCTTAACAGGAATTCCTTTGTTGATGAGTTGGTAAAGGAGATCGTCCGCAGAATTGGAAGCGGGTATAGGATAGACAAGGAAGCTGGAAGATTCTTCATTCACTCTTATTCTGAGGATATGATACATAAGCTGCAGAAGGTTTTTGGAATCATCCGTGTCGCAGAAGCCGATATCGTCGAGAAGGATATTCAGCTTATAGGAGAGGCTGCCGCTATACAACTGAAGTCGATGGCAGGAGTGAAGACCTTCAAGGTGGAGAGCAAGAGAGGAGACAAGCGTTTTCCCATGAGTTCCCTTGAGATATCAAGGGCTGTGGGCGGGATGATCCTGGATTCTGTGGATAATATCAGGGTGGATGTCCATGAACCGGATATAGTTGTGAATGTGGAAATAAGGGATAAGGCTTATGTTTACTCAAAGGAATACGCGGGTGTGGGAGGAATGCCGTACAAGAGTGCCGGAAAAGGCATGCTCCTGCTTTCGGGAGGTATCGACAGCCCTGTGGCAGGCTACATGATGGCAAGGAGAGGCTTGGAGCTTTCCTGTGTTTATTACCACAGCCATCCGTATACCAGTGAAAGAGCCAAGGAGAAGGTGGTGGAGCTTGCCAGAAAGCTGTCGCAGTATACAGGGCCCATAAGGCTTTATGTTGTTCCCTTCACCCGCATACAGATGGATATTATCGAAAAGTGCAGGGAAGATGAGCTGACGATAATCATGCGAAGGTTCATGATGAAGCTGGCTGAGCTGGCAGCAAGGAAAGAAGGTGCAAGAGCACTGGTGACCGGGGAAAGCTTGGGCCAGGTGGCCAGCCAGACACTGGAAAGCATACAGGTGACCAACAGTGAACTGGAGCTGCCTGTTTTTAGGCCGCTTATAGGCATGGATAAGGTGGACATAATGGATATCTCGCGGAAAATAGACACTTATGAGACTTCGATACTGCCTTTCGAGGACTGCTGCACGATATTTGTTCCAAAACATCCCAAGACAAGGCCAAGGTTGGAAGAAATAAAAAGATCGGAGGAAAAGCTGGATTTTGAAAGCTTGATGAAGGATGCACTGGAAAATGCAGAAATCATCACCGTAGAATAATATAAATATTTTAACCAATAATAAAAACGTACTAAATACACTTCAAGGAGGTTAAAATATGCAAGGCAGAGTTGAAAAGAAAAATGAACATCTTTCCGGAGTAAAATGTGTTGTGAATACGTGCTACTACCATTCCCAGGGTGATTACTGCAGTGCCGCAAAGATCGAGATACAACCCAACAATGCATCCACCACCCAGGAAACCGACTGCGCAACCTTTGCACCAAACCACTAATAGCTATTTCTGATCCAAATACCCTTTGTAGAGATATCTGTGAAGGGTATTTCTTCAATAATATGGTAAAAAGAAGGATTTTATCAAAATGTGTCGAATTTAAAAGATAATGCGACTAATTATACTTGAAAATAACATATTATTACCACATTAAGTGGACAAGCATTGAAAAGGGGGGAGTCATTATGGATACGATGCAGTTGGTTATATTCGGATTGAATGAGCAGCAGTATGGTATAGACATATTCAAGGTCAACGAAATAGTACCATATTCAAAGCCAACCAAGATACCTAATTCTCCGGATTATATCGAAGGGGTCCTGAACCTGAGAGGCAGGGTAATTCCGGTAATAAACCTGAAAACAAGGTTCAATCTGGAGGACCGTGGGACCGATGACAGAACGAGGATAATAGTATCCAATACCGGGGGCAGTGTGGCTGGCTTCGTAGTGGATGAAGCTTCGGAAGTGCTTACCGTGAACAAGGAAAGCATAGAGCCTGTATCGGAGATAGTAAGCAGTATCAGTAAAAAATACATCAGCGGAGTAGGCAAGTTGGAAAACGGAAAAATGTATATACTGCTTAATTTTGATGAGTTGTATACGGAAGAATAAGAGTACGCACATGCAAAATACAAGGGCACTTCTGAAAGAAGTGCCCTTATTCATTTGCTCAGCCATATAGAATGTTCCAAAGATGCAAATAATTTCCGATTGGCTGCTTCTGCGTATTCAATATGGATAAACAGGTAATAATTTAGTAATATGTTAATATATATATTTGTACAATTGCTTTGGAGGTACTGTTGATATGCTTAAGCTTATACTGAAAACATTTGCTTTCCTGCTTATATTTTTTACAGCCATATATGTGATAGGCTTACAGGAAAACTACTTTGACCTGAAAAAGGCTGAAAATATCGTACCCCTTGAACTCTTTCCCAAGCCTGAGCCGGAGCCTGAGCCGGAGATCGTTGTTTCCGGAATGGAGCTGCAGCCCGGAGGCTGTTTCCAGATCTATCTCAAGGGCTTGACTGACAGGGACGAAATAAAAGTATCCACAGCTCTGGTTATAGAACAGCCTGTTTTCTTCGCATATAAGGAAGGCAAGGTGGCGTTGGTGCCTGTGAATTGCAGGACCAAGGAAGGGGATTACGGCTATAAGCTGCAGGTGCTTAGAGATGGAAAGGTAAAGGCGGAGAAGGATGAGGTCCTCAAGATACTTCCAAAGGAATTTGACAAGCAATATCTTACCGTTTCTACAAATCAGGCAGCTCAAAGGAGTGAGGAGAATTTCGACCAGGACCAGGGCTTTACAGACAAGGCCAAGGCGGTCACTTCAGATAAGCCTCTTTGGGAGGGCGCATTCATAAAGCCGGTCGACGGACGAATATCTACTGAATTCGGCATGATAAGATATGTCAATAAGAAAGAAAGCGGAAGGCACTCAGGCCTTGACCTGGCAGCAGCAAAAGGAACTCCTGTCAAGGCGGCCAACAGCGGAGCGGTGAGACTGTCCATGCTGCTCAAGGTCACAGGGAATACAGTGATCCTGGATCACGGTTTGAATATTTACAGCTCCTATGCCCACCTTGACAAGCTTCTAGTTAAAGAAGGCGATCAGGTGAAAAAAGGGGATATAATAGGAGAGGTCGGCTCCACAGGTTTTTCCACAGGACCACACCTGCATTGGACCACCACCATCGGAAAGGTATATATTGATCCAGAAAGCCTAATGGCAAAGGACCCTCTTGGGTTTCTGGATACTGCAGGCAGCAACGGTCAGTAGCTGATAGGCCTGAGCTTTCCAAAAATAAGCCTTTCGGCGAGTATAAACAGCCTAAGGTATAAGAGACAGAAGATATAAAGGGATGGCATGAGCGCAAAGACCTGTTTCAAGATCGACCACTGGCCAATGTGGCTGAATATGCTTACTCCAAAATGATGGTTCAGCACTGCCAGCATTGTGAAGACCAGCAGGACAGAAGGTATCGGAACAATATGGAGCTTTCCGGATATGTTCCTGGCTATACCAAGGGCAAGACCGGCGCTTCCTGTAATGCATATAAAGAAAAGAGCGGCACTGATATCCATGAAGGCTGAAAGCATGGAAACCAGAAGATATATGAGGATTCCCGGCATAAGGTTCAGCCTTGCCGCCAGGTATACGGGCAGCCCTCCGGCAATCAACAGCGGAATGGACATAATGCCTTCAAGGCCTGACAAAAGCTGCAGCAATAATGCCAGGACTGCCAGCAGCAGATATATGAATGTTCCCCTATTGCTTAACATGTTTATCACCCCTCCTGTATCAACTGAAGCAGACAATATAATTTGCGGAGGATATACACTAATGTTGATTGGTTCCGCCGCAAAGAAAATCAAGGTAACACAAATCTGTTTCAGCGAAGCTTAAACAGATTTTGTATAGCCCGATTCAAAGGGAGAGTTACGCAAATACTACCAATATTTCTATGCTGCAGTAATTTTACTCCTATATAAAATCAACGCTCTTGGAGGGATCAATATGAGAAACAGACAATTGACCATTAACAATAACGGACACCTGGAATTTTCGGGCTGTGACACCTTGAAGCTGGCTGAAGACTTTGGTACCCCTCTTTATGTGATGAGTGAAGACGGCATCAGGGACAACTGCCGCAGTATAAAAGCCGCTTTAATGGACAAATATCCGGGCGCAATTGCGCTTTATGCCAGTAAGGCCTTTAGCAGCAAGTCCATTTATCGTATAATGGCCGAAGAGGGCTTCGGGGTGGATGTCGTATCCGGAGGGGAAATGTATACAGCCAATGCTGCAGGTTTTCCCATGGACAAGGTTTTTTTTCACGGAAACAACAAGACGCCTGATGAGATCGAGCTTGGGCTACAACTGGGTATAGGCCGTTTTGTAGTGGATAATTATAATGAGATAGATTTGCTCGGTAAGGCGCTAGCTGAAAAGGACAAGACGGTAAAGGTGCTTATCAGGGTATCGCCGGGAGTTTCAGCCCACACTCATGAATACATCTCTACAGGACAGTTGGATTCCAAATTCGGCTTCCCCATAGAAGGCGGCGATGCGCTGAAGGCTGCGGAAGCGATACTTGAACATCCGAAAATGCAGCTCACGGGTATCCACTGCCATATAGGCTCACAGATATTCAACAGCGGTGCTCACGGAGAGGCTGCAAAGGTAATGCTGGGTTTGCTGCTCCAGATAAAGGAGAGCTATGGCGTGGAGCTTGAGGAGTTGAATATTGGTGGTGGCTTTGGAATCTTCTACAAGGAGGGGGATGAGCCTCCTGCAATAGAGGAATATATATCCATAATAATGAAGACCCTGGACGAGCTATGCAGCTCCAACGGATTGAAGCTGCCCAGGATAATAATAGAGCCGGGCAGGTGGATCGTAGGTGAAAATGGGATCACCCTATACACTATAGGAGCGATCAAGGCTATAGAAGGAATAAGGAAATACGTAAGTGTTGACGGTGGTATGACTGATAATCCAAGAACAGCCTTATACCAGGCGGAATATGATGCCATCGTGGCGAACAAGGCAGGAGAAGACCCCGCCGAGCTTGTGACCATTGCTGGCAAGTGCTGTGAATCAGGAGATATACTTATTAAGGACATCATGCTTCCAAAGCTGGTGCCGGGAGATCTGCTTGCAATACTCAGTACCGGTGCCTATAACTATTCCATGTCCAGCAACTACAACAGGCTGAGGAAGCCTGCGGTTGTGATGCTCCGGGATGGGAAACCGAGACTGATAGTTAAAAGGGAAACCTATGAGGACATCGTCAGAAACGATATTGATTGATAGGGGGTAGGTAAAATATGAAGCTGTTTATCAGTGCGGATATTGAAGGGGTTACAGGAATAGTGAACTGGGATGAAGCATCCCTCGGAAATCCGCATAACCAGTATTTCTGCCGGCAGATGACCAGGGAGGTCGGAGCAGCCTGTGAAGCTGCCCTGGAATCCGGAGCGGAGGATATACTTGT
>CAZNMO010000028.1:0-9220 GCA_964574195.1 uncultured Clostridiaceae bacterium | reverse complement strand
GGCCCGAAGCATAGATGCTTCTGCACTGCCTGAGAAGATAAAACTTGTAAGGGGCTGGATGAGGAATCCATATATAATGATGGCCGGACTTGACGAAAGCTTTGACGGAGTGTTCCTAATGGGCTATCATTCTGCGGCGGGTATGAATGGAAATCCCCTTGCCCATACCATGGATACCAATAATGTATACGTCAAGATAAACGGGCAGTATGCCAGTGAGCTGATGATAAGCATTTATACAGCAGCACTCTTTAACGTTCCTGTGGTTTTTGCCTGTGGTGACAAAATGCTCTGCGAGCATGCCAGGGAGTTGAATGAAAATATCGTCACAGTTCCGGTAAGCGAAGGCATCGGGAATGCATCCATATCGATCAATCCCAACCTGAGCCTTAAGCTGATAAAGATCGGGGTAAAGGAAGCCCTCAAGGGTGAGCTGTCCCGCTGCAAGGTAGAGCTTCCCGAGAGCTTTAATGTGGAAATAAGGTATAAAGAGCATTATGACGCCTATAAGGCTTCCTTCTCTCCGGGAGCCAGGCAGACAGACACTCATACGGTAGTTTTTGATTCAAGGGATTTTTACGAGGTGCTCAGGTACATCTTCTTTGTACTGTAATAGCATTTTGAACCTTCCGGATGTCATCCTGAGTGAAGTGAAGGATTTCACTGCGTTCAGGATGACATTTGTCTTCCAATGAAGGAAATCAGGGTGTTGGCTGATATCAATTTGTTGGAAATCGGAATATATTGTATTGTAATGGAAAAAACCTTGTGATATAATCAATTAAGTTGTGAGAAGATAAATAATGTAGAATCATTGATGGAGAGAGTAGATTGTGAAGGACTTCCAGAGAGGCAACGTTACCAGCTGAAAGCGTGCCAGCCGCGAAGCAATCGAAGTTCACTCCGGAGATTCAGGGCTGAATCTGATCTTAGTAGGCTCTGACGGCAAGAACCGTTATTCTGTGAGCGGTTTGCGATATGCAAACAAGCAGGGTGGTACCGCGGATAACCTTCGTCCCTTTTTTGGGGATTGAAGGTTTTAATTTTGTCAAAAATATAAAAATATATAACATATAGGAAAGGAGCATCTATTATGAAGGAAATACTGGAAAAGATCAAGATACAGTCCGTTAAGGAGTTGGAAAGCATCCAGTCTCAGAAGCAGCTGGAAGAGTTAAGAATAAAGTATCTTGGCAAAAAAGGAGAGCTTACTCAGGTTCTTAGAGGAATGGGGGGGCTTACCCCGGAGGAAAGGCCTGTTGTTGGACAGCTGGCCAACGAGATCAGAGACTATATCAACGAAAAGATCGAAGAAACAGCTTACTGTCTGAAAAGAAAGGATCTGGAGAGCCGTCTCAGGAGCGAATTCATTGATGTGACAATGCCTTCAAGGAAAAAAGCTCTGGGGAACAGACATCCGATCACAAAGGTATTGGAGGAAGTAAATCAGATATTCATCGGTATGGGCTTTACGATTGTCGAAGGGCCTGAAGTGGAAAAGGCATATTATAACTTTGATGCGTTGAACCACAGCAAGTATCATCCGGCCAGGGATATGCAGGATACCTTCTATGTAAATGACGAGATACTTCTCAGAACACAGACTTCTCCGATGCAGGTAAGGACCATGGAGCAGCAGAAGCCGCCTATAAGGGTACTTGTGCCTGGAAAGGTTTACAGGAGAGATGAGATAGATGCCACACATTCTCCGATGTTTCACCAGATAGAAGGCCTTGTGGTTGACAAGGGGATCACTATGGCAAACCTAAAGGGGACCCTGGATGTTTTCGCAAAAAAGCTCTATGGAGAAAACACAAAAACCAGGTTCAGACCCCATCACTTCCCGTTCACGGAGCCTAGCGCCGAAATGGACTGCACCTGCTCAGCCTGCCAGGGTGCCGGCTGCAGGATATGCAAGAATGAGGGCTGGATCGAGATATTGGGCGCCGGCATGGTGCATCCTAATGTACTCCGAAACTGCGGCATAGACCCGGAAGTATATTCCGGCTTTGCATTTGGTATGGGGCTTGATAGGATCGCACTGCTGAAATATGATGTGGAGGACCTTAGACTTTTCTTCGAAAATGACAAAAGGTTCCTGTCACAATTCTAGGTGAAAGATTAAGGAAAGGGGATAAATTATGCTGGTACCTATTAAATGGTTAAAGGACTATGTTGACGTAAAGGCAGATCCTAAGAGCTATGCAGATGCAATGACAATGTCCGGCTCAAAGGTTGAAAGAGTAGAAGAGCAGGGCAAGGAAATAGAAAATGTCGTAGTAGGAAAGATACTTAAGATCGAGGCGCATCCCGCTGCGGATAAACTGGTTATAGGACAGGTAGACGTTGGCAACGAGGTGATACAGATCGTGACCGGTGCCTCCAATATTAGGGAAGGGGATTATATACCGGTCGCAATGAACGGTTCCACCTTACCTGGCGGAGTGAAGATAAAGAAGGGAAAGCTCAGGGGCGTGGAATCCAACGGGATGATGTGTTCGGCACAGGAGCTTGCCCTGGACCTTGATAATCTTCCTGAGAGCATGCTCGACGGGATATATATACTTGATAAGGAGTACCCTCTTGGTGCGGATATAAAGGATATACTGGGGCTCAACGATGCAGTCATAGAGTTTGAGATCACAAACAACAGGCCGGACTGCCTCAGTATTATAGGTATAGCAAGGGAAACTGCAGCAACCTTCGGCGGGACTATGAATTATCCTGAGACCTCCTATAGTGAGAATTCGGACAATATAAGAGATTATATAGATATTCAGGTCAAGAATAATGAGCTTTGTCCAAGATATTGCTCCAGAATGATAAAGAACATTGTGATAAAGGATTCCCCTGCATGGATGCAGGAGAGGCTGATAAAAGCCGGAGTGAGACCAATAAGCAATATAGTTGATATAACCAACTATGTAATGCTGGAGCTGGGACATCCGATGCATGCCTTTGACTACAGGGATCTGCAGGACAAGAAGATAATAGTAAGGAATGCAATGCCCGGTGAAACTATTAAAACTCTGGATGAAGTGGACAGAAAGCTTGAGGAATCAATGCTGGTAATTGCTGATGGCAGCAAGCCTACGGGTATCGCAGGAGTAATGGGGGGGCATGGTAGCGAGATAAAGCCTGACACTACAGCAGTAATTTTTGAAAGCGCCAATTTTGCTCCTGTAAACATCAGACTTACCTCCAAGAAGCTTGGGCTGAGGACAGAAGCTTCAAGCAGATATGAAAAGGGTATAGACCCGGAGCTTGCCAAGACAGCACTGGACAGAGCCTGCCACTTGGTAGAGCAGTTGGGTGCGGGAGAGGTCGTCGGAGGGATGATCGATATATATCCGGCTCCCAAAGCAGCAAGAAAGTTGAGCCTCAATGTAGAGAAGGTGAACAGCTTCATCGGAGTCAAGGATATTACTACAGACATGATAGTCAAGTACCTTGAGTCTCTGGAATTCACGGCTGAGATAAAAGGAGACCTGGAAGTCACTGTACCTACCTTCAGGGATGATGTTGAAGGCAGCGCAGACCTGATAGAAGAGATAGCCAGATTGTACGGATATGACAAGATACCTGTGGATCTTATGGATACCACCTTTACACAGGGTGGAAAAAGCTACAGGCAGAAGATAAGAGATATGGCCAAGTTCAACATGGCTGCCCAGGGCCTCTATGAGGTTCTGACCTATTCCTTTGTCAGCCCCGGTGTATATAACAAGATCAACCTCAAAGCAGAGAATCCTTTAAGGAACGCCATAAAGCTGGTGAATCCGCTGGGAGAAGACCAGAGTATAATGAGGACTACTATCATACCCAACATACTTGAGGTAATATCCAGGAACTTGAACAAAAAGGTCCCTGATGGACAGTTCTATGAGCTGTCAAAGGTATACATGCCTGATACAAACTCGGAGGAAGGCCTGGCTAATGAAAGAGAGACCCTGACCATAGGAATGTATGGAGAAGTGGACTTCTTTGACTTGAAGGGTGTTGTTGAGAGTCTGCTGGAGGAGATGAACATTACAAAGTACAGGATATTGTCCTCCAATAATGACAGTATGCATCCTGGAAGGACAGCAGAGCTGCTTATAAACAACAAGCGTATAGGATGCCTGGGAGAGGTTCATCCCGATGTGCTAGACAAGTATGGCATAGATGAAAGAGTGTATGTCGCAGAGCTTAATTTTGAAGAAATAATCAAGCAGAGCGACATGAACATAAAGTATAGGTCTTTACCCAAATATCCGTCTGTAGCAAGGGATATAGCTATTGTCGTTACAGAAGAGATCACTGCGGGACAAGTGGAAGAGATAATAAGAAACAAAGGCGGAAAGCTGATCGAGGAGGTCAAGCTCTTCGATATTTACAGGGGAAGCCAGATAGAGGAGGGCTATAAGAGCATGGCCTATTCCATAGTCTACAGATCGGATGAAAAGACGCTGTCGGAGGATGACATCACAAAGGTCCACAACAAGATCGTCAATTCGCTGGTGAACCAGGTAGGAGCAGCGCTAAGAGTGTAGATGTGGATAAAATGAATAAGCTATAAAAGAAGGGGCGGCCATTTTGAAGTGGCCGCCTCTGTTGTTTCCGGCAAAGTTTGTAATGTTTTTCACGGTTATTTCATAAAATGTTCATAAAATCTTCACAATTGTCAGATGAAAGTTCATTATTTTCTGATAATATATTAAAGGGAAAGTAAGTTTCATACATAATATCTATGCAATTGCTAACGCATAAGTCAGGAGTGTTACAGCATGAATAAGATCATTGAAGTAAGGGATCTTACAAAGTACTTTGCAATCACTTCGGCCAACAGCACCAAAGCGAGCTATGTAAAGGCGGTGGATGGGGTATCCTTCGATATTCTGGAGGGGGAGACCCTGGGTCTTGTAGGTGAAAGCGGCTGCGGAAAATCTACCACAGGAAGACTGATCCTCAGGCTCATAAAGCCGACCTCCGGCGAGATATTCCTGGAGGGCAGGAATATATATAACATTTCAGATAAAGAGTTGAGAAGCATAAGAAAGGATATCCAGGTGGTTTTTCAGAATCCATATTCAGCCCTTGACCCCAGGATGACTATAGAGGATATATTGTCCGAGCCCCTTAGCATACATAAGATCGTATACAAATATGACTATGACAAGGAAGTAAGAAGGCTTCTGGAGCTGGTAGGCCTTGCAGGGAAGGATGCCAGGAAATTTCCCCATGAGTTTTCCGGCGGTCAGCGTCAGAGGATAGGCATTGCCAGGGCAATTGCCACCAGACCAAAGTTCATTATTTGTGATGAACCGGTCTCTGCCCTTGATGTATCTGTGCAGTCTCAGATCCTCAACCTGCTGGACGACCTGCAGAAGGAGCTGAAGGTATCATATCTCTTCATAGCTCATGGGCTAAATGTCATAAGGCATGTCTCAAATAAAGTGGGAGTCATGTATCTTGGAAAGCTTGTCGAGCTGGGCAGCGTGGACGAAATATTCGATAAGCCTTTGCATCCCTATACAAAGGCTCTGTTAAGCTCCGCCCCGGTGCCTGACCCCTTCGGCAGGAGGGAAAGGGAAGTACTTAAGGGCGAGATACCAAGCCCTGTTTCGCCGCCGGGAGGCTGCAGCTTTCATCCCAGATGCAAATTTGCAATGGAGATCTGCAGGGAAAAAAAGCCGTTCATACAGGAACTTGGCGGGGAGCATAAGGTGGCATGCCATCTGGTGGACTTGTCTCCGGAATTCAGGGAGGGATCAGCATGATAAACAGAATAATACCAGTTTTTAAAAGGCTGCTTCCGGCTATTATAATATTTTTTGTTTTTGCATATTTAACTGTATTTCTTTGCAGTATACCCTCGGATTTCACAGTGACCATGGAGGATGGAAGGCTTACCCCCTCCCATATAGGAGTTTTCATAATCAAGGATACCAATGACAAGTTCCTGTCCCTGTTGAAGCTGGATCTGGGAAGGGTAGGAAGAGACAATAAATCCCTAAATTACCTGGTGACCGATGCTATGAAAAATTCGCTTACGCTTTTGACAGGAGGCCTTTTGCTTGCCATAGTCCTGGGGATACCCAAGGGCATAATGGACAGTAGGAGAGGCAATACCAACAGTACCGGACTCAAAGTACTGGGAACCATAATACCTGTTTCACTTCCGGATATAATGATAATTGCGCTACTGCAGCGCCTTGCTGTATTCCTGAATAAAAACGGGATCGAGATATTCCGCGTAGGCGGCTATGGCACCATTCACCACATGCTTTTGCCCATACTTGCCCTTTCAGTTCTCCCAGCCTGCTACATAGCAAGGATAACCTCCATGTCCATAGACGGATGCTACCAGCAGGATTTTGTAAATGCTGCCATAGGAAAGGGCTGTTCCAGGACACGCATACTGTGGAACCATGTAATGAGAAACTCAGTGCCGGCGATCATAGACAGCCTTCCTACCATAACCTCAATAATAATAGGAAACCTGCTGATGGTGGAAAATGTTTTTTCTTACCCGGGATTAACTCAGGCACTTATGGGTTTTTTCAGCGAATATGAAAGGGATGGGCTGATTGCAAGCATTTTGCTGGTCGGTGTGATATATTTCATTCTCGATGCCTTGTTCAATATGCTTAAATGGGCTGTGGTCAAGCCTCTCAAGGGGGACAACCTATGAAGAAGCTATACGCGGCTATTAAAAATATTGATTTTGACTTTAGAAGACTCAATATTCCACTTATTCTTGGTGCTGTCGTAGTTGGAATTTTGTTTTTTTCCAGCCTGTACCCCGAGTTCTTCAGCCCTTCAGACCCTTATGGGAAAGAACGGCTGGACTTCGTATTCATTGATGATGAGCTTCAGATATTTCAACCTCCCGTAGCTCCATGCAAGGAATACCCGTGGGGTACCGATGCCTTTGGCGCCGACATGAGAAGCTTGATATTTTATGGCTGCAGGCTTACTCTCATCACGGCAATATCTATCGCCTTCGGGAGGCTTCTGATCGCATTGCCCCTTGCCATACTGGCAGGCTACAGGAACAGGCTTTCCATCTGGGTCATAAAGCAATTCAACATAATGTTCAGCGCTTTTCCGCTGATAATTATTGCAATGCTTCTAAGCAGGATAAAGCTGATGGAGGATATTTTCAAGGAGCCTATCAGCATAATCGCATATATCTTGATATTCTTCGGCTGGAGCAGGCTGGCTAACCTCCTCAGGGAAAAGGTTGAGGAGATACTCAATGAGGATTTTATTGAGGGTGAGACAGCCATGGGGAAAAACAGGCTGGAGATCGCAATGCAGAATATAATCCCCCATCTGATACCGACAATAGCCGTTATGTTTTTCCTTGAGATAGCTCAAGCCCTTCTTATGCTCTCACAGGTTGGGGTGTTTGGGCTTGTTGTCAATGCAGGTACCGTGGATGCAGCGGGAGATTATCGTATACCCTTTGAAGTAGAGTGGGCTTCACTGTTGACTTCACCGCAGTTCCCGCTTTCCATAGGAAGATACTGGCTGGTGCTCTATCCGGCAGCCGCCTTTGCAGTGAGCATAACTGGCTTCAATCTCATGGGGGAAGGGCTCAGGCTGGAGCTGGACAAGAGAAATTCAAGGGTCATATCATGGATCAGGGGGATCCCGGGCTTTCTGTCACCGGCAAGGCTCATATATGAGATCAGGAATATAGATGTATACAGGACAAATGTAAGAAGGAAGCTGGCCTTCTATGCGATAATACTTGTACTTCTGTTCTTCCCTCAAGGGGGCAGCAAGTACAGATTCCAGACTGATAACGCCTTGGCTACTATCAGTGAGCTGTCCAAAGCCGAGTATGGGGGAAGAAAATCCGGAAGCGGCAGCAACCAGAAAATAGCGCAGTATGTGGCGGGAAAGCTTGAAGAATATGGGATACAACCTTTTAACGGAAGCTATTTCAATGAATTTGAAATGGAATCAGCCTTTAGCATAAAGCAATCCAGCATGTCTGTGGAGGGTGGAGTCTCCGGGAGGACAGAGCTGGTATTCAGAAAGGATTACTATATCGTATCTCCCAAGAACATGAGAGGGACATATGACTTGGTATATTTGACCGTCAGAGACATGGGGATCTATCCAACTTATGAAAGACGAGACTTCAGATACCTAAGAGACAAGATGGTGATCATAGATATCAGGGGTATGGACGGTCTTACCGCCGGCAGGGTGATAAGCTTTGTAAACAATAATGTAAAGCCTGTGGCGCTGCTATATATAATAGATTGGGAAAGCGAGGAAGTCATCAGGAAGGAGACCGTTGACAGGAACCCTGTGGAGGGGTTTGAGTCACTCAATATCCCGGTGTCTTCGAACAAAGGGGACGAGCTTCTCAGGAAGGGAAAATCAAATTTGACCATCAATATAGAATGCGAGCCTCTGGCAAATCCCGTAAGTACCAGCGTCATAGGCTGCATTGAGGGCAGTGACGAAAAGCTGAAGGATGAATTCATCATAATAGGCAGCAGCTTGGATTCCGTAGGCGATGATGAGGATGTCAGGTATCCGTCTTCAATGGAGTCGGGAGGGGCAGCTATGGAACTGGAGATAGCCAGAGTATTGGGGTCAAGCCGGGAACGACCTGAAAGGACAATTATTTTTGCCTTCTGGGACAGTTCACAGTATATCGATAGGGGCTCGAAGGATTTCCTACGCAAGTATTTCAGGATAGGCTACAGGAAAGCCTTCTATATGGACCTTAAAAACTTCGGCTTCAACAAGTCCAAAAATCTGATAGTAGATACCACAAACACGCTGCCCAAGGATTACCTGGCACAGAACTATATCAAAGCCCTGAAAAAGTATGCCAGGAGAAATGATGTAAAGCTGCGGTACGGAAAGATAGGTTCGACTGCCGTACAGGATATACTGAAGTCGGATATGAACTCGGTGATAATCGACAGTGAAGGTATCGATGATGATATAAGGACAGCCAATGACAATATGGAGAATATAGACGGAAGGAAGCTTACAGGACCGGGTCAGATGCTGGTGGATACGGTATATGACATGGTATGCGGGGGTATCAGACAATGAGCTTTTTTGAAGTAAAGGAGCTGCGGACCTATTTTAGGATGGGGAGGCATGAAATCAAAGCAGTAGACGGTGTAAGCTTCAGACTGGAAAGAAATGAGACCCTTGCTATTGTAGGTGAATCAGGCAGCGGCATGAGTGTTACAGCACTTTC
>CAZNMO010000027.1:7659-32349 GCA_964574195.1 uncultured Clostridiaceae bacterium | reverse complement strand
CCCATACAGACGGCCACTGCTTTATATGATCAACATTTTTCCGGTGCCAGATCCACGTTCCCGCCAAGCTCGCTTCCATTTCTGGTGTCAGGCCTTACTACGTCTGCTACATTCACACAGTGGTCACCGATCCTTTCAAGATTCGTCAGGATGTCCAGAAACAACACACCTGCGTTAATATTGCATTGACCTTTGTTAAGCCTTTCGATATGTTTGTCCTTGAACAGGTCTCTAAGCTCATCAACCTTTCTCTCACATATGTCAACAGCCTCTACATATTCATCCTGCTCGGTACTCAACGCCAGAAAGGCTTTTTCCATAGCTTCGTCTACCCGATTTGATACTTCCAATAGCTCTTCTATGGCAGTGCTTGAAAATACTAGTTTGTTTTCAAGCTTGTACTGAGCCGCCTCAGCCAGATTTTCTGCATGATCGCCCATTCTCTCCATGTCATGTATAGTATTGTACAGTTTCCCCACCCTTTTAAGCTGCTCTTCACCTATGGCACAGTGTGAGACTGCCAGAAGATACTCCCCAATACGCTTTTCAAGCTCATTAATAACTTTTTCATTGTTATATATCTCATCAATAGTCTTCTCATCACCCTTGATAATAGCTTGAATGCTTTTCTGTACATTGCATCTGGATATCTCCCCCATCCTTACCACTTCTTTTACTATCTGTCCGACAGCTATCGAAGGGGTCTCCAATATTCTTTTGTCAAGATATTTCAAGGCAAATTTGTCAAATATATCTTCTCCCGGCAGGATCCGGTTTACAAAGGTTATTAGTGCGGAAGAGAAAGGCAGCAGTATTATTGTGTTTGCTATATTGAAAAAAGTATGAGCATTTGCAATTTGCCTGGCAGGTTCGGTGGCAGTCAATCCCACAAGCAAAGTAACAGGATGCAGTATTACCATAAATATTGCCGTACCTATTATCTTTATTGTGATATGCAATATGGCAGCCCTTCGCGCGGTCAGATTGGTTCCTATGCTGGCAATAAGCGCAGTGGCACAGGTACCTATGTTATCACCGAATAGAATCGGGAGCGCTGCTTCTATTGGTACAAGTCCCTGCATCGCTAATGCCTGCAGTATTCCTATAGTAGCACTGCTGCTTTGTATTATTGCAGTCATAACCAAGCCTGCCAGAAGTCCCAGTGCCGGGTTATGCTGCAGCTCCAGCATAAAGCTAGTGAACTCAGGTATATCCTTGAGCGGAGCCATTGAATCGCTCATCATGTTCATGCCCATAAACAGTATGCCAAAACCAACTACCAACTCTCCGAAATGCTTATGGGTCTTCTTCCTTGAAAACAATACGAGAATGACACCGATGATAATTGCATACGGTACTATATTCTTGAATTTAAATGCAATTATTTGTGCCGTCATTGTTGTCCCTATATTCGCACCCATAATTACCCCCACAG
The DNA here is from genome assembly GCA_964574195.1 of uncultured Clostridiaceae bacterium. GTDB lineage: Bacteria > Bacillota > Clostridia > Lutisporales > Lutisporaceae > BRH-c25. The sequence goes on along the minus strand of CAZNMO010000027.1, from coordinate 30,914 downwards.
CCTGGGATAGGTTCATTATGCCTGCGTTAACGAGGCCTACGACCATAACGGTGGTTGCGCTGCTGCTCTGAATTACTGAAGTTATGGCCGCTCCTACCAAAACCCCAAGATATTTGTTAGTGGTCAGGATCTCCAGCAGTCTTTTCAATCTATCTCCCGCTGTCTTCTGAAGAGCCTCCGACATTACCTGCATACCATATAGGAAGAGTCCCAAACCGGCAAATAATGAAATGATCATATTTAAGCTCAAAATGGTACCTCCTTACTCTCACACTTCGTTATAACAAGATTCCTCGGTATCCGCCACTTGCAAAAGTGGAGGACATCTTTTCGTCTCGTTATATATTTAACATATTATAGCCCTACCAATATTATACTGGCTTTTCCAGTAAAATACCAATAAAAAACGTAAGACATCCATGTCCCGGGGTATAAGAAATCCTACGTGTGAGTGGCGCATTATAAGCTCTTGTTATTTACCAATTTGGGTTTTATTTGTACTTCCTCTATAGTATAATAATAAAAAAGAGTAGGAGGATAAACATGGATAAACTGAGTGATATAGGCCGTAAAGTCGCAACAGCGGCAAAAACCGTTACAAAAAAATCAGAAGATGTTGTTGAGTTGACAAAACTCAATATGACAATAGGAAACGAAGAAGATAAAATCAAAAGACTATTATTCGAGATAGGCAGTGAACTATACAGGGGCTATACAAGCGGAAAAAATCTCGAAGAGGTTTATGACAAGCAGTGTGAAGAAGTTAAGCAGCTTGAGGAAAATATAAGACTCCTCAGAGAGAGAGTACTGGAGCTTAAGGGCAGCAAGACCTGCACTGCATGTAAATCAATCGTTGCACTGGATGTCAACTATTGCCCCCACTGTGGTCAAAAGCTGGAAAGACCGGCTGAAGAGGCTGACTCTCCTGCAGTAGAGATTGAAGAAGTGGACGAACCATAACTGAGATGAAGAAAAAATAGCAAACCATTAAATGGTTTGCTATTTTATATTACAATCCTACCCTGCCATCAATACCATACATCAGGTTCATTGTCTGTACAGCCTGGCTGGCAACACCTCTAACTGCATCATCAAGAACTGTTGTCACGGTTATCTTTCCAGTATCCGCTTCCATCGAAGCGTGTATTTTGCAGAAGCATTTAGCAAAGCTGTTTCTTCCCTCAGTAGCAGTAGAACTTTGAGATATCCCTACAAAAGGATTATTTCTGTAGAACTCCTTGTAAATCTCATATATATCTATTCCGCTCACGCCCTGTGCCGGATCTGCAGTTATTGTAGTCATGATCCCCTTGGTTCCTGGTACAATAAACGATTCATAGGAAGCCACTGCTCCTTTATCGAAAAGGATCATCATCTGCTCATTTACTTCCTTGGCATATTCTCCACAATCCAGCTTGTAGCTTCTTATGCCGTTTTTAAGCAGTCCTGCATCAGTAAGCTTATCAGTCCTTTTTAGACTTGTTATACCTGATTTTGACATTATCGACATGGATCCCATATCCACAAGATCCTTTGAAACAAGAGGGGCAAGGCCCAGTATTGCACCGGTGCAATAGCTGCTTGGATTTGCAGCTATACATGCATCCTTCATCTTATCCTTATATAGATCGGAAAGTCCATATATCGAACCCGGATAAGCACTTCCTGCAATATCCTCCAGATTGACTCCCAAATTGTGCTCATCACTTATATCAATTATCCTCTTCCCGCTTGAGAGTGCTTTTAAATAAACATCCTCCGCCATCATAGCCGGCACACCGCTAAAAATGACATCTGATTTCTTGATTGCGTTTACCATGCTCCAATAGCCTGGTGCATCCTTGCTGTTCTCTGATGTAAACAGACCGGAATCACAGAGTCCCTGCAGGTCCATAACAGTGCTCACCTGTGCTTCCGGATGACCGGCGATCAGCTTGGAAAGCGCTTCCCCAAAATATCCCTTTGCTCCAATAATTCCTACCCAAATCATAACTATCTTCCTTTCCGGCGATGCCAAGGCATCACCATACAAAAATCCTAATATAGATGCTTTCGCTCAATGCTTCAATACCAATATTATATTATTAAAAGTATATTTATGCAAGTACAATGCATATTTTTTATAACAAAGATAATACTATATCTCTAGGTCTTTTTATATGCCCAAATAACTTATGGCACCATTCTAGTGCCATAAGTTATTTGCGTATGTTTATTCATTTATTTTTAGTATTTTCTACAAATTCCAGCATATATTTCCTACCTGCAGAAATTGCTTCTCTTACCATAGCCTCCGAGGGTCCTCCCGGCGTACTCCTTCTGGAAAGGCACACCTCAAGCTTCAAGAAGTCAAATACATCTTCCCCCACACAGGAGGAAAAGCTTCTTAGCTCATTGAGAGAAAGCTCTTGAGGCTCCTTATTCATCATAATACAATAGCTTACTACCTTCCCTGCCACTTCATGGGCATCTCTGAAAGGCGATCCTTTCAGCACCAGGTAATCAGCAAGGTCAGTGGCATTCAGGAAGCCTCCCCTGAGATTGCCTGTTATCCTGTCCTTGTTAACTGTTATTGTAGCAAGCATTGGAACAAATACCGATATGCAAGACTTCAAGGTATCACCGGCGTCGAATACCGCTTCCTTATCTTCCTGCATATCCTTGTTGTATGCCAGAGGCAACCCCTTCATTATTGTCAGGAGGCATATCAGGTCTCCATAGACCCTTCCGGTCTTTCCCCTTATCAGCTCTGCAATATCGGGATTTTTCTTTTGCGGCATAATACTGCTGCCGGTGCTATAGCCATCGTCCATCTCCACATATCCGAATTCTGATGTACTCCATATGACCAGCTCCTCGCAAAACCGGCTGAGATGCATCATGGCGTTGGCACAGCAGCCGATGAATTCTATTGCAAAATCTCTGTCAGCGACCCCATCTATGGAATTACTAGTGATTTCCGGAAAAGCAAGTGTTTCCGCTACCATTCTCCTGTCGATAGGATAGGTAGTACCGGCAAGGGCACAGCTGCCAAGAGGCATAACATCGATTCTCTTAAGACAGTCAGCAAATCTGTCCATGTCCCTTTTGAACATCTCAAAATAAGCCATAAGATGATGCCCGAAGGAAATGGGCTGTGCCTTCTGGAGGTGGGTATATCCGGGCATTATCGTACCGGCGTGCTCCTCTGCCATATCCAGCAGCAATCCTTCCAAATCGAGAAAGAGCCTATGGAGCTGATAAACCTCTTCCCTAAGATAAAGTCTGAGGTCCAAAGCGACCTGATCATTCCTGCTCCTGGCTGTGTGAAGCTTCTTTCCTGTCTCCCCAAGCTTCTCTATGAGAAGCTTTTCTATATTCATGTGGATGTCTTCAGCTTCCTTTGTCAGCTCCGCTTTTCCCGTTTCCAGCTCCAGTCTTATTTCCTCAAGGGCGTTGATTATAGCCGCTGCCTCCTGGCTGCTGATTATCCCGCATTTTCCCAGCATAAGTGCATGGGCCTTGCTTCCCTCTATATCCTGCTTATAAAGTCTGGAATCAACTGCAATGGAGGCATTAAAATCCTCTGCTGTTTTCGCAGTATCCTTACTGAATCTTCCACCCCAAAGCTTCATTAGACTATCTCCTTTTTCGCCTCCTGCTTGGCGAGCTTTCTCTTCATAAGTGCATTTACCTCAACCGGCAGTCCGAAAAGATTTATAAAGCCTTCTGCATCCTTCTGGTTATAGGTATTGTCTACGTTCTCACCGAAGGTGGCAAAGTCCTTATTGTAAAGGGAATAAATGGAGCTCATCCCCGAGAGTGTGCAGGAGCCTTTATACAGCTTCATCACAACTGTGCCGGTGACATTTTGCTGAGTGCTGTCCACAAAAGCATCCAAAGCATCCTTCAGCGATGTGAACCAAAGACCGTCATAAACAAGCTCTGAATATTTGTTGGAAACCATCTGTTTGAAGTGCATGGTCTGCTTGTCAAGAGTAATATACTCCAATTCTTTGTGGGCACTAAACAGTATTGTTCCTCCCGGTGTCTCATATACACCCCTGGATTTCATTCCTACCAGCCTGTTTTCAACCATGTCCATGATTCCAATGCCGTGCTTGCCGCCTATTTCATTGAGCTTTTCTATCAAAGTCAGCGCATCCAGCTTTGCGCCATTCAGTTTTACCGGAATCCCCTTTTCAAATTCGATTTCCACTGTCTCGGGCTGATCAGGTGCATTCTCCGGCGAATTTGTGAGCAGATAAATATCTGTGGGATGTGGGTTCCAGGTATCTTCCAGGTCTGCGCCCTCATGACTCAGATGCCATAGGTTCCTGTCCATGCTGTAGGGGCGTTCCTTGGTAACGGGTACGGGTATACCCCTTGCTTCAGCATAATCAACTGCCTGCTCCCTGGATTTTATATCCCACTCACGCCATGGAGCGATGACCTGTATATCAGGGTTCAATGCTTTGATCGCCAGTTCAAAGCGCACCTGGTCATTACCTTTTCCGGTGCAACCATGTGCAATATACTTGGCCCCTTCCTTCTCTGCGACCTCTACCAATTTCTTACCTATAAGAGGCCTTGCCATTGAAGTTCCCAGAAGGTATTTGTCCTCATATACAGCCCCAGCCTTCAGTGTAGGCATTATATAATCCTCTGCGAATTCCTTTCTTGCATCGATGACATATACCTTTGATGCTCCTGTACTCATAGCCTTAAGCTTGACTGTATCCAGTTCGTCTCCCTGACCTACATCAACGCAGCAGGCTATTACCTCCAGATCGTAATTCTCTTTCAGCCACGGGATTATGATAGATGTATCAAGACCTCCTGAATATGCAAGAACAACTTTATCCTTATTTAAATCCATATTAACGACCTCCAAAATAATATATTATTGATGATAATAATTATAATAAGTTCTGCATAATTATGCAAGCTTTTTTTATAAATAAACAAAATATTTTTGGAGTCATTAACATCAGTCGATAGTACATCCCTTCATTTTCAAGCATTCGTTATCATATTCCATATTCATCGTTTTAATAAATATTCAGTTTTATACACTTCTGCATAAAAATCTACATAGAAGAAAAGCTCCGGAACATAATTCCGGAGCTTTCATTAAAATCTTATTACTTGTCTTCTCATTCCTACATTAAGTACCAGCCCTACAGCCGCCATATTGGTCAGCAGCGAGCTTCCCCCATAGCTTATAAATGGGAGCGGGATACCTGTCACAGGCATCAACCCTATGGTCATGCCTATGTTTTCCAGTACATGAAAAAGGAACATCGACATTACACCCACACATATAAGCATTCCATAATCATCCTTGGATACCCTTGCAATGTGCAGGCACCTCAGAAGCAGCCAGGCAAAAAGCAGCAGCAACAGCAGTGCCCCGATAAGCCCCAGCTCTTCTCCTATTACAGAGAATATGAAGTCTGTATGTCTTTCTGGTATGAAACCCAGATTATTCTGTGTACCCTGGAACAATCCTTTTCCCATGAACTTTCCGGAACCAATAGCTGTTTCAGATTGGATCACATGGTAGCCTGCGCCCATAGGATCAAGCTCTGGATTGAAGAATACCAGTATCCTGTCCTTCTGATAAGGCTTCAACAGCTTCCACATGACGGGCAGGCTCACCAGAAAAGCACCAAAAGCCCCTGCGACGATTTTCAGATTTATACCTGCGGCAAACAACATGAACATGGAAATAAAAATAAACACCAGCGCAGTACCAAAATCCGGCTGCAGCAATATCAGTCCAACTATTATCCCAAGATGCATAAGTGCAGGCAATACTCCAAGCAGTTTCCCCAGATTATCCTTCTTCTTCTCCAGATACTTGGCAAAGGTAAGGATATAACCAAGCTTGACGATCTCTGATGGCTGCATATTCACAGGGCCCAGGTCTATCCAGCCCTTCGTCCCCTTGGTGGTAAAACCGATCACCAATACTAGCACCAGCAGGAAGATATTTATGCCGTATATTAGTACATAATTGTCGCCAAAGCTCTTATAATCAATGAGCAGTATAATGAGTATCCCGATTATGCCCAGAATAAATGCCACTATCTGTATCTTGAGGGTGCCTATAGAACCCCCGCTTGTGATATGAGTGGCACTGGATATGGCAAAAAAACCATATATTATCAGCAATATCGTGGATAAAACTATACCTAAATCTATATTCTTAACCAGCTTCCTGTCTACTATATTATCGATCTTCACAAAATCATTCCTCTTTTGTATTTAACTTTCTATCCTTTTAATTCTACCATAAAACAGACAAGTTTTTTATGGTAAATTTTACTTTTTTATTTCTTTAGCACTAATCCCTCTGACAAAGCATACCCTTTCCGATATCAAGGCACATGATGAAGTATCCGTAGTTCTTGGACTTATGCGGGATATAATCCACGAAGCCCCTGGACCTGTAATACTGCTCGTTCTTTTTGCTATATATTGCAGGCACTCCATAAAGCAGGCATTTTATCAGCCTTCTGTCGTCATCATCATCCTTGTCCTCATATTTCACTCCTATGATATAATCCTTCCTATCCAGCATCATACTGCAGCCTTCAGACATGAAAGGATATCCCATAGGCATCATGTAACCCATGTAAGGTACGGCTACCTCATTCATATCATAAATATCATCCCCGACCTTGAACCATTCATAGCCCTTTTCCCTGTCAAATGGTTCATATCTCCTGAGCCTCCTGAGCAATTTCTTAAGCCGTCTGTACATATTTCCTTCGTAGAAGGGGGCTGTTTTAGGCCTATGATGCTTCTCGTCATGATCCTCACTTTCGCTTTCGCTCTCATCCTCATCATCACAGTAGTATTCCTTTATATCTTCGCATTTTGGCCTTTCCTTTTCCTTCTTCTCCTCTATTTCGCAGGGTTCTTCCATCGGAGCCATAGGAGGACACTCCGGAATGACTATCTCTATTTCAACCTTGTTCTCAATTATATGGGTCTCCGGTACCGGCTCAGGAATCACAACTTCTATGGGAGGAAGCACCACCGGGATCTCAGGTACAGGTTCTGGAATCACTACCTCTATGGGCGGCAGCACCACAGGTTCAACCGGTATCACTGGTTTGGCAGGTACTATAGGTTCTATTTTGATTTCAGGTTTTGCCGGTACTACCGGTATAGACGGAACCTCCGGCATAGGTATTTCAGGTACTATTTCTACAACCGGCGGTTTCTTATCCTTTCTGTCTGCTTCCTGGGCCCTCTGCCTGTTGACCACATCATATTTGCCCTTCCATTCCAGCTTATCTCTTCCGGTATAGCCCGACAGCGGGACTGACTCGCCGCTGGTTACTGCTGCAACTGCAAAATCCCCGATACTCATACCGCTCTTTAAAACATTGTCCGATTCGAATTCATAGGAAAGCTCCCCACGCCCGCTGCCATCGATAATTATCTTTCCTATATCCACTGCCAGCTTCTTGTTGGTAGATACCATGATCAATCTGTATTCAACATGATCCTCAAGCTTGACATTCTGAATAAATGCGTTGAGCTTCACCTTGCCATTTTTTACTTCGATCTTTACGTAGCCGGTCGGTGTCTTTCCCGGCGACATTTCATATCCTTTTTCATCTTCCTGAAGTATGATAAAGTATCTTTTATACTCATTATTTGATGCCACAGAATAACCCCCTTCTATACATAGTCATTACTAATATATGTATGAAGGGGGCAAATGTGAACCAGTATTTTTGATTTTATCTCTGTGAAAGCTCGTTGGCAATACGTGCAAATTCTTCAAGGGACAAAGTCTCGCCTCGCCTTTTTTCGTCAATATCATGCTTAAGCAATATTGCGCGAAGCTCTTCCTTTGTCTTCCCCAGGTTTCCCGAGGAGAGAGCATTCAGCAGGGTCTTCCTCCGCTGGCCGAAGGAGGCCTTTACCACGCGGAAATACATCTTCTCATCGGTCAGGTTTACCGGCGGCTTTTCCCTGGAGTCCAGCCTTATGACCATGGAATCGACCTCAGGCTGTGGTATAAAGGACTCAGGGGGCACAGAGAGCAGCTGTCTGGGTATGCATCTATACTGAACCGCAACGGTTATGGCTCCATAATCCTTTCCGCCCGGTGCCGCACAAAGCCGTTCGCCAACTTCCTTCTGTACCATGACAGTAATGCTCTTGAAGTTTATCTCTTCTTCAAGCAGCTTCATTATTATCGGGGTAGTTATATAATAAGGAAGATTGGCAACCACTTTTACCGGGACATCCCCAAAATTCTCCTCCAGTACCTTTTTCAGATCCAGCCTCAAGACATCCTCATTTATGACCTTTACATTGTCATAGCCGAAAAGAGAGACCTTCAATATAGGTATCAGCTCCCTGTCGATCTCCACGGCCAAAACCTTCCCTGCCTTCTCACAAAGGGCCTGCGTCATTACCCCCATGCCTGGGCCTATTTCAAGTACATAATCCTCCTTTGTGAGCTCTGAGCCTTCTATTATAGCTCTCAATACACCTTCATCAACAAGAAAATTCTGTCCGAATTTTTTTGCTATCTTGAAGTCATGCTTTTTTATCATATCCCTGGTGGACTCTGCAATCGGTTTATCCTTCATTAATATCATCCTTTGTATTATTATTGATTTTCACCAAAGCAGCCTCCAATTCATCCCTGTTGATCCCATACTTATTCAACCTGCTTACAAACTGCTTTGAATTCCCGTAGCCTATACCAAGCAAGGCACCCAGCCTGTTTCTAAGGCTTGCCGCATTGGCTGTCCCCGTAAGCCCATAGTATACCATATCTTCTCTGTTAAAAATCTCTTGGACTTCAGCAACCTCACATTTTGCCATGGACAACGCCCTAAGTATACTTTCAGGAGCTGCGTTTTCGACCCCGATATCTCCGCCTTCCCTGGCATCCTCTCTGGAGATGAAGGCATGCTTTACTCCCTTTATCCTGTCGGATATGATCTTACGGATCTTCTCACCCATAAAATCCGGATCGGTAAGCACAATAACCCCGTTTTTTCTTTGAGCAGTGCTTATCCTCTCCAATATCGGCCTGTTGATCCCAAATCCGCTGGTTATTATTATATCCGCCTCTACAGCCCGTCTCACTGCAGCTGCGTCGTTTTTGCCTTCTACTACTATTGTTTCCTTTATCATAGGTTACCTCTACGTCACATACTTCTTTTTTCCTGTAATATTAAAAAAGCGGCTTTCGCCGCATTTTTTAAAACCTGTATCTTGGCTTGTCAAGTACATATACCTTAACAGTCTTCTTCCCAAATCTTGCTACATCCTTTGGCGATTCATAGTACAGATCTATCCTGTTGCCTTTTATGGCACCGCCCTTATCGGCAGCCAGCGCCTCTCCATAGCCCTCAACATAAAGGTATGTTCCTAGGGGTATTACCTTTGGGTCTACTGCAACAATACCGGGTCTTACCCTAAGGCCGGAATATGTAATTCCGTAATTGGGGTCGCCGGGATGCTTGCCGCAGCTTTCAAAGGTTGCATCATACGCTGTCGCTGTCATTTTTAATGCTCTGACAAATCGTGTGACCTGTCCTCTGGAGGATACGAAGGTTGTTTTTGTACCTTCTTCTATAATGCCGTTGACCGGCTCTTTTATGATCTTCTCAGAGGCTACTTCTCTTTTGGTTTCCTTACCGTTTTCGAAAATGACCTTTATCGCCACTTCCTTAAGCCCAGGGCTTCCTTTTTTCACTACGGACACTATGCCCTTGTCAAGTTTGTCGCTTTTATTCACTTGATTGGTAAAATCCACTTTCAATTGCTGTTTCTCGATTTTCTCTTCAACTCTGATAACAGCGATCTTCGTATCTCCTGTTATTTTTGTATCCAGCCCGGGCTCTACCCTATCCTTCTCTCCCAGCTGGACCGCTGCCTCCTGTAAGGCACTTTTGACATCAGGAGCAACAGTAAGAAGCTTTACATCCTTTCCATCGGAATTGATGCTGATCGCTCTTGCCCTGGTTATTTTAATGCTCAGCCCGTCTTGGAGCTTCACAGCCATATCCAGGTTGATTCTGTCCTCCGGTCTCAATTGTATACTATTTTCTTGCAACACATCTCCAACAGTATTCTTAAATGTACTTATAGCTTTTACTTCGTTGATATCTTCAATTGTTATCTCTTTTTTCATCGCACTGTAAATGTAAGATGTAGCGAGTATCAAGCATAATGCAGCGACAGCAATAAGCTTGACCGAAAATAAACTCTTGAACTGCTTCAAGTTTATTTTCATCGTTCAACCTCCTTTTATTACCTTTGCCGGACATAAAATCGGATTTTAAAGTCATTTTTCCGGCTTTCCATCCTCGGTCATATGGGTTATTTTTCCATAAAACTCAAGAACATGAGTAGGTTTATTTTATCGTTCTTTGCTTCCTTTGTCAAATTTTTGGCCTTGTACTAATATATACATACCGGCCAATACTTTGGCAAATGTGGAAAATCATTGACCTGTTAAATATTTTTTCCGTATTTCGTTATTATTATTCATAATGCTATCCTGCATTCTATTTATATGCAGGATGGTCCTTGAATGCATCAATAATAGTGCCTTACCCTGAATTTTGCACCTTTGCCCTCAGCTATATTCCTGCAGGCTTCTATATCATAGGCTGGGATGACATCAACAACGGTAAGCCATACCTCCGGCAGGTATTTTACACACTCCCCCGCAAAACTCAATACTGCTTCATAGGCTTCCGCCCCAAGTTCCGGCTTGCAGAGCCTTATATAGTCCTCCGCGTTTTTCGCATTAAGGCTTATGGATATTGAATCCACAAGGCCTGCCAGTTCAGGAACGATGTTCTTCTTCCAAATGAGATTAGCCTGGCCGTTAGTATTGATCCTGGTCCTAATACCCTTCTTTTTGAGATATCTGCATATCTCAATAACCTCAGCAAGCTTCTCCAGCGGCTCACCATAACCGCAGAACACGACTTCCCTGTATTTCTCCGGCTTCTCCATTTCTGCCAGGATCTCCGGGACACCCGGCTCCTTATCTAACCACAGGTCAAAGCCCAGACCCTCAGGATTGTTTCTAACACAAAAACAACAGTTGTTTGAACACCTGTTTGTGAGATTTATATAAAGGGCATCGTTGATTTCATAAGTGATCATCGCAGTACCCCCGGAGTATTTATCTATACAAGATCTGCTTCAGCGAAGCCGATTTTCTGTGAAAAATGAGCGAGTATGCCATAAACCGTAAGTTAACACAAATCTGGTTCAGCGATGCCAAACAGATTTTGTCCAGTACGATTTATATTTACTGAAAAGTATATACACGAATTGATAAAATTATTACTGGTATTTCTGCAGATAGGCTACGATATGTGTTAATATGATAATTTTACTATATTTTGCCTCAATAGGCAATGGGAACAAAAAGGCATATCTCAACGATATGCCTTTCCTACTATATGATCCCAAACAAGCGCTTGCCATTTTCCATGGTCTTCCGTGCTACCTCTTCAAAAGAAATGCCTTTGATCTCAGCAATTTTCTCCGCTACCAGTCTTACATATCCGGGATAATTTCTTTTCCCCCGGTTGGGCACCGGTGTGAGATACGGGCTGTCGGTCTCTATAAGCAGCATGTCCAGCGGTATCTCCCTGACTGCTTCCACTGTCTTTTTTGCATTACTGAAGGTCACAGGCCCGCTTATGGATAAATACAAGCCCAGTCTCAAACACTCCAAGGCCATTTCCTTGCTGCCCGAGAAGCTGTGGAGTACTCCCCCCACTTCCTGTATCCGGGTCTTTTTGAATATTTCCATTACATCCCCGTGGGCTTCCCTGTCATGTACAATTATCGGCAGCTTAAGCTGTCTGGCCAGGTCAATCTGCTCCTCAAACCTTTTCTTCTGCACATCACGGGGAGACAGGTCATAATGATAGTCCAGGCCGATCTCTCCAATTGCTCTGACCTTCTTGTTCTCAGCCAAGTCAGCCAACACTCCGGCTGTCCCGCTATCCATCTCCGACGCATCATGAGGATGCACCCCAACTGCTGCATATATGAAATCATACTTGTCGGCCAGCGCAATAGCCTTGACAGAGGTCTCCATATTGCTGCCGGCATTAAGTATAAGCTCCACACCTTCATTCCTGCACTGTGCTATGACCTCATCCCGGTCTTCATCAAACCTTTCATCGTCAAGGTGGGCATGTGTATCAAATAGCATATTTTAGTCCTTTCTTCCTGCATTTGTCTGGCTTTGCCCCCCTGGGGCGAAGTACTGCAGAAAACTATCTTACCTGTGATCCTGAAAGTATATCTGAAAGCGGAGTAACCACTACAACAGAGTCACCCTCAGCTGCTGCAAGTATCATTCCGTTGGATTCAACGCCACGGAGCTTGACCGGCTTGAGATTGGCAACCAATACTACCGATTTGCCTATCAGGTCTTCAGGCTTGTAATACTTGGCTATTCCCGACACGACCTGGCGATTTTCACTGCCTACCTCCAGCTGAAGCTTCAAAAGCTTGTCAGAGCCTTCCACCTTCTCACATTGAAGCACCTTGGCAACTCGTAGGTCTACCTTTGCAAAGTCGTCTATGGTGATGTACTTTTCTTCCTGCTGTTCCTGAACAGGAGCTTCCTTCTTCTCTTCCTTTTTCACAGTCGGCTCCGGCTTGGTCTCCTGTGCTGGCTCCTCTTTGGAAAAATCAATTCTCGGGAATATGATTCCACCCTTTTTCACAGTCGTTCCAGCCTTCAGGGCTCCAAAAGCCTTGATGCTGTCCCAGCTCTTCAGTGCTTCATCCTCTACACCCAGCTGTTCGAATACCCTGACAGGAGTATTGGGCATAAAAGGCTTTATCAGCACACTTATGAACCTAAGCGCCTCTGCAAGGTTGTATATTACATCGGAAAGCCTTTCCTTATTGGCTTCATCCCTTGCAAGCACCCAAGGCATTGTCTCATCTATATATTTGTTGGATCTTCCAATCAGCTTCCATATTTCAGTAAGAGCGTTGGAGAACAGCAGCTTATCCATAAGCTCTTCCACCTTGGCAGGAGTGGACTCTGCCAGCTCTATGAGGCTTGTATCCAGAGGATCTCCGCTCCTGCGGAAGGCTGGAACAACTCCTCCAAAATACTTGTCTACCATGGTTATCGTCCTGGAAACAAGATTTCCCAGGTCATTAGCCAGGTCTGAGTTCAATCTGTTGACAAGAGCTTCCTCCGAGTATACACCGTCTGAACCAAAGGGCACCTCCCTCAGAAGGAAATACCTGATGGCATCAACGCCATATTTCTGTACCAGTATTACCGGATCTACCACATTACCCTTTGACTTGGACATCTTGCCGCCTTCAAGTATCAGCCAGCCATGGCCGAAGACCTGTTTTGGAAGCGGTTCACCCAATGCCATTAACATGATAGGCCAAATAATGGTGTGGAACCTGACTATTTCCTTACCCACCAGATGCACATCGGCAGGCCAGTATTTCCTGTAGTCCGAGTCGTCATCGCTGTAGAAACCCAGCGCAGTTGCATAGTTTGAAAGTGCATCGATCCATACATAAATGACATGCTTTTCATCAAAGGTGACCGGAACTCCCCAATTGAAGGAAGTTCTTGATACACAGAGATCGTCCAGTCCCGGTCTCAGGAAATTGTTAAGCATTTCATTCTGTCTTGTCTGGGGTTGTATAAAATCAGGATGCTCCTCTATATACTTTATCAATCTGTCCTGATACTTGGAAAGCTTGAAGAAATAGCTTTCTTCCTTTGTAAGCTCAACTTCCCTTCCACAGTCCGGGCATTTCCCATCTACCAGCTGCCGCTCTGTCCAGAAAGATTCACAAGGGGTACAGTACCAGCCCTCATATTCACTTTTATAGATATCTCCCTGATCGTACAGCTTCTTGAAGATCTTCTGGACCGACTCCTCATGATGTTTGTCTGTAGTCCTGATAAACCTGTCATTGGTTATCTCCATTGTCTTCCAAAGCTCTTTTATGCCTGCTACCACTTCATCCACGTACTGCTTCGGAGTCACGCCCTTTTCTTCAGCCTTTCGCTGGATCTTCTGTCCGTGCTCATCAGTACCGGTCAGAAACATTACATCATAGCCGAGCATCCTCTTGAACCTTGCTGCAGCGTCAGCAGCAACGGTTGTATAGGTATGTCCGATATGAAGCTTGTCACTGGGATAATATATCGGCGTTGTGATATAGTATGTTTTTTTGTCTGTCATATTTATTCCTCCTTAAAATAAAAAACCTCCATCCCAACTAAAGGGACGAAGGCTGTTCGTGTTACCACCCTGATTCAATCCTGCCTCGCAGCAGGAAACTCACCAAGTGACTCGCCAAAGGCTTTATCACTGTGCTGTATAACGTCAGCTTGCCGGTACAGGCTAAGTAGATACCTCACCCGTACAGTTCAGGGGCCATGTTGGGTTGGTTTTGTGTACCGGTTCGCACCTGCTCCGGCTCTCTTTAACAGCTATGCCAACTTACTCTTCCCGTCATTACCTTTATTTTCATTATTTCCAACCGGAAATTCTGTATGCTAAAAATATACAACATTATTTCCCGGGTGTCAATATTCAAACTCTATATCAAGTATTCCAAGGGAATCGTTGACTATCCATTTTGCCCTTATTCCATAGCGTAATCTGGCCTTTTCCGCAGCCTTTCTTATCATCTCTTCTATATTATATTCAGAAGCACTATAATCAGCTACCCTTAGCATCAGCCTCTTTTCCCTTTCCAAAACTGCCTTTTTCAACATAGAGATGGCTTCATTATAATTATCGGCGCATAAACCGTTGTAAACGAAATAGTTGTATCTGGTCCCCAGACACGCCGGATACTTGTTCCTGTCCCATACATGGGTATTCTGCATATCTGTATCACTCAGGTTGAAATAATAATATGCCGTGGCATCGCTGCCCCGCGCCTCAGACACATCATCCCAAGTGGCATCCAAATGATAGTATTCTCCGTCTAAGCGCACAATATTCCAGGCATGGTCGGCACTTTTGCCCGGAGTCTCAGCACTGGTACCTTCTATGAGCATGCACTCCACTCCTGCCTTGTCCAGAAGCAGCTTGACCGCTTTTGCATAGCTGTCGCATACCCCTATGCCGTTGACTATCACCCCATAAGCCTCATGCTCTTCGGGTGGCACCGAGGCATTATCCGCATTAGCCCTGTCATAAACCGAATTCCTTATCAAATGATCATGCACTGCCAGAACCTTCTCATATTCACTCATTCCCGGCTTTATGATACTGCTCACGATCTCATCCGCCTTGAGGTCCGTTTTCGATCGCAGTGCGGAGACCTTTTCAGGCGGGTAAAGGTATTGCAGCTTCAACTCCAGCAAAGCATCAGACTTTCCGAAGGTTTTTGTAACGCTTGTACTGCAGCCTGCCACAAAACCCAGCCCTGCATTTTTCTCCAGAACATTATTGAAGATACTGTTTAAATCATAGGTTTGCTCATCATAACCGGCAATATTGACCTTTACGCTTTCCCTTACCTCCCTTATGGCAGCTGTCATAACAGCTTCCAATTCCGCAGCGTTCTCAACTTTTATATCTGCGGCTATGGCTGTTATCGGAAGCAAACGGGAAGCATCCGGAAGCCCTAGGCCTATGCTTGCAAGGACTATGATCAAAAGTATCAAAAACCTTCTTGCTCTCATACAAATTCCACCTTGTGTGTTTTGTGTCCATATTTTCTACTATTATAGTTCAAATACCCTTATTATTTCAATCCAATTATTTATTAAACAGAAACCTGCATATCAGGACTGCCGCTGTTATCCCTGCCAAATCTGCAATTACTGCCGCCCAAAGGGTGTGGCGTATATTCTTTATGCCTACGGAGCCGTAATACACTGTTATCGTATAGAAAATCGTTTCTGTGCTGCTCATTATTATACTTGCCAATACTCCGGCAAAGCTATCCGCCCCGCTGTTTTTCAGAATATCCGCCAGGATACCCAGGGCTCCGCTGCCTGATAGCGGCTTCATGATTATCAGCGGCATCACCGCTTCAGGTATTCCCAACGCATTGGTAAGCGGCCCCAGCACATACAGCATGAAACCAAGACCGCCCGAGCTCCGCAGCATGCCCACTGCAAGCAGCATGGCTGCGATATACGGAAGGATCTTGATCGTGATCATCAGTCCCTCCCGGGCTCCGTCGATAAAGGCGTCATACACCTTGATCCCTTTTGTATACCCGTGTACAAGCACCAGCAGTATTATCAGCGGAATAACAAAGTTCATCAGCTGCCCCTCCTTCCTTCAAGAAGCTTGCAGGCTATTACCCCCGAGGAAACTGCCACCAGTGATGCAATAATTGCAGGCAGTATTATTATTCCGGGGTTGGCTGAACCCACAGATGCCCTAAGGGACAGCACAGTTGCCGGCAGCAGCTGTATCGGCGCCGCATTTACCACAAGAAACAGGCACATGGCATTTGTTGCAGTGTCCTTCCTGGGATTCAGCTCCTGAAGCTCCTGCATGGCTCTGAGGCCCAGCGGAGTTGCAGCATTCCCAAGCCCAAGCATATTGGAGGTTATGTTCATAACCATTGAGCCCATAGCCGGACTTCTGGATGGTATCCCGCTGAAGAGCAGCTTCATCACAGGCCTTATGAAAGCAGCTATATTGTCAACCAGGCCTGATTTTTCCGCAACCTTCAAAACACCGCACCAAAGCATCATTCCGCCGGTAAGTCCTATGGCTAGATCCACAGAGGATTGCAGTGATAGAAATACTCCCGAGGTAACTGCTTCAAGCTTACCTCCTGTTGCTGCAAAGGCAACGGCTATAACGATCATATAAAACCAAATGTTGTTTATCAAAAAAACACCGCCATACATTAATTGATAATTAAATGTATGGCGGAAACATGTGATTTATGAAGTAATGCCTTTTAAAAGCGTTACAAACTGTATTCTGTTTAATGATATTAGATTACTATTTTTCACTGTATATTCCAACAAGCTTTACTATCACTTCAACAGCCTTTTCCATTGAATTTACCGGTATATACTCGAATCTTCCATGAAAATTGTGTCCGCCGGTAAAAATGTTAGGCGTCGGGAGACCCCTGAAAGACAGCCTTGAGCCGTCAGTGCCCCCTCTTATAGGTTTAACTATGGGAGTTACCCCCACTTCCTGCATTGCCCTCTTTGCGTTATCCACCACATGGATAACAGGCTCAATTTTTTCCCTCATATTGTAATATTGGTCTGCCACATCTGCTACCACAGTATTATCACCATATTTTTCATTCAAGTAATCTGCCAGCTTCCTTATACGGCTTTTTCTGGCCTCAAGCTTTGCCTTGTCAAAATCCCTCAATATATATTTCATTGAGGTGGTCTCAATAGTGCCGGATATCCTCTCAAGAAGGTAGAAGCCTTCATAGCCTTCCGTATGCTCCGGTTTTTCTGCCTCCGGAAGCATGGAATTGAACTCCATGGCCACCTGCATTGAGTTGATCATTTTGTTCTTTGCGCTGCCGGGATGCACACTTCTCCCGTTTATCACAACATCAGCCCGTGCTGCGTTGAAGTTCTCATACTCGAGCTCGCCGATCACTCCGCCGTCTATTGTATATGCAAAATCAGCATTGAATTTATCAACATCGAAGTGGTCTGTGCCTCTGGAGATCTCCTCATCAGGAGTAAAGGCCACCCTTATGGTTCCATGAGGCAGCTCCGGATGCTGGAGCAAATATTCTACAGCAGTAATTATCTCTGCTATTCCGGCTTTGTCATCAGCGCCCAGAAGCGTCGTTCCGTCAGTCGTGATAATATCCTGACCAATATAGCTTTTCAGCTCAGGGAAATCCTTTGGTGAGAGCACCAGATTCTTTTCCTGGTTCAGCAGTATATCCTTGCCATCATAGTTCCTGACTATAGTAGGCTTTATGTTGGCCCCGCTGGCTCCGTCACTTGTATCCATATGTGCAAGGAAGCCTATGATGGGGATATCCTTGTCGGTATTTGCCGGCAGTGTTGCCATCAGGTATCCATTGTTATCAAGGCTGATATCCGTGAGCCCCAATCCCTCCAGCTCCTTTTTCAGTTCCTTTGCCAGGACAAGCTGACCCGGAGTACTTGGCACCGACTTTGACTCTTCGACGCTCATCGTATCGAAGCTTACATATTTAAGAAATCTCTGAACTACGTTCTGCATAATAACCTCCTGCAAATAATAGCTTACCACTCATAAGACACGTCATTCTCTTCTAAAACAGATCCAACTTATGGGTAGTTTCATCATAATTTAATATTACCATAGTATA
Source organism: uncultured Clostridiaceae bacterium (assembly GCA_964574195.1). GTDB lineage: Bacteria > Bacillota > Clostridia > Lutisporales > Lutisporaceae > BRH-c25. The sequence continues at coordinate 12,605 of CAZNMO010000027.1, read as the reverse complement.
AGCTTCTTCTCAGCAATTTTTATTTTGTGAACAAAATTTCATTTTTGGATATTTATACGCACTTTGTGAATGATGCGACGTAAGGGTTGCGGGTTACGCGTTTCGAGTTGCGCGTGGAACGGTTATAGCCCGCCTTCGAAGCAAAGATCCTTCACTGCGTTCAGGATGACAGATAAGCGTCATCCTGAGTGAAACGAAGGATCTTAATCTTCGAAGCCCATCCCAAGACGTTCCACGCGTAACGCGTAACACGCAACTCGAAACAGATACGTCGCATCATTCTGCTTATGTGCATTAAAACTACATTATATTCGGATCTATCACGTTCTTCTCATGGCAGTCATGCTGCAGTTCATGTACTGCAGGCCCATCCAGTATTTCGCCCTCATAGTTGAATCTTGACCCGTGGCAAGGACAATCCCAGGAGCGCTCTGCATCATTCCATTTCAATTCACAGCCCATATGTGTGCAGGTAGTATCAACTATATGGAGCTGCCCCTTTTCATCCCGGAATACTCCCATCTTCTGACCCTCGATCTCCACTTGTGCAGCTTCTCCATTGCTTATGCTGATGTCATGGGCTACCTGCTTAAGCTTGCCTGATACCAGATTAGCCGCTACATCCGCATTGATTGATATGAAGCTGGTAACCGACGGATTTGGTATGAACCTGGAAGGAGCATACACATCAGTCCATGGGTTCTCACCCTTTGTTATCAGATCGGTAATGATCGTTGCCGCAGCTGTACCATTTGTCATACCCCATTTTCTGAAGCCTGTTGCTGTATATATATTCTGGAGCTTTGAGGTCAGCCTTCCTACGTAAGGGACCTTATCCAGTGTGGTATAATCCTGGGTGGACCATCTGCACAGCAGCTCCTCTACCTCATAGTACTTTCTGGCAAACTCCAATAAATTATTATAATGCTCCTGCATATTTGATCCATGAGCAGTCTTATGGTGCTCTCCGCCAAAAATCAACATCTCTCCTCCCTCGTGTTCCTGGGAGCGTAAAGACCTTCCGGGATCCTCGGCAGTAATATACATGCCCCCGAGATATTTTTCCTTCACCTTCAGCGCCAGGACATAGGATCTTTCGGGATACATTCTGGCAAAGTAGAAGCCTCTGCCGTCATGGAATGGAAAATGAGTGGCCAATATCACATTATCGGCTGTGACCTTCCAACCCCCGTTAGTCACTATGGTGCAGGGACTCCCTTCAACGAGTCCCACTGCCCTTGTATTCTCGAATATATAACTTCCATCTCCATCTACCTTTTGAGCTAGAGCCAAAAGGTACTTTCGGGGATGAAACCGGGCTTGTTCGTCGAACTTGACTGCACCTTTTATTTTAATAGGCAGAGGAATGCTTTCAACATAGGATGCCTTTATTCCGAAGCTCTCGGCTGCGGTCGCCTCATCAGCGACCTTCTGTATGTAGGAATCGGCAAGTGTGAAGGTATAGGCAGGCTCCCAGTGGAAATCGCAGTCAATGCCCTCACTTTTTATCAGTCCGTGTATGGTCCTAATGGCTGATTCGTTCGCCTCTGCATATTGCCTTGCTCGCTCGTCCCCCATATAATTTCTTACCCGGTTATATATCAGGCTGTGCTGAGAGGTGATCTTTGCAGTCGTATGACCTGTTGCTCCTTGAAGGATCCTGCCCGCTTCTATCACCGCTACTCTAAGTCCAGCCTTTTTCAGCATATATGCTGAGGTTATCCCCGTTATCCCCCCACCTGCTATAGCCACGTCCACCTTTATATCCCTGTCCAGAGTTGGATATCCTGTTGTACCTGTTGAAGCCTGCCAGTAAGACAATGGTTTTTTCTCGAAATTGATGTTCCCAAAATCTCTAACATTATCCATTTGCTAATCACTCCCTGCCATTTTAGCTGCTTTTCAAAGTACTTTTATTCAAGTACGCTGTCCAGCGTACTTGCGCGCCGATTTCGTGTCTCACGAAGTGAGATAATCTTCCTTTCGAAATCGTGTGCATCCGCCGGAGCTATATCATCAGTGGAGGTCATCTCCACTGATGATATCACTATCATCTGCGCCTTTATGAAAAATATTCATATATGGATATTTATCCCGATTTGTTCTATTAGTGAAAAATCTATCTTAGTATTTTATTATATTAAAAATATTTAGAGTCTTTTTCACTGAAAAATGGATTGGAAGCATTGATAATGCTTATATGGGTTCATCTGGAAATAAAGTTTTATGACACTATTGACTTTTATTGTCATAAATGTTAATATTAATTATAAAATAAATTGTCGAAATTTGTTGTTTGGTGCAAAGGGGGGAAACAAATTGAAATCAACAGGTATCGTTAGAAAGGTTGACGAGCTCGGTAGAGTTGTAATTCCGATAGAATTGAGAAGGACTCTTAATATAGAGGAAAAGGATTCTCTTGAGATATATGTCGATGGTGAGCATATAATACTCAAGAAGTATGAGCCCGCATGCATATTCTGCGGAAATGCAAAGGACGTTATCGTTTATAAAGGCAAGAACATTTGCCCGGCTTGTATGGAAGAATTTAAGAAGTAATTAAAAAGGTTAGGAGTGATCCTAACCTTTTAATTTACTCTGTGACCTTATTCAAATCAACCAGCAGCTGATCTGCATCAAAGCCATGTACCATAGCAGCCTGTTCCACAGACTCACCTGTAGCGCCAGGGCAGCCAAGGCAGTGCATACCATACCTCATGAATATTTCGGCTGTCTTTGGGTTGGCCCTAAGTATCTGAGCCACTGTCATATCCTTTGTAAATGCCATAACAAGTCCTCCTTTCAAAATCTTCTTGTACATAATGTCTCACACCATATGATTAACTGAATTGAGCAGTGTGAAATCTTCTGGGGAATACAAATTGCAGAACCCACACAAGGCTCCGGCTGCAATTTATATTGTTGAAAAGCAAAGCGGAACTATTCAATATTGCATCCTATTTTATATATTTCCTTCTTCGGAAGTTTTCTATCCTCAGCTACTTTTCTAATTGCTTCCTTCTTGTCTGTTCCCTGCCCCATGTACATCCTGATATGCTCTTCAATGGTTATATTATCCCATTTCTTAAGCTCAATATCAATAAGCTCTTTTTCAGCTATACCTTCAATGACCAGAACAAATTCGCCTTTCACCGTTCTTTCACTGAAAATGTCGATCACTTCGCTTATGCCTGCCCTGACGGTCTCTTCGAATTTTTTTGTCAGCTCCCTGGATACGGATATTTTCCGTTCCCCCAGCTGCTCCCTTATATCCTTGAGGGTTTCAAGAAGCCGATGGGGCGCCTCATAAATGATCATTGTCCTTGTTTCTGCAGAGAGCTTTTTCAGTCTTTCCCGCTTCTCCTTCTTGTTTACGGGCAGGAAGCCTTCAAAGCAGAATCTGACAGTAGGCAGTCCTGATACGATCAGCGCGGTCAGTGAGGCTGAAGATCCTGGAATTGGAACTATCTCAATATCGTTTTCTATACACAGCTTGACCAGTTCTTCCCCCGGGTCAGATATCGCCGGCATCCCGGCATCAGAGACCAGAGCTATATTCTTCCCTGATTTTAAAAGCTCTACAAGCTCCTCGCCCTTCTCATATTTATTATGCTCATGATAGCTTATCAAAGGCTTATGGATCTCATAGCGCTTCAAAAGCTTGACAGTCTGCCTGGTATCCTCTGCGGCGATAAGGTCTACCTCCCCCAGGATACGGATGCACCTTAGCGTTATATCCTCCATGTTTCCAATGGGAGTTGCGCACAGATACAATATTCCGGTCATTATTTAGTCCTCCCGTATATTCTGTATATCTCTTCGGTATAATTCCCGTTTTCATCATGTATGTACAGGGGATCCATAAATCTAAGCTCCCTGTTTCCCCCTCTTGCACCTTCTATCAAAAGCAGATTGGGCCTTTTACCTATGGATGGGTGCACGAATCTGATCCGCTTGGGTTCTATACCATTGTTCCTCATCTCATATATAATGTCTGCAAGGCGATCTGTCCTATGCACCATAAAGAGCTTTCCACCCGGCTTCAGTAGCTCTTTTGCCGTACTCAGAAGCTCTTCAAGGCTGCACTTGATCTCAAATCGTGCTATGGCTTTGGTCTCTGAAGGATTGTTTATACCGCACTCCTTCTTCACATAAGGCGGATTTGTAACGACACAGTCGTATCTTGCCTTGCCAAGTAATCCGGGAGCATCCTTCAGATCCATGTTCAGGATCTTGATATGACTTTGGAGTCCATTGAGCCTGACACTCCTTTCTGCCATTTCAGCCATATCCTTTTGAATCTCCACCGCCGTGATCTCCGCCGGCTTTTTCTTTGCATATATCAATATTGGTATAATACCTGTTCCGGTACCCAGGTCAATAACCGAATGGTTATTCCGAATCTCTGCAAAATCTGACAGAAGCACTGCGTCCACACCATACCTGAAGGAGTCAGCCTTTTGTATTATACTGTAGCCGTTCTGCAGGTCATCCAGAGTCTCACCCTGAAAAACAAGTTCTTCCATGATATTTCCTCTCTAATGGAAAAAAAGACCCTTAAGGTCTTTTTTTAAGCTTTAATTATTCCTGCACCGGAGCATCAACCGGACAAACATTAGCGCAAGCGCCACACTCGATGCACTCATCGGGATTTATAACATATTTGTCATCTCCCTGGCTAATGCAGTTAACTGGACATTCTGATTCACATGCACCACAGCTTATGCAAGAATCTTGTATTTTATATGCCATAGTAACACCTCCTATATAAATTACATATTCATTCTATCACTATTCTTCCAGAAATAAAACCCTTTGGCCAATTTTAATCCCTTTATTTATCCTCCAGCATCTCCAGATGCTCAATATCTCCTTCAATAGTCGGTTCCACATCCTTGCCCGGCTTAAGCTGGACTATCTCCTTGACATGATAATCCTTTATTACA
>CAZNMO010000027.1:0-7649 GCA_964574195.1 uncultured Clostridiaceae bacterium | reverse complement strand
GAAGGTTGCCTTCCATAAGCTCCAGTTTCACCTTTACCTTCTCCAGGAGCACATTGGACTCAACCACTTCTCCCTTGCCTTCAGGAGTGTCTACCAAAGCCCCTACCTTGGGCATATATTTTCTGGAGCACTCGTAGGTTTCATGCTCATATTTCAGGCAGCACATCAGCCTGCCGCATATACCGGATATTTTGGTAGGGTTAAGGGATAGATTCTGCTCCTTTGCCATTTTTATGGAAACAGGCGCAAAATCTCCAAGGAAGGTTGAGCAGCAGAGGCATTTCCCACAAGGGCCCATACCGCTTATCATTTTTGCTTCGTCCCTGACGCCTATCTGTCTAAGCTCGATCCTGGTCTTGAAAACCGAAGCCAGGTCCTTTACAAGCTCTCGGAAGTCCACACGCCCGTCTGCGGTGAAATAGAATATTATCTTATTGTTGTCAAAGGTGTATTCCACATCAATAAGCTTCATTCCCAGATTATGATGGTTTATTTTCTGGAGGCATATATTGAAGGCTTCCTTCTCTTTCCTCTTGTTCTCCTCATAAACCCTGTTGTCTTCCTCGGTGGCTACCCTGAGTACCTTCTTCAAGGGTGCGATGATCTCACTTTCAGGCACTTCCCTGACTCCCAGCACAGCTACGCCGAATTCTATGCCTCTGACGGTTTCCACCACCACATTATCATTAACATTTATCTCCAGATCGGCAGGGTCAAAATAGTATATCTTTCCAGCTTTCTTGAATCTGACTCCAACTGTTTTAACCATTGTCCAAACTTACCTCCGCAATATTAAATAGCATGCCATCTATGCTGTTTTTTATACCCACATTATATTTGACATACCTAGCCGTATTTCTGACTATTTCTATTATACTGTTTAGTTTGCCTTCCGTCAAAACAGAATTATGCCTTGATAGTTTTTCAATGCTCCCTGCGTTGATCAAAAGCTCTCTGCCCTGGCCGTGAAGCACCCTCAGAACCATGACATCTCTGAACCAGATATGAGAAAACTCCAGGAACCGCTCCGCCTCTTCCTTTGAATCGACTACTGCGCCTGCCTGCTGCTGTGCCTCACTCCAATTGCCTGCTATAGCCTTTTCAAGTATTTCGGCATAAGCGGTACGAGTTGAAAGCTCCTCCTTGTCCTGAAGCAGTTCAAGAGCTACTCCGGTTATCCCCTTCGAATATCTTACCGCCTCATCTATATCCGATGGCTGGAAATCATGCCTTGCCCCAATAAAAGCCTTCATTTCCTCTGCCGCTACAGGCTTGAGCTGATAGACCTGACACCTGGAAACAATCGTAGGCAGAAGCAGGTTATGATTTTCTGCCAAAAGCAGAAATACAGTATTTTCCGGCGGTTCCTCCAGTGTCTTTAAAAATGCATCCTGGGCATCATGTGTCATTTTTTCGGCATTTTCAATGATGACGACCTTGTAGCCGCTCTCAAAAGGCTTTTTGGCCGTATCTCCGACTATCTGCCGTATTTGCTTGATTTTTATGCTCATGCCCGTTGGCCTTACAACCTCAATGTTGGGGTGGTTCCCGCTTTTCATCCTTATGCAGGAGCTGCAGCTTCCGCATGGTTTATCGCTCAGCTCACCCGTGCAGTTCACTGCCATGGAAAAAATAAAGGCTATGAGCTTCTTTCCACAGCCTTTAGGTCCACTGAAAATATATCCGTTGGATATCATATCGTTCTTAACAGCATTTTTGAGGCTTTCCACTATTACCCGCTGTCCTGCTATATCATTAAAACCCATTGCATGTTCTCTCCTTGCAAAGCTACATATACATGTCAAGTAGCATTCCCTTGATGCTTCCAATACTCTCAAGTATCTTTATATTATCCTTCTCTTCCTTGAGGAATTCGCGGCTAAGCTCCTCGACTTTGGAATTCACCTTTCTCACAAGGGCATAGACCTTATGCCTTCCTCTCCTGTCAAAATGGCTCTGCTTTGAGAATTTAAGCGAATTGTTCACTACCTCATCAAGGAATTCAGTAATAAGCTTCTTGTAATTCTTTAGATCCTTAATATCCATGCTCTTGCCAAGGCTGTCCCCCTGCTTTTCTATATCACTCATGAGCCTGTTCAGACGTGTGGTCAGATCCTGCTCTTCAGTCTTCTTCAGGGTATCTCCAAAGCTTGTCCTTTCATTTGCAATATCCGTCCTTCTGTCCTCCCTTGCAATGGCACCGGCAACGGAGGCGGGTTGGCTCTTTATATCAGATATTTTCATAACGGCTCTCCCTTAAACCTTTTCAAACCTGTCGATATCTACCACGAATATCGTTGCTCCACCGACCATGACATCAATGGGATATGGAATAAATACTCCAGCCGATCCTGTAGGAGGAATTGGTGTTGTAAAAACCTGTTTCCGGCTCTTGCATATGTCCTTTATCAAGGCTATGACCATATCGACCTTTTCCTTGTCAACGCCTATCAGGAGCGTTGTATTTCCCTCCCTTAGGAAGCCTCCTGTTGAAGCAAGCTTGGTACTGCTCAGCTTCTCCTTTACCAGCCTCTCAACCAATTCGTCAACATCATCATCCTGTACAACTGCTATAACAAGCTTCATATCACATACCTCCTTTTTTACTTTTACACTATATTCACATATCTTGAGTCCTTGAGCTTTCCACCTATTGCCCCGATTTTATAACACATATGTATCCGAGACTTGCATCCTGGGCACCGTTGATTTTTATTCCTTTAGCTACGCATGCCATGAGGTACTCATGGGCATCTCCGGTTATCCTCTCACCTGGCATAAGAACAGGTATTCCAGGTGGATAGGGTATTATCATCTCACCGCATAGCCTCCCTATGCTGTCCTTTGATAGCACTTGCTCTTTTTCATAGTATACCGCTTCCCACGGCATAATGCAAAGCTCAGGTGTTTTTTGAAATACTGTTGTAGTTCCGGACACTTCTCCCTTTTCCGTTGACTGGGCAAGCTGTTTCAATGCTATTACCAGCTTCTCATAATCGGCTTTCACATTTCCGATGGTAGTGATTGCTACTATATTATATAAATCGGACATTTCCACCTGTATCTTGAAATCCTTCCTTAGGATTGCTTCTGCCTTTTTTCCATCAATGCCAAGCTGCCGAAAATTCACTGTTATCCTTGTGGGGTCGATATCTGCAACACCATGCCTCCCTATCTTGTCCTGATTTAGGCAGTACAATCCAGGTATATTGTTTATCTCCTTCGCTGCCCAGCTGCTCCAGTCAATTATTTCAGATAGAAGCTCCCCGCCTCTGGTCTGCATGATATACCTTGCTGTGTCCAGGGATGCAAGCAGTATATGTGAGGGGCTCGTTGTCTGGGTAAGCTGTAAGAAAAATCTTACTTTTTCAATATTTATCCTTCCATACCTTACATGGAGCATTGATCCCTGGGTCATAGCCCCCAGGGTCTTATGTATGCTTTGGGCTGTCATATCGGCTCCCGCCTGAAGAGCACTCATTGGAAGCCTTTCGCTGAAAGCGAAATGAGAACCGTGTGCCTCGTCCACCAGCAGCACTGCATTCCTTGCATGAACGATCTCTGCAATACGCTTCAGGTCTGAACATGTACCATAATAGGTCGGATTAGTAATGACCACAGCCTTGACATCCTTGTGCCTTTCCAAAGTATATTCCACTGTTTCAGGTTTTATACCCAAGGCTATCCCCAGTTCATCATCCGTTTCAGGATCAATATATATGGGAATAAGTCTGCCCAGTATTACAGCCCCATAAACCGCCCTATGGCAGTTCCTTGGTATGATTATTTTGTCTCCCGGCTCCGTGGTTGCCAGTATCATTGTATATATACCGCAGGTGGTACCGTTGACGAGCAAAAATGACTCATCAGCTCCAAAAGCCTTTGCTGCAAGCTTTTGTGCAGAGAGTATTGCTGCTTCGGGACTATGAAGATTGTCGATTCCGGGCACCTCGGTAGTATCCATGGACAATAAGCTTCCTGATTCAAAATCAACTTCTGCCTTTTCATGAGCAACGCCTTTTTTGTGACCCGGCATATGGAAGGAGACAATTTCCTCATCCCTGTATTCTTTAAGAGATTTCAATATTGGTATCTTATCAATATCCATATCCTACCCCAACTATTCCTTGTAATTTTTTGTTATTCATTGTTTTATGTCTGAAACTCCTATTCTGAATAATTTCTCTTTCATTGGCTATTTTAAGTATAATTATACTAATAAATCCTTCTACAATAAAGGTTTAATATAGCGGCCATTAAACTTTCGGGATACAGCATCCATCAAATTCTGATGAAACCTTTCATAATATTATCCATATCACCAGAATAACGCATAAATCCATCCAATGCTGCGATATTGTTTGATTATTGACCGGGCATTATATATAATAAAACTAGGAAACTGTATGGAATATATGGAAAAGCTGAAATAGATATCATGACTGATACACTGGAGCTAAAATAATCTTCTGATTTGGTTCGGTTTACATGCTACAAAATCCTTAAGGCTGCATATTAAGAAATATGATATTTTTACTACAGCAAATAATAAATTTGGGAGTGGTGCTATGCTCCGGCCGGAGATTGAGAAATATTCACACATTATACTCAAAACCCTTGCATATCTTACGATTGGCCTGATCGTTTACTTCTCGGTAAGCCTGCTGCTTACGTACTTTAAGCCCTTTGTTGTGGCGCTTGTGCTTGCTCTGATCATTGAACCGATCGTAAGGCTGTTCCAACGGTTCAAGCTGGGACGCGGCATGTCTGTCTTTCTCTCAATGATACTGTTTTTGGGAGGCCTTATTGCCTTTTCGATATTCGCAATAACCAGAATGGTATATGAGCTGATAAAACTATATGACAGACTGCCGAATTATTATGAGGATCTTTACAACCTTATAGCCAATTTTATTCAGCAGGTTACCGAACTGTATCTGCAGCTTCCACCAGAGGTGCTTAACATCACCCAGGATGTGTTGAAAACTGTATTTGGAAAGGTTACGACCTTCTTAAGCAGCACGACCACATTTTTGATAGAAGTAATAACCAAACTGCCGACTACACTTGTATTTTTCATTATTACCCTTATAGCAACCTTCTTCCTCACTAAGGATAAGTACATTATAAAGGATTTCATTTTCAGGCAGCTTCCCGAAAGCTGGGGCAGCAAGCTGACTTCACTAAAGACAGACTTGTTCATGGCCCTGTTCGGTTTCCTGAAAGCTGAATTCATTATATTGAGCATCACCTTTACGGAGTCCTTCCTAGGACTTAGTATAATCGGTATAGACTATGCCTTTACTCTCGCCCTGATAATCGCATTGTTTGATATACTCCCAGTCCTTGGAACTGGTGGTATATACGTACCTTGGGCTATAGTAAGCATTATAAGAGGCAACTATGGCATGGGTATCTCACTGCTTGTACTTTATGGGATAATAACAACAGTACGTTATATGATAGAGCCCAAGATCGTAGGGCAGCAGCTTGGAATACACCCCGTCCTGACGCTTATGTCAATGTTTGCAGGCATGAAGCTTATAGGAGCGGCAGGCTTGATTCTTGGGCCGACAGCAGTTGTAGCCCTGAAGGCATGTCAACATGCAGGCATAATCCCCAAATTCAAATGAAATCATAAAAGCCGCAATAATGCGGCTTTTGATTTTTATCAATTTATGATATCTTACTGTCCTCGACTGAGTACTGTTTATCTATCGGAAGCTCTATAACGAAAGTCGCTCCACCTTCAAGATTGTTAAAGGCGAATAGCCTTCCTCTATGATTTTCAATTATTTTGTGGGAAATTGCCAGACCTAAGCCCGAGCCATTATCCTTGGTTGTAAAAAACGGCTCAAATATCTTGTCCAGGTACTCCGGTTTTATCCCACTTCCATTATCGTTAAACTCCATTCTAAGTATATCCCTGATCTGGTCATACCAGATACTGATGTTTATTCTTCCATTCTCAGTTAATGCATCGATACCATTCTGTACGATATTTATGATAACCTGTTTGATGTTCTCAGCATCTGCACATATACACGGGATCTGCTTCTGCATATCGACACTGATATCTATATTCTTGCACTCCGCATAGCTTTCCAGCAGAGGCACAACTTCTTCAACCAGCTTATTGAGTCCGACCCTCCCAAGCTTAGGAGCATTCTGTGTAAGTGAAAGAAACCTCTGGAGCAAACCACTTATCCTGTCGATCTCACTTGTGATCACCTCATAATATTTGTTATCCTCAAGGCGTTGCTTTTTTCCCATGATTTGAAGCAATCCTCTTATCGAGCATATGGGATTTTTGATCTCATGTGCCAGTTCAGCAGCCATTTGTCCTGCATTGGCAAGCCTCTCCGCACGCAAAAGGTATTGCTCGAGCTTTTTTTCATATGTAAAATCGTGAAGTACTGCCATAACTCCAATTACCCTTTTGTATCTGTTCCGCAGTAGATGAGTGGAAATTGAAATATAAAGCTTTTCATCATCTTTTGTATATTCACTTTCCAACTGCGAGAATTCCTTCTTTGTCTCCAATGTTTCCGCGAGTATCTGCAAAAAAAACTTGTTCTCATGGTTACTGCTCAGACTGGTGATATTACTGCCCAATATTTTATCTTCGCGAATCCCCAGTATGCTGCAAAAGCCCTGATTGATGTCCTTTACTACGCCCTTCTTGTCCACAATTATGATCCCATCAGAAATAGTATTGAGTATCGGGCTGCTTCCGGACATACCATTGTCTATCATCTCTTGAAAAATATCAGACATAGAATCACCCCTGACAACTTTATAAATACAACTGCTCATATACACTATCAGCAGCATCTCGCACAAAACCAGCATCAGGAACAACCACTCATTAAATAATAAAGAAGCGCTCTGTGATATGAGCAAAACATATAATATGGCAACGGACAATACAACCAGTATTGGTATTGTGCGTATGAACTTAGCGTTTATACTGCTCAGCATTTCTTTCATTATATACTTCCTTCTTATGGGTTACGTTCCAGCATGTACTATATAAGCCAGACAATCTAAGTATATTCCATCAAAGCGATTTTATACATGCCTTTTATATATTCTGTGTTTTGTCACTACAAACAGATGTAAACTCCCTTTAGGCTACCACTCATATAAAATAAAATGCATTTCAAAAAAAACACTTGAATTATTAGAAATCAAGTGGTGTTTTCTGTCGAAATTTAACTAATATTGTAACCTTTTCTATTGTACCATAGCTTTTCTATTTATGAAATATAAATTCAGATTTCTTATAATAAAAATGTACTTATTTTTCATGAAATTAGACAAGTATCAAAGGAGCGCAATCAGTATAGCCCGGCTCCTGCCGCTCTTTGCGGGTCAAGATCCTTCACTGCGTTCAGGATGACATCGCATATACAAACCAATGCACAAAGTAGCCCGCGAAGCAGCCGGCGGCGATCGGGGCATTGTGCGCTGAGCGACCCATAAACATTACTACAGCAGAATGCCTACCATAATTTATCGCCATCAACGGAGCGAAAGCGAACGTTGCTAACGGGCAAATAAAAAAACAACAGCGATTGCTGTTGTTTTTTTGTTTACCCGGCGGCGATCTACTCTGCCAGGACCCTGCGGTCCAAGTACCATCGACA
>CAZNMO010000026.1:20556-32481 GCA_964574195.1 uncultured Clostridiaceae bacterium | reverse complement strand
TATAGTACCTACTCTGCCGGATAGGTTGAAAAGCATAGCAATAGGCCCATATGCGGCTGCAGCCCAAAATCTGCTTAGGGGAAAGATCAACACTACCAGCCGTTTGGTGGATAACAGCAAGGTCAGCGACCATCATGCAATAATACCCACAGAGCAGCCGGTGCGGCTGTCGGAGCTGAGCCAGGAGGAGCGTAACATATTCGATCTGGTAGCAAAACGTTTCCTTGCAGTACTGAGCCCCGCATATCAGTACGAACAGACAACTGTAAAGGTGGAGGCCTCAGGGGAGCAGCTTTTTGCCCGGGGCAAGGTCACAAAGGCTATGGGCTGGAAGGCCATATATGATGACCGAGGCACCACTGAAATTCAGAACGACGACGAGGACATGGAGCAGTCACTGCCTCCGATGCAAAAGGGCGACAAGCTGAAATTCCTGTCTGTAAAGTCAACCAATAGAAAGACCAAGCCACCGGCAAGGTATAACGAGGCTACACTTCTGACAGCCATGGAGCATCCGGGCAAGTTTGTTGAGAATGAGGCCTTGAGAGAAGCCCTGGACAGGACCAGCGGGCTAGGTACTCCCGCAACAAGAGCGGATATAATAGAAAAGCTTTTCAACACGTTCTATATAGAAAGAAGAGGCAAGGAGATCTTCCCTACAGCCAAGGGAATACAGCTTATCGATCTGGCCCCGGAAGAGCTTAGGTCTCCCGAGCTTACGGCAAAATGGGAGCAGCAGCTCTATGCCATAAGCAAGGGAAAAGCAAACTCGACTGCCTTCATGAACCATATTAGGACTCATGCAGGCAAGCTGGTATCAGCAGTTGTGGCAAGCACCGAAGCCTATAAGCATGACAATATGACCAGGACTCGCTGCCCTGAATGTGGAAAGTTCCTTTTGGAGGTAAACGGAAAGAAGGGAAAAATGCTCATATGCTCAGACCGTGAATGCGGCTACCGCAAGGGAGTGGCTCAGGTGACCAATGCCCGATGCCCCGAATGCCATAAAAGGATGGAGCTCCGTGGTGAAGGCGAAGGAAAGCTTTTCACCTGCAGCTGCGGCTTCAGGGAGAAGCTGTCCAGCTTCAACAAGCGTATGGAGGAAAAAACTGAAAGCAGCGATAAAAGAACTGTACAGAAATTCATGCAGCAGCAGAAAAAGGAAGAACCTGTGAATAATGCCATGGCTGATGCCCTGGCAAAATGGAAGGCTCAACAGGATAAGTAAAAGAAAGCGGCTGCCCGATCAACGGGCAGCCGCTGTAATTTTATGATTTTAGGCCTTTTTCCTTCATGAAAGCTTCGAATCTCAATTGTACAGTATCATATACCTGTCTTTCCTTGAACAGCTCTGTACCTTCAGGTATGCTGAGTTCTGCCTTTCCGCTTTCTGTCATGAAGCCTCCGGTATAAAGCACCTGCGAACCAGATATATTGTCTCTGCTACTAGGAGTATAAGTCTCCTTGTCCTTGGCTATTGCCATGAACAATCCGCCGTAGGACTTTATTTCATTTGCGATCTTTTCTTCTGCCTGCTTGACGGATTCTACCACAACACCCATCTGAGCGCCAAGATCCGCTAGTATGTCAAAGGTACTTCTGCCGGCCAGCGGCTTTACAGCCATTTCAAGCTTCTGTATCTTCCTGTCTGATCTTGTATAAGTCCCTTCCGCTGCTGCAGCGCTGGCTAACGGAATAACTACATTGGCAAGCTTTGCAGTTTCTGTCGTGAAAAGATCCATGCATAATGAAAACTCAAGCTTCGATAGCAGCTCAGCGTTCTTTGGATCCACTGCCGCAGGATCTTCTCCTATTATTACAGCGCCCTTGATGGTACCATTTTCGATACCCTGCAGGATCTGCTCGGCAGGTGTGGTAAAGCCCATATCGATTATGCCCTGAGTATTTGTCTTTGAACGGACAATTATTATTCCCCTGTGAGGCTTTCCGACCTTCTCGGTGATAACTGCAGCATCTGCAATAAGCTTTATTCCTTCCTCAGATACTGTGTCCTCGTCAACAACGATTATCGCCTTTTTGGCTTCGCCATACATTTTTGCAAGTTTTGCAGCTGCTGCATTCTCAGCAGCACTAGCCACATACCTGCTGAGGCTGTCAAAACCGTTTGCTATCTGGTCAACTTTGTTCTTGTCAGCGAATTTCTGATCTATTAGAGATTTAATGAAGCTCTTGAGGAATTCCATGTCATTTTCTACCCTGAAGGCTTCGCTTGAGTGCTCATCCAGCCTTGTGCCTGCTCTGCTGATTGAAACAAGCTTTGCTTTTCTGGAGGCTGCATCCTTCATCTTTATCCCAAGTACCGTATGGTTTTCTGCTATATCTCCGACTGAAACGATCAGATCTGTGCTATACAGCTCATCAAAGCTGTTGGTCGAAGCATTGCAACCCAGAACTTCCTTAATTCCTGAAGCTTTTTTCTCTGTCATGGTCCCGGTTATTTCTGTATCTAGCTTTTCAGCAATCTTCTTTGCAACATATGCCTCTTCATTGGTGAACTTGGGTGATATCAGCATTGCTACGCTGTCCTTGCCGTATTGTCCCCTTATAAGCTGTAGTTTCTTGGCAGCAAGCGCTATAGCATCTTCAAATTCCGCCTCAACGGTATTTCCATCTCTTCTGATGATCGGCTTGGCCAGCCTGTTCTCATCATTGATGTGATATATCCCGAAACGGCCTTTGGAGCAAAGCGTATTCTCGCCTTTGGTCTGATCAGGCAGCGCCTTGAATACCAGCTCGCCCTTGGACTGGTAGTTTACATTACAGCCCACGCCGCAGTAACTGCAGACGGAGGATGTGTTATCAAGCTCAACTGGGACTTGTTTCTTTATTGCTTCCTTCTCCATACATGCACCTGTCGGACAGACATCTATACAATGTCCGCAGGAGATGCATGCGCTCTCCTCCAGAGGCAATCCAAATTCCGGAATCACCACTGAATCAAAGCCTCTGTCCAGAAGCCCCAGAGCTGTTACTCCGGTTATTTCTTCGCAAGCTCTGAAGCATAAGCCGCAGAGTATGCACTTTTCTGCATTTCTTTTTATGAATGGATGAGTATCAACTTCCTCTTCCCTGTGGATCTCACCCTTTAATGCTTTGGTATCTATATCATATTTCCCAAGGTACTTGACCAGCTTGCACTCAAAATAATCGTGGCAGCCGCACTCAAGGCATCTGGAAGCTTCACGTAAAGCCTTTTCCTCATCAAAGGTCTCGGAAATCGCACCAAAGCTCATTTTTCTCTTCTGAGCCGGTATTACCTTAAGATGTTCCCTCTTCTTCTTTTCCCTGTCTGCAAAATCCTCTGCGGTCAGATCATCCTGCTCGATATAGCATGGATTTGCTACAGAAGTAATTTCTCCCTTCAGATAGCTGTCAATTACCTGTGCAGCATTCTTGCCCTGAGCAATGGCCTCAATGGCTATCTTCGGTCCGGTAGCCGCCTCACCGCCTGCAAAAATACCAGGCATGCTGGTCTCAAAGGTATTGGTGTTGACAGAAATCGTTCCCTTCTTTGTTACCTCCAGTTCCTTTACGTTTTCTGCATTGACCCTCTGTCCTATAGCAGAAACTATAAGGTCGGCCGGTATTGTTACTTCATCTCCCGGAATTGGCTCAGGACTTCTTCTTCCTGACTTGTCGGGGGCTCCCAGCTTCATTCTCTGGCACCTGACAGCCTTTGCCCTTCCATTTTCCTCTATTACTTCAATAGGAGCAACAAGATATGTGAATTCTACTCCTTCTTCTTCAGCTTCTTCTATCTCGATATCCTCTGCAGGCATTTCAGCCCTTGTCCTTCTATAGAGCACCTGTACATGATCAGCTCCAAGCCTTACGGCTGTTCTTGCCACGTCCATCGCAGTATTGCCTCCGCCAATAACTATGACATGCTGTCCAAGATAAATGGGCTCTGCCAGGGTAACCTTCCTGAGGAATTCGATCCCGCCAAGCACGCCTTCCATATCTTCGCCCTTGCAGCCCAGGCTCATACTGGCCCATGCACCTATGGCAACAAATACCGCATCATATTTCTTTTTAAGGTAGGATATTGAAATATCCTCACCAAGCTTTACATTGCATTTGATATCCACACCCATTTTTGTCAGTGTATTTATCTCCGCATCCAAAAGCTCCTTGGGCAAACGATACTGAGGTATTCCATACCTGAGCATTCCGCCGGGATATGGTTTATCCTCGTACATGACAACCTTATGTCCTTTTGCAGCAAGGAAATATGCGCAGGATACCCCTGCAGGGCCTGAGCCCACAACAGCTACTGTTTTTCCAGTAGGCTCGTCCATATCCGGCACATAGGTTCCATTCTGAATATCTATATCTCCAATGAATCTTTTTATATCGGCAATGGCAATAGGCTCTTCGACCTTTCCTCTTCTGCACTCTGTTTCGCAGGGATGCGGGCATACCCTTCCAATGCTTGCCGGCAGAGGTATCACATTCTTTACCAGCTTGATAGCTTCTTCATACTGCCCATTGGCAACCAACCCCACATAGCCCTGACAGTCAGTATGTCCCGGACATGCGTTTACACACGGAGGACGGCAGTCACCCTTATGGTCCGATGAAAGTAAAGTAAGTGCTGTTTTTCTGGCTGCAGTGGTTCTTGGTGTATCAGTCCTTATTATCATTCCATCTGTAGCAGGAGTGGAGCAGGCCCTTACCAGCTTCGGATTCCCTTCCACCTCCACGACGCACATGCCGCATGCGCCATAGGACTTCAGGCTCTCAGCATAGCAAAGGTTCGGGATATCGATCCCGTTGTCCAGTGCTATCTTTAATATTGTACTGCCCTCGTTGGCAGTCAGTTCTCTGTTATTTATATTAACTCTGACCAGTGACATTTTTTCACTTCCTTTACTATTCAACATTTATTGCGCCGAACTTGCAGGTAATGGCGCAGTTTCCGCATTTTATACACTTTTCCTGATCGATCCTGTGAACCTTTTTGACTTCACCGGAGATCGCATTGGTCGGACACTTTCTTGCACATGCTGTACAGCCAGTACATTTATTCTCAAGTATGTTGTAAGTGATAAGGCTTTTGCACTGCTTGGCAGGGCACTTCTTATCCCTGATATGAGCGATGTACTCATCCTTGAAATATCTCAGAGTGGTCAGTACAGGATTCGGAGCCGTCTGTCCCAGTCCGCATAGAGATCCATCCTTTATGCTGGTGCAAAGCTGCTCCAGCTCGTCTATATCCTCCATTTTGCCTTCACCGTGGACTATTCTTTCAAGGATCTCAAGCATCCGTTTTGTACCTATCCTGCAATATATACATTTCCCGCAGGATTCCTTGCAGGTGAAATCAAGGAAGAACCTTGCCATATCAACCATACAGGTAGTCTCATCCATTACGACCATACCACCTGAGCCCATTATTGCTCCCGTCTTGGTTATGGATTCATAATCTACGGGTGTGTCAATAAGTGCCTTGGGGATACAGCCTCCGGACGGGCCTCCCATTTGGACGGCTTTAAAGTCCTTATCCTGCTTTATTCCTCCACCGATTCCATATATTACATCCTTTAGAGGCATTCCCATGGGTACCTCTACCAACCCGCCGTTCTTGACCTTTCCGGCCAAAGCAAAAACCTTGGTACCGTTGCTTTTTTCTGTTCCATAAGCGGCAAAAGCTGCTCCACCGTTTCTCATTATCCATGGCACATTTGCGTAAGTTTCAACATTGTTTATATTGGTAGGCTTTCCAAAATAGCCTGATTGTGCCGGGAATGGGGGTTTGAGCCTTGGCATTCCCCTTTCTCCCTCAAGGGATGCTATGAGAGCGGTCTCTTCACCGCAGACGAAAGCCCCTGCACCTTTCTTTATTTTTATATCAAAGTTAAAGCCTGAGCCAAGTATGTTTTCACCCAGATAATTTGCTTCATGAGCCTGAATGATCGCGCCTTCAAGCCTTTCTATGGCTAAAGGGTATTCCGCACGGCAGTAAATATATCCGTAGCTTGCTCCTATGGCATAGCCTGCAATTATCATTCCCTCAAGCAGTTCATGGGGATCTCCTTCCAGTACGCTTCTGTCCATGAATGCTCCCGGGTCTCCCTCGTCGGCATTACATACCACATACTTCTCGGTACCTTTGGCTTTTCTGGCAGCATCCCATTTGAACCATGTGGGGAAACCAGCTCCACCTCTTCCTCTGAGTCCTGATCTCTTTATTTCCTCTATTACTGCATCGGGGGTCATTTCTCCGACACACTTTTTAAGAGCCTTATAGCCATCATTGGCAAGATAATCCTCGATTTTTTCAGGATTGATTATACCGCAGTTCTGCAGCACTACCCTTACCTGCTTGTCCAATTGTGGAAAAGGCTTTTCGCTGGTCGAAGCTATATACTTCTCAACAGGAGTACCCTTTACAATATGCTGTTCTACTATTTCCCTGGCTTTTTCCGGGGTCACATTCACATAGGTAAAAACCTTGCCTTCGTTATCAATGACATCAATCAGTGGCTCATAGAAACACATTCCTATACAGCCTGTAGATGTTATTTCAACCTGCATTCCGTTGGAAGCTATACACTCTGCCAAAGCTTCCCTTACCTTCCTGCCTCCTGCGGCAATGCCACAGCTGCCAAGACCTATTCTTATCTTCAATTGGAGGCACCTCCTTTTTCCTTCTGGTAAATACCTCTAATTACTTCTCTTGCGCTATTGGGTGTAAGGTTTCCATATGCTTCGCCGTTTATCATCATTACCGGTGCAAGACTGCAACAGCCGAGGCAGGCGACATCCTCAAGTGTAAACATACCATCGGAGCTTGTCCCTCCCGGTTCTATCCCAAGCTCGTCACAGATGGCTTCACTGACCTTTTCCGATCCATTTACATGACAGGCAGTTCCCTGGCACTGAAGTATTATATACTTGCCTGTAGGAGTCAGCCTGAACTGAGAATAAAAAGTTGCAATGCCATAAATTTTCGCCTTTTTGTTCCCGGTCCTTTCAGCAATGACCTGCAATGCCTCAAGGGGAAGGAACCCATAAATGCCCTGTGTATCCTGAAGTATACTTATAAGGCTTGCGCTTTGCCCTTCATATTTTTTAAACACAGGTTCCAGGAGCGATAGGTCTACTTTCTTGTCGCAAAAGCTGGATTCAAGTTTGTTTTCACAAGAACATGGCATAAGTAGTATCACCTCTTTATAAAAATTTTATTGAGTTAATATATATGCAATACATATGCAAAAATAATATCAATATATTTTAGCACTTTGACAGCCCTGGGTAAATCCGTCCCAGGTCGGATACCGAAATTTAGCTTGCGAATGCTTAAGATATAGATGTATATCTCAATTTTCTGACATATCCACCGCTTTAATATCCTTTACTGTCGAATTACGGCTGTATGAAAAAATAAACACTGATATGATTATTAATATACTCCCTGCCGCCGTAGTCAGGCTGAGCTTTTCTCCAAATGCAGCTATCCCAAGCATCACTCCCGTAACTGGCTCAAAGGTGCTGAGTATTGCTGTGTCAGAAGGTCCGATATTCTGTACCGCCTTATAATATGCAAGAATGGCAAATACGGTGCAAACCAACGCTAAACCTGTTACTGCCATAATTACCCGGGGTTCAAGTATGAAAACCAGTTTTCCAGTCAATGCTCCGAAAAGAAAAATTGAAACTGAAGAAAAGATCGATACATAGAAGGTGAGCAGCAAACCTTCCATCGCTTTTACTTCAGGCCTTGCCAATTCGATAGTGTACAAGGAATAGAACACTCCCGAAGCCAGTGCGGAAATGACTCCCTTCAACCCTGCCGCAGCCTCACCGGAACCTGCAAGTATATAGACCCCGGCTATGGATAGCACTAATGAAAATATCTTTGTCAGCCGCAGCTTCTCTTTCAGAATGAGAACAGACAAAACCGCCACTATTGCCGGATAGGTGAAATGAAGACTGGTAGCCAGCCCTACAGGGATATAGCTGTATGACATAAATAGTGTAATACAGGTTGCCGCATAGCCTGCTATACTCAGGAAGGAAAGCCTCCCGAACAGCTTTTTACTGACCTTCATTGGTGTTTTCCTATACAACAATATGCAATAGATTATTATGGTAGCTATAAAAAACCTCAGAAAAGCTGTTGTAATAGAGTTTAATCCTCCCTCATATGCGTTGACTGCAAAAAAAGGTATTGTACCGAATGCTACTGCGGAGGAAACTGCATAAATTATTCCTTTTATCCTGTTCATTAAATTCATCCTTTTATACGTTGAGAAGCATTGCGTCGCTTATTGATTTAGAGAAAAAGCAATGCAACTCCTGATATTGTGATCAATGCGCCAAGTATCTCCTTTGGCAGTACCTTCTCTTTGAATATCATTATCGATGCCGGAATGATAAGTATCGGCGAGATGGATGTGATCGTCGAGACGATACCCGTTGCCGTATGCTGAACAGCCAGCAGTGAAAACGAGACTCCAAGGAAAGGTCCGAAAAAGGCTCCGAGTCCTATGTTTCTCATTGCACCGTGATCTTCGATCGCAAGCTTAAGCTTTCCCCAGCTTTTTGAAAATGTAATCACCGCAGCAAAGCCTATCATTGCAGCAATTACTCTTATCTGAGTCGCCGCAAAAGGATCGTAGGAGCCCATGCCAAACTTGCTGAATATAAGTCCCATGGCTTGTCCCAACGCTCCTATAAAGGCGTAAGTCAAACCCTTGGCTGAATGTGAGAGCTTGATCTTTTTGTCCTCAGAATTCCTGCTCAGTATGACGATTGCGATACCCACCATAGCAGCAAGCATTCCCGTCGCTCCAAGCAGTGTTATGGTCTCACCCATAAAGAAATATCCTATGATTGCAGTAAGCGGCGGTGCAGAAGACATAATCAGCAAGGATATTCTTGAACCTATTTCCACATAAGCCTGAAAGAGAAAAAGATCTCCGATCACAAAGCCAATCATTCCTGATATCAACAGCCACAGCCAGTTATCTCCTGTTGCATCAAAAGGCAGGAACATGCCTCTGGTAAATTGAGTGAAGATCCCTAGAAGAAAAAAAGCAATGATAAGTCTGTAGAAATTTACCGCCAGGGAGCCAACCTTCTTGCCCGCAGACTCAAAGCATATTGCTGTAACAGTCCAGCACAAGGCTGTCGTAAGCGCTGCCAACTCCCCATAATGTGCCTGAAGCATGGTCATATACCTCCAAAATAGAAAAAATCAACTATGAATAATTATACCACATATAAATGAAAACAGAACCTCTATACAGAGATTCTGTTTTTCTTAGTATTTTTAGGTATTCTACATCTTGTTCCTATTGCCTACGTCAGCCCTCTGGCGGTCTCTGAAAAGCAGACTTATTGACCAGACACCTGCAATCCCCACCAAGGTATACACTATTCTGCTAAGCAGAGCTCCCTGGCCTCCGAACAGAGATGCTACCAAATCAAATTGAAAAAGTCCGACTAGCAACCAGTTCAGTGCACCAATAATAACAAGAACAAGGGCTAATCTGTCCATAAGATCTTATCTCCTTTCACAGCTACAAGTTTATTTTTTTTTACGAATCATAGTATGTGTAATTTACAGCGCAGTATTCATATATAATAACCAAAAATGTTACCTTTTGACTATGCAAAATCTAACGTTGGATGACATTATCCCATATGTTATAATATTATGTAAACCAATTTCAATATGGAGGTTTGACATGAAAGATATCTATATTAAGTTAGTAAAAGGCTTTTTTGCCCTTATTATAACTGTAGCCGCCTTGTATATAGGACAAACATTGTGGCAGAATTATGCCGTCGCTATGCCCCTGGACAAGGCTCTGAGCGGAGTTGAAGGAGTAGAAAAGGTTACATGGAATAATGGCAAAAAAGTAAACAGCATCGTTGAAATCGATGTTACACTAGGCGATACAGCCAACATCAAAAATACCTATGACGAAATGACGGAAAAAATCAAAAAAACCTTGAAGGAAAAGGAATATAGGCTTGCAATAAAGGACAACCGCACGCCTGAACTGGAGCAGGTCTACTATGACATAAACAACCATATCCAGAAAGCGGTTATGGATGGTGATTTTCCCTTGCTTAACGACAAGGTCGAAGATAAGGCCAAAAATGTTGGAGCTTCAGCTAGAATCTTTGTGGATGAATATAATATTTACCTGCAGCTGTCCAAGTCAGGCAATACACTGTATTCAATAACGGCAAGAAATACTGCGAAAATTGGAGGGGACAACTGATGAAGCATATTGAGATCATTATGGGAATTCTGGCCGGATCTTTTATATTTCTTGCCCTGCGTGGTGTGGATATCCTGCCCGTGCTTTTCATTGCCGGGCTGGCAGGTGCCTTGTATTACATTAATTTTATCAAGCCCCGTGGTGGCAAATCAGATCTGAGTTTCACAGGCAAAAGCGACTCTGCAATATCTTTTGACGATATAGGTGGTCAGGAAGTTCCAAAAAACGAGCTGCGTGAAGCACTAGAATTCATAAAAAACAATGAAAAAATAAAGCTTTTAGGGATCAGGCCCTTAAAGGGCATACTCCTCAGCGGGCCTCCAGGCACAGGAAAAACACTGCTAGCCAAAGCTGCTGCACAATACACCAATTCAGTGTTTCTATCAGCCAGCGGCTCTGAGTTTGTTGAAATGTATGTAGGGGTTGGAGCGCAAAGGGTTCGAAAGCTCTTTGAGCAGGCCAGACAGACAGCCAGAAAACTTAAAAAATCAAGTGCAGTCATTTTCATAGATGAGATCGAGGTTCTTGGTGGTGCAAGAGGTCAGAATAACAGCCATCAGGAGCATGACCAGACCTTGAATGAACTTCTGGTGCAAATGGATGGGATCTCATCTTCAGAAGAGGTCAAGGTGTTGGTAATAGGCGCGACCAACCGCGTTGATATGCTGGACGCCGCCCTGATGCGTCCTGGGCGTTTTGACCGAATTGTTAAGGTGGACCTTCCGGATAAAAAAGGCAGGATCCATATCCTCAAGCTGCATACAAGGAATAAACCAATTGCTGCAAATGTTACAGTTGACAGTCTGGCAAAGGATACCTTCGGTTTCTCGGGAGCTCAGCTGGAGAGTGTGGCAAATGAAGCCGCAATACAGGCAATGCGTGATGGCTTTAAGGAAATCACATCCGCTCATTTCAAGAGTGCCATAGAAAAGGTCATGATGGGAGAAAAACTGGACAGGCTTCCCAGTTCAGAAGAAAAGCAAAGGATAGCAGTACATGAATCGGGACATGCCCTGATAGGCGAGCTTAAACTGCCCGGCTCAGTAGCCAGTGTGAATGTGGCTTCCAGAAGCAACGCCCTGGGCTATGTGCGCCAGACCCAGGAAAATGATATGTACCTATATACCCATGAGTATCTGAGATCAAGGATCTCCATCGCCCTTGCAGGTATCCTTGCAGAAGAGCAGGTATTCGGTAATAGGAGTACAGGTGGTTCCAGCGATTTCAGACATGCATCGGATATTGCAAAACAGATCATCTATAGCGGTATGTCAGAGCTTGGGATAGTACCTGTTGATGATATACCAGGAGAAAGGCTCTATTCGGCTATTACAAAAATACTCAGGGAAGTAGAGGCGGATGCCTGTGATATCCTTCTGAAGCATAAACGAACCTTGAAACATATATCCGAGCTTTTGCTGGACAAAGAAACGATATCCGGAGATGAACTGAGGTTGGTAATAAAAAATATGAACAATTCGGAATGTGCATAGCTTTCTCCAAATGAAAAAACACCTTTCAGTGGTTTGGTTATCTGTTGATAATCTCTGAACCGCTGAAGGTGTTTCTTCCTTCTATTATGCTCTTCCATTGGGGCTTTCTGTTTTCAAATACAGTTATTGATCTGAAGCCTGCCATCCTTGCCAGAACTTGAGCTTCACCAACT
>CAZNMO010000026.1:0-20546 GCA_964574195.1 uncultured Clostridiaceae bacterium | reverse complement strand
GTGCATCCGAGCCTATGGTCAGTATTTCTCCTCCCAGCTCCTTGTAGATCTTCAATACATCCAGTCCCGGCATTGTCTCCTTTGGAGCCTGCCTGAGTCCGGAAGTATTTATCTCAATGCCTTTTCCGCTGCGGATAGCCAGCCTCAGAACTTCCTTAAGTAGCTCATATTGTGATGCCAGTGAAATGTTCCGCTTGTATACCGCTGCGCTGTAACGCTTTATCAGATCCAGGTGTCCTATGCAGTCGAAATCGTTCCAGTAAATAAGCTGCTTTAGCTGTTCCAGATACATTGCACATAATTCTTCCTCATTGATATTGGAATAATCGATCTCTGACACATCTTTGCCATTACTCAGCTTGTGTGCTGATGCCAATACATAGTCATATGGAAAATCTGCTAAAACTGCCTTTGAGGCTTCGGGAAACAAATGTGGCTGCCCCAGCTCAACTCCAAGCTTTATATTCAACCTGCCCCTGAATACCTGCTTTGCTTTGGTCATGTAAGCCCAATAGCTCTTCTGGTTATAGAAGGAGCAATACTCATTGGCCATGCATGGCTCAAAATGATCTGTAACTGCAATTTCCTGTATCCCATTTTTTACTGCACTTCTGCAAAGCTCCATTATTGTGTTGTGACCATCTGACGAATGTGTTGAATGCGTATGGTAATCTGCAAAATAACTCATCCTCTCACCTCCTTTCCTTAATCATAATATCACAAACAAGTGAATTTAATATTATGCGTTTATGAATATTGTGTTAAATATTTGTTACAAAGTGGAAAACTGTACAGGTATTATCCTGTACAGTCATAGAACAACAATCTTTTATATAATTTGCGTCGGATATACACTAATGTAGATTGTTTCCGCCGCAAAGAAAATCAATGTAACACAAATCTGTTTCAGCGATGCTTAAACAGATTTTGTATAGTTTAGCTTTTATATTAATTCTGCAGCGGTCTGATACTGTCTGCAACTATCAGGCTTATATTATGTAAATGATCTGCGATCCTTTCAAGATGGTTTACAACATCCAGGTATACTATGCCGGCCTGTACATTGCAGGTTCCTGCCTCCAACCTGTCTATATGCTTGATCTTCAGCTCCTCTGACATTATATCCACTTTGTCCTCCCTGGCTGCTGCAAGTAAAGCCAGTTCAGCATTGTCCTCCGAATATGCAGTATAGCACTCGTCCATCATCAGCATTATTTCATCATACAGGGATTTCAGCCCTTCTGCTCCTATTTCGCTGAAATGAAGCTTAAGGTTCAGCTTTTGCTGTGTCAGGTCTATAATATCCTCACAATGGTCTCCGATCCTCTCAAAGTTGTTTATACTGTTTATTAGCGCAGGTATTCTTGTGGATTGCTCTCTGTCCAGGTCCTTTCTAGATATCTCGACACAGTACTGGGTTATTTCAGCCTGCATATTATTGATTCTCTTCTCATTCTGAAGCACTGTTTCTATCCTGCTGCTGTCATCATCAAGGAGACTGGCCATGGAGTCAGTCAGCATTGATTTTGCAACGATCGAGGCATTCAGCACTTCATTTGTTGCAGCCTTGATAGCAGCGACAGGTGTTTCAATAAGCAGCCTGTCCAGGTGCTCACCTTCAAGTTCGATATCCTTCCTGTCAGGTATTATCCTCTCAAGGAATCTGACATAATACTTGGTTATGGGCAGGAATACAAGTGCACTTATGATATTGAAGATCGTGTGGGTGTTCGCAACCAGGAAAGCTTTCGGCTCATTCAACAGACTGTAGGTTATCCACTCGATCACGCCGGTAAATGGCTTAAGTACTATTATGGCAACCAGCACACCTATTATATTGTACAAGGTATGGGCCCATGCAGCCCTTCTGGCGGCGGTATTTGCCTTCAAGCTTGCCAGCTGTGCAGTAACACAGGTACCGATATTGTCTCCAAGAGTCAAGCCAATGGCAGCCTGAAAGCTTATAAGGTCAGCACTGAACAGTGAAATTGTCAGAGCAACAGTTGCCGAGCTGCTATGGATAAGCATTGTTGTGATCATACCTACAAAAAGGCCCAGCATAGGACTCTGCCCATACTGAAGGAACAACTGCCTTGCTGTTTCACTGTCCTTGATATAGGGCAGGCTGGCATTCAAAGTCTTCAAGCCTAGGAACATGAGTCCAAAGCCCATTACAGCCTGTCCGATATTTCTTGTACTTTCTTTTTTTGCAAAGGACATCAGGAAAAAACCAATAGCTACCACAGGAAGAGCTATGTATGTAAGCTTTAGCGACATCAGCTGAGCCGTAATGGTGGTACCTATATTGGTTCCGTATATAATTCCTACCGCTTGGGTCAGATTCATCATTCCGGCGTTTACAAAGCCAACCGTCATGACCGTTATGGCCGTGCTGCTCTGCACCAGCATGGTTATGACCGTACCTACGAAAAATGCAATGAATATATTCTTGGTCAATACAGCGAGAATTTTCTTCATCAGCCTTCCTGATGCTTTTTCGAGACCGCCTCCCATAAAATCAACACCATACATGAGAAGCGCCGTACCCCCGAAGAGGTTGAATGCTATTTGAAGTGCGACATTGTCCTGCAACAAATGATTCAAATCCATCTTAAGAATCCCCCATAACCCTTATTTTTAAAGCCAATGCATATTATATAACAATAGGGCAGGTCATACAATAGTTAACAATATAATTTGTCATATTTCATGCATTAATGTTGAAACCTCTGCTAAACCAACACTACTTTTCTGCAGCCATTTTCTTCGGCCAACACCTTCAGCTCCTCCATCAATGTATCAGACGGGACCGGTATGTTTTTCATCTCATCAATTACACCGACAGGTCGGAAGCCTATAAGCTTATATCTGATATCCGGATCAAGCCTTGAGATCAATCGGCTTATTTCCAATACATTCCTTCGGTTGTCCAGCAGTTCAGGAACAATAACAGTCCTTACCTCGTACAGCTTGTTTATCTTCGCCAGATATTCAGCATTTTTCAGGACATTGGCATTTGACATTCCTGTAAGCATTATGTGTTCTTCATCGTCATAGGACTTTATATCAAGCATCACCATATCCATAGCTGCTGTCAGCTCTGATTCCATTGAAAAATCAAGACTGCCATTGGTATCCACGAAGGCTGACAGCCCTGATTTATGGGCTATATTGAAAAGCTCAACCAAGAACTCCTTCTGTAGCGTACATTCTCCTCCCGATACAGTTATACCTGAAATAAACGGCCGTACCTTGTTTATTTCTTTCATCACTTCTTCAACAGTCATGTAGACCCCTTTGGGACTGCTTTTGCTGCTGCAGGCAGAAAGGCATGCATCACAGTGAACGCAGCTTTCCGGATCCCAGGTCACCTTCAAGTCCTTACTACCGAGCGCTCCGACTGGGCAGGCCGAAAGACACAGCCTACAGCCGGTACATTTATTGATGGTCTCCGGGTTGTGGCAGTACAGGCAGTTGTAATTGCAGCCCTGAATGAATATGACTGTACGGTTTCCGGGTCCATCTACAGAGCTGAAGGGCAATATCCTGTTGACCAATGCATCACTCATTGCCTCTGACCTTTCTTTCCAGTATCCTGGAATTCTGAACTGCTCCCAGTCCTAAAACTACTGTATCGTGAAGTGCCTGCTGTCCATTTTTCAATATTTCCATATCAGACTTTTTCACCAGGTAGCCGGTTATTCTTATCAGGTCGCTGTCGGTCGCATAAAAGGATATATACCTTAAGCCGGCTTTAAAGCCTCCCTTGATAATATCAAGCAAATAAGCCGGGTTATTCCTGACGGTACTGTCAAAGCTGAATACATCGCCTATTCCAGATGGGAAGTACTTATGGAAGGGCGCACTCTGCAGAAGATGCTTGTGTATTTCAGGCTCCTCACCTATCGGGATACGGCAGCCTGGGCTTATACCATAATCAGTGTCTATCCCCACCTGAGCATGCAGCAGATACTTGCCGCCGGTCACTTCGCAGTAAGGATCATTATGCTGCTCTAACAGCTCATGCATCCTTTCAATTATTCTCAAGCCAAGTGCATCTGCGGCCTGGCTGTGTCCAAAGCGTTCCTTCAGTTCTTTTGCACCAATCAGCTTGTTGACACATTCGGCAAGACCGACCATCCCGAACATTGCAGTGAACCTGTTCCGGTGTATAAGACCTTCCTTGACCAGGAAGCTGCTCTCAAAGAATCCACTTTCTTCAACTATGAAGCCGATCCTTCTATCCATGAATTCACACATTTTTGAAACAGCTTCAGGCAGTACCTTATCCATGAATTCCTTTTCATTTGATGCCTTTTCAGCCAGCCTTGCAAGTATCAACCTCACAAGAGTGTAGCTCCCACCGCCTATGGGCAGGCCATTATAGCAGCTGGCAATGGAATAGCTGCTTCCAAGGTCCTCTGTGAACATCTCATGGTTGGCGAAGCTTGGTTTTGCTGAAACCAGTGCTGTGCGCACCGCCTCTAGAGCAAACTCCTCCGAAGTCTCCCTGCCATATTTAAGCGTTATATTTGGCACGGAATTCTGAAGCTCCCTTTCCGCCTTTAAGAGCAGCCGCCCTGCTTTGGTATCCAGTGGGCCAATGTTGGCATGACAGAAGGAATCTGTTATTGTCCGGTCTAGATGGATAAGGAACAGCCTGATAGCCTTGTAGGCTTCCTCCTCATCCTTTATATAGGGTTCCAGCAGGGTATCCAGGTTGCCAACGTATACAGGCATTGTTGTGATCGAAGGTACATGTCTGTACAGTATCAGGAGGTTGTTTGTTGCCTCCCATATATCCTTTGCAGGCTGCAGCCTAAGGAACTCGCTTCCTTGTTTCATGAACCTTTCATAATCAGGTACTATATAACGAGGCCTGTAAGGAGCATTCCCCTCGTTGAGATCGCAGATTATTCCTTCCTCTTTATACTTCTGGATATCGCCGGAGATCCCCAGCACTTCCAGAGTGTTTTCAGCAGCTCTTGCAAGTGATACCACCTTCTGCTCATAGGTTTGTGTATTATCCTTTATTATTTTCAATATATCGTTCATTGTAACACCTTCCATTGATACAAATTTATATAGATATAATTATAACATTCTTTGAATTGTTTTTGAAGGCAAAGGCATCATACTTTAAGTATGATGCCTTGGTCGGTTGGTTCGGTATAATCACCTTAGATCCTGAATTTTGCTATGCTTCTCTGCATTTCTTCTGCAAGCTTGGCCAGCTCTTCACTGGACTCTGCTATCTGCAGCATTGCCGAAGTCTGCTCTTCTACCGAGGCTGAGGCTTCTTCAGTGCCTGCTGCATTTTCCTCCGACAGTGCCGAGAGGTTCTGTATTACGTCTATTATCTCATCCTTTTTCTTGTACATTATTTTTCCGGTATTGTTCAGTACACCTATGGCTTCCTTGGTTTTTTCAACAGCACCGGCAATTCCTTCAAATTTGTTTTTCGTCCACTCAACTACCTTACCTTGCTCTTCCACCATTGACGACACGCCCTGCAAGGTGGATACTGCGCTGCTGGTCTTGTCTATCAGCTCAACAACGATCCCTTCGATTTCCTTGGTAAATCTGTTGGAATCCTCCGCCAGCTTCCTTATCTCATCTGCAACTACTGCGAAGCCTCTGCCTGCCTCTCCTGCCCTGGCGGCTTCTATTGCCGCATTCAAAGCCAGCAGATTGGTCTGCTCAGCTATGCTTCTGATCATCTGGCTGGCATTTTCTATTTTCTTTGCGCTCTCGCTTGTATCAAGTACTACCTGATGTATTTGCTGCGTGGCTGCATTGTTCTCTTCAGTCTTTTTCACAAGATCCTTTATTGCCAGGAAACCTTCATCCTTAAGCTTTGTTACCTGCTCTGCCGAGTCATTCAAAACCTCCCGCTGCTGTTCCTCCTCAGCGATCAGATTCCCCATCTCATTGATCTTCTCAGCACTTATCTCTGTATCACGGGCCTGGTCCCCAGCACCCTTAGCCATTTCCTCTATGGTCTTTGCCACTTCTTCGGCAGAAGTCGCCGCCTGCTGGCTTGTGGCAGTCAACTCTTCAGAGGAGGCGGCTACCTGCTGGGATGCATCGGATATGCTCCTGACAAAGCCTCTCAGGTTGTCTGTAACAGACTGGAAGGAATTTGCCAGCACTCCCAGCTCGTCCTTTCTCTTCTTAAAGTGAGCAGGCACATCCTCTGTTATATCCAGATCGGCTATCCTTCTGGCATATTGGCTTGCTTCCTTTATGGGCTTAGCTATATAGGAGCTTATGAAATAAGTTACCACAAGCCCTGCCAGCAGTGCTATCAAGGACAGTATTATGATGATCCTGTTTAGTGCTTGTACACCTTCCAAAATTTCGCTTTCCTGTTGTGCTATGGCAATGGACCACTCAGTATCCGGTACAGGTCTGTAGCCTATAACCCTGTTGGTGCCTTCAAAAAAATAATGTGCCACACCACTTTCACCCTTAAGCACTTTATTTATCATTAAATCTGACAGTTCTTTATAATCAGGATTCTTTTTCCCTTCCTCAACCAGATTATATTGATTCAGCACCTTTTCTGCATCCGGATGAGCCATCAGCACACCGGCTTTATTCACTATGTATGCATAACCGGTCTTTCCTACCTTGATCTGATTGGTTATGTTGGTAAGTCCGGTTCCGTCAAGAACCCCGTATATTACACCTTTTACAGCTCCATCCCTTACTATCGGCGCCGCAACTATTACAGACGGCTTGTTGGTTGCTTTGCTTATCAACACATCAGAAACATTGGACTTGCCACTGGCTGCAAGCTTGAAATATGCCCGTTCCGAAACATTTACCGGATCCCCTTTCAGCCTGACGGCATTTCCCGATAAATCCACAATGGCAAAGGTCTCATAGCCGTTCTTTTCAGCTTCAGGCTGAAGATTGGCTACCTTTTCATCCCAGGGGGTGTCATCAGTAAGTATCCTTCGGGAAGCTATCGCCTCCATGAATATCAATTTCTGGTCAAGAAAGCTCCTTACAAGACTCGATCCTTCAAGTGCAACAGTGTCCAGCGATAGCTCCCCTTGTTCCAGCAGTGCATTCCCCGCCTGATTGCTTGCAATTATTCCTATGGCTGCACAAATTACGAGCAGAATGACACTAAAAGTAACTACCAGCCGGGTCTTTATTGATTTCATACTATCTCCTCCTTATAATTTTAAAAGTATTACATCAAATGCTACTGCTTTGATAGAATCATCATATAATAACAATTATCCGTTTATACTATGTTTCTACATTTATTGACAAAATCCTTTATTATGAAGAAATTTTTATAAGCATTTCCTTCGACACTGCATAAATAGAAATAACACCATAAAATATATGGTGTTATTTCTATGAGTTATTATTTTATAGTTCATGCCCTATAAATATGCCATAGGTGGCTATTCTGTCCCGTTCCGAACACATCAAGCCTGTTACCGCCCCAGGATACTGCTGCGGGAGCCGAGGTTATATTGCCTCCCAATAACTGCCAACTGCTCCAGATTGAACCGTTCCAGGTTCTGAACATCAGGTTGCCTCCCTGGTTTCTGGCAAAGACTTCAAGCCTGTTGACACCTGTCGTGGCTGCCGCCGGTGCAGACGCGATCCTTCCGCCGCCCAGATCCTCCCAGCCGCTCCAGCTGGTGCCGTTCCAGTATTTATGCCACAGTGATTGATTCTGGCCTCTCCCGAATACGTCGATCCTGTTTGCACCCCATGATACTGCTGCGGGCGCAGAGGTCAATGATCCGCCCAGGTCCTCCCAGTCGCTCCAGCTGGACCCATTCCAGTATTTATGCCATAACGCCTGATTCTGCCCTCTGCCGAATATGTCAAGACGGTTGGGAGCCCAGGATGCTGCTGCCGGCTCTGAAGTAAGCACTCCTCCCAGATCCTCCCACTGGCTCCACCTGCTGCCGTCCCAATATTTGTGCCATAATGCCTGATTCTGCCCTCTGCCGAATACATCGATCCTATCTGCTCCCCAGGATACTGCTGCAGGTCCGGTTGTAAGGACTCCGCCCAGATCCTCCCAGGCACTCCAACGGGCTCCGTTCCAGTATTTATGCCATAATGCCTGATTCTGCCCTCTGCCGAATACATCAAGTCGGTTCGGCGACCATGAAGCGGCAGCAGGCGCGGAAGTAAGTACACCGCCCAGATCTTCCCATTGGCTCCATCCTGTTTCCATACTCCCTCCCAGATTATTCAATACAAAACGTATGATTTCTCTGATTATCCGGTTGACTCTGTCTGCAGGTACCCCCTTTCTTCTCAGGAGAGTGAAGGCATAGGGATTATCCCTTCTAAAATCTAAAAGTATTGCATCTATCCGCTGCTGCAGTGTTCCGCTATAATTATCCTTATTCCTCAACACATAGCTGACGGTGTTCCTGAATATACTGCGGACATCTGCACCGCGTATTCCATAGCGCTGGAGCTCTCTGTAAAAATTCTCAAACTGTCTGTTTATCAAGGCCATTATCCGGTTTATATCCTGAGGCCGCTGTCTCATTTCACCATAAAGCTCATACTCCTCTTCATCATCAAAATACAGGTCGTCATACCCATATTCATCGGGGTATTCATTATCCATGTCCTCATCAATGTCCTCCGGCTGCTCATAAAAAGGGCAGGCGTAGAATGGATTCATTGGGCAAACAAAAGGTTTCTTCATCAACTTCCACTCGATCTCCTTTCTGATTAAACGAATCATTACATAATATGCTTACAGTAGTAATATGGTTAAAAAACTTCTGTGAGTCAAAATCCTCTTTAGCCACATACAATAGTAATGTGTGCCCAAAAAAATCGTGGAGGATTTCTTTATGAGCAACAGATTTTATGACCGCTATATTAAAAACTTTGATATTGACCTGCTGGATTGCAGGCTGCTGGGAGAGGGGCATAACGGCTTTATTTACCTTCTGCCCGAAGGAAAGGTAATAAAGATATGTAAAAACGTAAAATCCTGCAGAAATGAGTACGAGATATTGAAACGGATCAGGAAAAACAGATATTTCCCAAGAGTCTACGGTATGTTGGGAAATTATATGATCCGGGATTATGTGGATGGGATCCCTCTGAACAAATACATTAAAAGCCATGGGCTTGACCGGGAGCTGGCTATTGAGCTGATTGGGCTTCTGGATGAATTCCGGAAGCTCGGGCTCCGGAAGCAGGATATCCGGTGTAAGGATATTATGGTGGATCCCAGCCAGAACCTAATGGTCATTGACCCAAAAAAATTCTATTCCAAGGATAGAAATTTTCCAAAACATCTGTCCAAAGGGCTGTACAGACTAGGTGTACTCGACACTTTTATGGAGATCGTCCGGCAGGAGAAACCAAAGCTGTATAGAAAATGGGATCTGAACATAAAGCAATACATAAGCGAAAAGCAAAAGGAATATGATCAGGAAAAGCTCCTCAAGAAATGCTGATAATAAAAAACTGTATCCAAATTTCAATGGATACAGTTTTTATTATTGAGGCCTCTAATATGCCATAGCATCCTCAAAGCGTACATAGCTTAACATCTTGCTGTCTTTGAACAGCCATAAGCCTACGAAACCCTCACTGATAGCTTTTTTCTGCTGTTCAAGATCTCCAAGGTGGATGCTCAGCAGGCGATTTGTTTTTCTCGCTTTCACCGGCTCCAGGTTCCTGTGAAGGATAAACCTCCACATACCGTCACTTCCATCCTTTTCTTTTCCGTATTTTTTCTTGAGGGCTTTGATCCTCAAACCGTTTTTTATAACATTGAACAAGCTGTATGCGTTATTTGGAGATACTGTACATAGTACATGCCTATAGCCGTCTTTTTCAACCATGGGAATTGTCTGCTGCAATGTAAGGCTTTGAAGTGAGTTGCCCCTGTAATCCGGATGTACCACTGTAGTCTCAAGATGGCAGACCTTCTCCAATTCTCTGCCTGCAAGGCTGATATCATTTCCCAGATTTTTTTGTGAACGGCCTGGAAAACTAATATAACGATAAGCTATTATCTCTCCGGCTTTATTAAACACACCTATGATCTTTGCTCCATTTTTCATATCCTCCAGCATTTCTTCGTAAGAATCCAGATAAAGCACCTGTTTGTTCGGAAGCTTCTCGTAGACATATTTCTGGAGTTCCACTGCTGCTTCAAGCTCTCCTGCTGCTATTGTCCTCATTACATATTCATCCTGCTGCTTTTTTTCACCATTGTGCTTTATCAACTGTCCTGTCTTTAAAACCGTCATATGTCGGCCTCCTTTCAACCGTTAAAAGTTTTAGTTAATAATTTACTTCTGACAACTTTATCCTATAAGCCAAGTTGTTTCTTTTGTATATTCTAACACAGCCAACTTGTATATGTCAAGTAAGTTGCCAGTCATTGTTATGACAATGATCATCTACCTACAAATGCATTCATACTTTTGACGTGTCGTCATACAGAAAAGTTTTTATAAAAATGTTACCTGTTCATCCATTCCATGCAAAGAACAAAGAACAAATGCGGCTAAAGCCGCATTTGATGCCCATGTGCCTTTTCCGAAGGAAATTCTGGCACGGGCAGATAAATAAGGATTTTTATTATATAGGAAAGTATAACTCTCCCATATAATAAAAAAACTGTTGTTCTTTCGAACAACAGTCTGACAGCTATGAGCGGTTCACGTATTTATCCACTTTATCCGAGATATTTGTATCATTTGCAACATATAGGATCATATCATTTGCATAAAACACCATTTTGGGGCCAGGAGAAAGGTATAGGTGACCGGAACGGTTTATTCCGATTATTGTTGCCCCTGTGTGGTCCCAGAAGCGCACCTCGCCGATGGATTTCCCAATCAGATGGCTGTTTTCCGATATTTTCAGCTCCAGTGGATATATGATCCCTATGTTTCTCAGCAGCATTGCCTGCTCGATTATCGAATCCATCCTTTCAAATACCTGCTTTTCAATTGCCCTTTTTTCGTCCATCAACTTGATTATATCCTCCCTTATTGACAGTATCCTGTCCTTGGACTGATATTCCTTGATGAAGGTATTTGCCGCTTCCTTGGACTTTATAAGGATGCCTTTTTTCTCGAGCACAGTTACGACCTGAAGCTCCTCCAGCAGCTTCAGTGCTCTCCTTATGGTCTCCGGAGATACACAGTATTTGCCCGACAAGGTAGACCGACCTTTGACCATTTCTCCGGCTTTCCATTCCTCATTTACGATGCTGTATGCTATATCCAATGCAATCTTTTCATATTTTGCCACTGCCTCGCCCTTGTCTTCAACACGGCTCTTCAAATACATAAAAACACCCTTTTCAATTTATTATTACTATCATAACACATTTTATTTTTCTATTATTTTCGCATATTGTCAAGGGTATAAATAATTTTAAGCAAAGCATCTGCTGCACATTAGCAGGATGATGCGGCGTAGTCAAGGCTTCCCCTCAAGGGGAAGGCTTATGTCGCATCATTCCTATACTCCGCAATAGCTCATTTTATTCAACTATAGCGAAATTCAAGGTAAAAGAGCTGGTGTTCCCTACTATTTCATATATCTCGATATCAGCACTGTACTTTTTCCCATTCCATTCGAACTGCTTCACCAATTGGCTGTCACCGCTCCAGCCCTTCGACTTTAGCTTGTCAAAGTAAGCCTTCACTGCTGCTTCATCCACTCCTTCGCAGGTATAGGTTGTGTACCATGCCTGCCCAGGTACGCTTTCCAATAACTCCACTTCTCCTATAAAGGTACAGTTCTCTGGAGGGAATACATCCGGCGGAATCTTGTCAGAAGGCCATGCGCCGACCTCTGTCGTATGCAATACCATCTGCAGGTGCTCCTTTCCCTGCCATGTGAATCTTAATTCATGAACACCCTTGCTTGCAATGGACTCCCTGCCTTCTTCCACAGACCATCCAAGCTCCTTAAGCTTTGCAAGGTAAGAGTTCAAGGCGCCTTCTGCTGTTTTGTCTATTTTAATATAAAACTCATCAGTATCACCGCCCGAATTTGCTATTTCACCTTCCGTATACTCGGGTAAACCTGAAGGTAGCTTATCAGCAGGCCATTCCTTGTTTGTAAGTGTTTCCATAGCCTCCATGGCATTCTCTACAGCTTTCTCAGTATCTTCCGCTGCCTGTGCTTCAGCAGTCTTTGCCTCTGTCGCAGGCTTACCTGCACATCCGGATAATAATGCTGCAATTAATATGCAGCTAAATAAAATCAAAATCAGCTTTTTCATATTATTCTCCTTTTTATTCAGTTATCTGATACTCTCCCTGCCAGAGAACCTTTTTGGCCTGTTCAGGCTTATTATATAGCCTTGTTTTTGACACCTTTGACAAGCCAATAGGCTGCCATGCCCTCAATAGCGGGCATATGTCCCGGGACGAGGTTGTATGCTGCTTCCCGTAGTCCTTGCTTACTTACTTGTTTGGTATCGGTTTACCCATCACAATGGATGTGATAATGTCCTTTGTTTCACCGTCCTTGACTGCTGCATCATAGCAGCCAAGGATCCTCCCGTTACGTACAGAGAT
Organism: uncultured Clostridiaceae bacterium; assembly: GCA_964574195.1. GTDB lineage: Bacteria > Bacillota > Clostridia > Lutisporales > Lutisporaceae > BRH-c25. The sequence goes on along the minus strand of CAZNMO010000026.1, from coordinate 7,986 downwards.
GTTGTAGCCCGCATCGTCGATATCTTTGGCGTTGCTGACAGCGGCCTCTTCTGTCCCACATTCAAGAATGGAATAAAGCGTATCCTGATTGTCAGCTAAGACCTGCACGGTAAAGCCGCCAACTACTTCCTTCATAAAGGAAGCCTGATACTCGTCGGTGACTTTGTAGCCCGCGTCCTCGGCAGCCTTACGGATTTCTGCAAGGGTTATGCCTCCGTCTATTTTACCGGCTGGTTCCGCCGCATCCACCGGTGCGTCTGCAGGGCTGTTCTGCCCTGAACATCCTGCAATGAATACACTTACCAGCATCAATATCAACAAAACAGTGATCATTTTTTTCACTTTATTATTTCCTCCTGTTTTTTTTACTTATTGAAAGAACTTCAAATTACTCCTGGCCCTTTCTCTACGTATATAGATTTCTTTAGGAGAAATCACATTGGACGAATAATCCAGTTCTGACATCTCAATAGCGTCCAACAATATCCTATGCTTTGTGGTAACGCCGTCGTTATAGCGCAGGATTAAAGAAAAGTCCACAATCTCATAGGTGCCTTTTGCGGGATGGACTAGTTTGTCGCGTTCCTCGCCTGTCGGGAAAAGCTCGTCCATAGTAGGATAGTTCTTACCTTGCCATCTGAATATCCCTTTTTCATCTTCAAATGTACCATCCCGGTTAAGGTAAAGAAAGGACTCCGGTTCCTGTGCTATGGCGCTTTCAGTAATCATACCGTCCAGATTTGGAACGATAGTGGTATATGCTCCTTCAAGACGCTTGCCATCCAGCCAGGGGATAAACATGAAGCCTTTGTAATTGCCGATATCGAGGCTTCCATAGCGGCTATCCATGGTGATTTCGAGTTTAGCTCCGTTATTCCCTGACAATTGCCCCTTCCCGTTTTTGAAGTTATAGGTTCCATAATCAGGAATCGTATCCGATGCACTGGCTGAATCCTTGCGCTCCTGAAAATTAAAAGCATGCAGTCCGTTGTCCGGTATGTCAGTCATAAACGTGCCGTCCGGATAGAAAACATAATATTGCCGCGCCATCGTACCGGCTAATGTACCGAAGGTATTCGCCTGCAGACGTACCCACGCACCCACGATCCTGTCTTTCGTAGGAGCTGCCTTCTCCGAGAAGACAGATGATAAGGAGGAGGCTGCTGCTGCGTTTTCTGACGGCTGCTGAGGCACCGGAGCAGGAGCCACCACCGGTGCCGGCTGCGTACCGGAGCCCTTGCTGCCCTTGATGGTGTTCATCTGCTCAAAGGAACGCACGCTCATGGCTATGGCCTGCTCCCTGGTCGTAGTGGCATAGCCTGTTGCTGTCTGGGCCGTAGTGGTTGCCTTTGGCATGAACTTGCCGTCAGTACCCTTGATTATCCCCAGCCTTGACATGAAAAGCACATGGTCAAGGGCCCAACTTGATATGTCCTTCCTGTCGTTGAAGGTTGGTGCCCCTGAAGTCGAAAAGTCACCACCTGGCGCCATCGTCCTGATCGCCCGGCTCAGCATAGTCGCCACCTGCTCCCGGTTGGTAAGCTCCTTTGGGGCAAAGGTGGTAGCCGAGGTGCCTGTAGTAACTCCAAGCTTGAAGGCCTTCAGTATCTCAGGGTTGGCTGTATCTTTGAATGGATTTGGTGAAGCAGGAACAGCTGCAGTATTCATTGTTTTCTCATAAAGCTTCACGGCCAGCTCTGCAAATTCCTCCCTGGTTATCGGTCTGGTCATGTCCGCACCCTGCAGGATATCAGGTATCAAGCCGTATTCATCGGCCTTATCCAGCTCAGTCTTTGCCCATGCGCTGCTTATAGGCTCAACCTTGGCATTAAGCCCTGCCACTGCATCTATATCGGCTCCTGAGTATTCACCCCCAGGTGAAGTTTTCAGGTCGGTAATCCTCACATACTTGAACCTTGCGCCCTTGGAGACCTTCCCTGACAGGTCCACTGCAGATATTGACCCTTCTACATTTCCGGCAAAGATCCATTTCTCATTGTCTAAGCTTACCTCAACCTTTGTACCCTCGACATCGGGTCCTACTTCAAATACATAGATATCATCACCGGGGCCGTCGATAATATCTACCTTAAATTTCAGCACTATAACGCCGCCTGTACCTAAGGTGATATAGCTTCCATCATCTATCGACCTGTAGTCCGGTTCGCCAAGAATATTGCCGGTGCCCTGTGAATTTTTCCTGTCAGTCCACGGGTCTCCCTCTATGAAGCTGACCACTTCTACAGCACACGACTCGGCCCCTCCTGGTATGGTGATCTTGTTTCCCCTTGAATCTGTATATATTTTCTCGTCCTCTGCCTGCACTCCAATTGGAACAAGAGATAGTACAAGAATAAACACAAGCAGGGCAGCAATTAATTTCCGTTTCAAACCGATTCCCCTCCACTATAAATTTTCGAAACGTTTTTAGTAAGAACGACAAGCATATACCTCCACGCAGAGTCACTTGGCAGGTTCTCTGGCAGTCAGCAATTCCGGCTAACGGCCACGGTTGTATTCGGTATCACCTATCATTAGCGTATCGTCAGCTGTCCTGCTGATTTTATATTCGCTATCCTCTGCCGGCACGTCCTTGGTATCATAGCTGTCCATTGTAAAGTACCATATCTTGTCAAAATAGCTGGATGCCGGCCCAGTGCTTTTTAATTGATCGGTAAGTATTAATTTATCACCCGATATTTGATATTTTCCCATATATGCCGTAGCCAGGTTCGCTCCCAAATGCATCGAAGATAAGATTTTGTAATAAGTACCATCTGACTTAAACTCATACATAGCATTATAATAGACAGCTCTAGTGAGAGCTCCGTTGGAGTCGCCGTAACCCCAGGTGCCGATCAGCCAATCCGCCATATCATTGCTTTCTGCAGATCCATTTGCTGGAGCAGGAGTCACTGCCGGTTCCGGCTGTGTCCCTGAACCCTTGCTACTCTTTATGACATCCATCTGCTCATAGGAACGCACGCTCATGGCTATGGCCTGCTCCCTTGTGGTGGTGGCATAGCCCGCTGCTGTTTGGGCAGTAGTGGTAGCCTTTGGCATGAACTTGCCGTCAGTACCCTTGATTATCCCCAGCTTGCTCATATATTTGACGTGTTCCATCGCCCAGGAGGATATGTCCTTCTGGTCTGCGAAGTTCGGTGCTCCTACAGTTCCAAAATCAGCACCCGGTGCCATTACCCTTACGGCGCGGCTCAGCATCGTAGCCACCTGCTCACGGTTGGTGAGCTCCTTTGGTGCAAAGGTGGTGGCGGAGGTGCCGGTGGTGACCCCTACCTTGAAAGCCTTCAGTATCTCAGGATTGGTCGTATCCTTGAAGGGATTGGGGGAAACAGGGGTTACTTCCGTTCCTGTAGTTTTCTCATAAAGCTTTATTGCCAGCTCCGCAAATTCTTCCCTGGCAATGGGCTTCGTCATATCCGCACCCTGCAGTATCTGTGGTATCAAGCCGTATTCATCAGCCTTCTTCAATTCCCCTGCAGCCCATTTGGAGGCTTCGCTCCATGCAGGCATGTTGTGGGAGATCACATTGGAGAAGGGGCCATAAATGTCAACAGGGGTACTGCTTTCCTGGTTACCGGTCTGCTTGTATTCCCTCAAATCCAGCGCATATCGGGTCTTTATCTCATAGCCCTGAGCTTCGTAGTTCTGGGTTATACCGTCAAAATAGTCGCTTGCCTCTATTTCAAGGTATTCCCAATTGGACCACTCATAATGGATATATTTGAAGTCCTTGTCACCGGCCCTTCTCATCCATATCTCGGTGCGCACAGTTCCTGATGACATGGAATTCAGATCCTGGATTTCGCCAGGCGCCTTGTCGAGCCTTACCTGGAAATAAGGTTCTCCTCCGCCTGCAATTTTCACATCTGCAGTCAATAGGGCAGGTGCATGGTTTATAAGCTTGTTATAGTCAGACTTTGTGTTAGCTGTGAGGATATACTCCTTTGACCAGGGTGATAAAACAAAGGTATTTCCGTAATCAAAGGATTCCGCAAACCGCACCCTGAAGGTAACGGAGTGCGCTTTCAGATATTCCCAACCACCTTCATTGAAGGGCTTTAGAGCTTCATCTTCAGGGAATATGGCAGACATGCTCCACCTATCGCTATTATTATATTTCTTCCCGTTTGAAAGAGTGAAATACATGTCGTCTATTCCATCGGGGACAGTCGTGGGCGAATCCCAAGCTGGTGTGTGATGCCAGCTTCCGCCGTCAAATTTGTAATCGATCTGAAAATGGACCGAAAAGAGCTGCTTGTTATCGGGGTCATCAGCAGCCCGCTTTTCAACAAAAGTCCTCAAATCCTCAGGAGAACTGAAGGTGAAATACACTGAATCTCCATAATAATGTCCAACTCCGAAATGCTCCGGCGCTCCAAGGGCTGCTGGCGGTTCAACATCCGCCATTACATTGAATGTCAATAAACATGCAATTATGATCAGAACTGGCAAAACTGCCGATAGTCTGTGAAACATTCTCATTCCTCCTTCAATCATGTGATCCTATTACATTGTAAATATGGGTAATAACAACTACTGAGCAGGTTTTGTAACCGTAATGATTATTGTCTCTTCTCCGCTGTTATAATTTACCGCTGCAGATATCTTATCCTTGTTGAACCCGCTGTATGTTATAGCCCCATTGCCTTTAGCTTCATAGCTGTCATCAGGATATGCCTTTTTGATATCCTCCAGGTATGAATCCGCATCCTCAGCTTTGACCTCTTCCAGGATAATAGTGATTGCTTCATCAGTATCCAGTGAGGACACTATCTTGCCCTTCTTAAACTCCGGTATCTTTTTTGACAGCTCGGAATCCGGCCACTGTCCGCCTCCGATAGTGACTTCTTCGCCGTTTTCGCCTTTGATCGTCACCTCGTCACCGTCAATATCCACATTGCCGCCAAGAGCCTGTTCAGCTATTTTTTCCCCTACTGCCTTCGAGGCTTTTTCCTTAATACCGCAGCCTCCAAACAACAGCCCCGATACCAGCAGGCAGATACATAGTAGCAAATACACAGTTCCTTTTTTCATTGTCCTCTTCTCCTTCCAATAAATGCATTATTATTTTATCAACCACACCATTTGGGTGCTTCATGTCTTATCCCAATATGTCATTCAGTCGGTACTCCAGTGATCTGCCCTTTAAAAAAGCTTGTCAGCTTCAGCGCAGGTACCTCCACAAGCACATCAAGGTCGCTTATCAGAATACGCATCGGCATAGCCTCCACACCTTCAACAGATGTATCCGTTCCCAATTTCTCTCCCTGTACGCCCTGACCCATGGGATTCACTGTTCCGGCACCTTTCATATCCGGTGTTATAAGCGCCATCCCATTATAATCTCTGACCGGCTTAAGAGGAAAAATTATATCTGTACTCTCATATTGGAAATACTGCTGAAAAGCCTCCGCATCATGAGGTACTACTTCAAGCTCCAGTTTTTCGGCAGCAGCCTCCATTTTGAATCCTCCAAGCATCTTTATCACATCATTGGTAAGCTTGGATGCATCCATCTCCACCTTGATTTGGGCATGTCCCGAATATTTCCCGTATACATCGGTGCCTCCTTGCTTGTTTGCTACAAGCACCAACTTATAATTTACAGTCATCCCATCCTTTTCCACCGGGATAGTCTGATCCACCCGAATCGTCCAATTGGCATCTACGGGTTCATCAGAAGCAGCGGCTGCGGTACCTGCCTTTCCCGGCTCCCCAGCACTGCACCCCACTGTAAGGCAAACAAATACAGCAATGCATAGGATCAGCGTTTTCCTCAGCCTCAATTCCAGTCCCTCCCCTCATTATTTTTATATACCGGCTTTCCTGCCAATACATCCGACATTATTCAACCGATATGATTTTACACTTCAGACATAAAAAAAATATAAAATCACCTTGCGTGTCATAAAACACTCAGGCTCCTGCAAAATCAACATAAAAACCATTTTCCATTTTTTATTTGTTATGGTAAAATGAAGTTAAATATTCTGAATGTTACAACTACGCTATAAGATATGAAAAACCAACATGTGAGGTCGATGATATGAACAACATTCCTGTTCTGGAAAGCAAGCTGATAATGCCGGAGCTTACAGAGAGCTTCCTTTTGACTGACCGGTTAAAAAGGCTTCATATGAGAATGGATAACTGCAGGGCTATTTCTGTATGTGCTCCTGCAGGCTATGGAAAAACAACCCTTGCAGTATCGTATTTTAACCACCAAAGCGCCATTCCTTATAGAGTATGCTGGTATCGTATAGACCCGGAGGATAAAAACCTGTCAGTATTCCTTACTCACCTGCTGGAAGCGATATTCCCCTCAAATCTCCCAGAATTTCAGATATACAAAAAAACTCTTGCAAACCTCCATAATTCTCAGGAGACCATGAGCAATGCAATGCTTTTGCTGTGCAGGGAAATGTGGAGTTCGCACAATCAGACGGATCAAATGCGGACTTTCATTGTGCTGGATGATTTCCACAATGTAGCTCAATCACAGGAAATTTGTGAAATGATCAGGTACATGCTCAATAATCTTCCTCCCTCCTTCACTGTTTTCATGTTGAGCAGGACAGCTCGCAGCAGTTTTACAGAAAAACAGAAGCTGGACAAAAGCATATTGGAAATATCTGCAGAGGACTTGACATTCAGCAGTGCTGAAATAGAGGGTCTGATGCGTATTATGGGTGACGGCTCAGCTGATAATAGGCTGACACGCCTTATAGAAAAGAGTACTGAGGGTTGGATCGCAGGTATAATAATACTTTATCAAGCCTTCAAAAGCATGGAGCCTGCCAGTTTATCAATTGAAAACGGCGCTTTGTGTCATGAGGACTCATTGTTCCGGTATATGTCCCTTGAGGTATTTAAATCCATTGATGAGGATACCGGTGATGCCATAGCCAGACTTGCATTGCTCCAGGATTTTTCCGAGGCTGAAGCAGCTCATATACTTGAAATAGTTGATATCAAATCACTTATGGGGAAGTGTATGGGCTTCGGTATGTTTATTCAAAGGATCCCCGGAAATCCTGTCGTATATCGCTTCCACTCCCTGTTCCGTGAGTTCCTTCTCTATATTCTTAAAAGCCGTCTTCCGGAGGAACAGATAGCCCGGCTGCACTTGAAGGCCGCCGGCCACTATTTGAAGCATGGGGCTTACGGTCGAGCTGCCGAGCATTTGACAGAATGCGGTAATTCGGATCTGGCCATGGATCTGGTTACCAGAGCAGGCTTCAATAAATTCATGATCGGCGAAACAGGCCAGCTGAAGCATTGGCTTGATATGCTGCCCGAAGACATTATAATGGATAATCCCGTACTGCTGTTGTTTAAAGTACAGCTTATGCCCAACAGCAGGCAGCCGGAAATGGTAAATACCTTGTACAAGATACAGCGGCTTTCGCTGGAGGAAAACAATTATGTGATCTATTATGATGCTGCAAGCGTACTCATATATATCCTCATGTGCAGCAACAATATGAAAGGGCTGCTTGAAATGACCGCCGGCAATCCCCGGGGGCTGCAAGGCGCCTCCCCGGAGCTGGCTAATAGCTTGGCTATGCTTGATATGGTGCGTTCAATAGCAGAAGAGAATTATTCAAAAGCAGAGGCGCAGTGCGAAAGCATAGTATTTGTCAGGCTCCCTGAGGACAGTAAATGGCTTTATCTCATCCTCTCCTGTATTAATTATTTCTGTCTGGGAAAGCTGAGCAATGCCGAGCACTGTATGAAGATTGCACTGGAGTTGGAAAGCTTTAAGAACATTGAGCCCTCCAAGGGCTTTATCCTGTTGTTCTATTCTATTGTATCAACACTGAAAAACGAAAGACAGTATTTGCCTTCGCATATAAAAGAAATCATCACAATAGGCGAGAAGTATGATTATGAATACCTGACAGCCCATGGCAAACGCCTGGAAGCCTATGAGCGTTATCTTTCACATGATTCCGAAGCTGT
>CAZNMO010000025.1:10696-33690 GCA_964574195.1 uncultured Clostridiaceae bacterium | reverse complement strand
TGTTTAAGCATCGCTGAAACAGATTTGTGATACCTTGATTTTTTTTGCGGCGAAACAAATTTACATTGGCGTTAATTCGCCGCAAGTTATATATCAATCGGAAGGAGAGAAATCATTGAAGCTGAAAACAGCAATAGTATCCCTCGGATGCTCCAAGAACCTAATCGATTCAGAGGTTATGGTTCAGAGCATCCTTAATGATGCATATGAGATCACAGATGACCTAGCCACGGCGGAGGTCATTATCATAAATACCTGTGGATTCATTGAGAGTGCCAAGCAGGAGTCAATAGATACGATACTGGAGATGGCACAGTACAAGGATTCAGGAAGCTGCAAGCTTCTTATAGCATCAGGCTGCATGGCGGAGCGCTATAAGGAGGAGCTAATGAAGGAGCTGCCTGAACTGGATGCGGTCGTAGGGACAGGCGATTACAAGGATATAACTGATATAATAAAGCGGGCTCTTGCGGGGGAAAAGGTAGTCAGATACGGACACCAGGAGCTGGTTGATATAGATAAGCTGCCGAGACGCATATCCACCTTCGGAGCATCGGCATATCTCAAGATAGCCGAGGGCTGCGACAACAGGTGCAGCTACTGCATAATACCCTCACTTAGGGGAAGGTACAGAAGCAGGAGATTTGAAGACATAATCGAGGAGGCTGTTGAGCTTTCCAGGAATGGTATAAGGGAGTTGAATGTCATAGCCCAGGATATCACCAGATACGGCAAGGACTTATATGGAAGCTACAGGCTCAGTGAGCTTATAAAAGCCCTTGCAGCTATTCAGGGTATAGAATGGATTAGATTAATGTATTCCTATCCCGATGAATTCAATGATGAGCTTATTAAAACAATGGCAGAAGAAGAAAAGGTATGCAAATACCTTGATATACCGATACAGCATGCCAGTGACAGGATACTAAAGGGTATGAGGCGGAGAAGCAGCAGGGAGAAGATACTCCAGCTTATAACCAAGCTAAGGACAAGTATGCCTGACATAACTCTCAGGACCTCTCTTATAGTTGGTTTTCCCGGAGAGACCGAAGAGGATTTCAGGGAGCTGTATGATTTTGTAGCTCAGGTAAAGTTCAACAGACTTGGAGTATTTGCTTATTCCAGGGAGGAGGACACTCCGGCTTACGATATGCCTGACCAGGTAGCTGAAGAGGTAAAGCAGGAAAGACTGGATAAAATAATGGTGCTGCAAAGGGATATATCCCTTGAAAACAATAACAGGCTGATGGGAAAAACCTTGAAGGTCCTGATAGAAGGCTTTTCAGAAGGGCAGTATTTTGGACGAAGCTATATGGATGCCCCCGAAATTGACGGTAAGGTATATTTCAAGTCTGGGAAAAATCTGCTACCAGGTGATTTTTGCCGGGTAATAATTACAGAGGCATATGAATATGATTTGGTGGGGGTGATAAAAGATGAACCTTGCGAATAAGATCACACTCTTGAGAGTCTTGATGATTCCTGTTTTCCTGATTTTCATGCTGGTTGATTTTCCATGGCATATGGAAGCTGCATTGACCGTATTTGTCTTGGCTTCACTTACAGACAAGCTGGATGGCCATATTGCACGAAAATACAATATGATAACTGATTTCGGCAAGTTCATGGATCCCCTTGCCGACAAGCTGCTGGTTACCGGAGCTTTTCTGGTACTTATACAGCTTGGAAGGATCGAAGCATGGATAGTCTTTGTCATATTGACAAGGGAATTTGCAGTAACGGGCTTAAGGAGCCTGGCAGCAGCTCAGGATGTTATTATTGCAGCAAGCAACTACGGCAAGCTGAAAACGGTTACACAGATAGTTGCCATCATAGTATTGCTGCTGAACAATTATCCTTTTAGCATCATAGGATTTCCAATGGACACAGTAATGGTATACATCACTCTTGTTATTACGGTCCTCTCAGGTTTGGATTATTTTATCAAGAACAAAAAGGTCATAATGCAAATGAAATAATATATTTGTATAAAAGGGTCAAATTCCGAAGGATTTGACCTTTTAAAAATTAACGGATCAAAGGCGGGATAAAGATGAAGTGTGAAATCATCGCAGTAGGCACAGAACTGCTATTGGGAAACATAGCTAATACAAATGCGCAGTATCTTTCACAGAAGCTGGCTGACCTGGGTATCGATGTGTATTATCATGTCGCAGTGGGAGACAACCTCCAAAGATTGTCCAATACCATAAAAGAAGGTCTATTGAGGTCCGACCTGATAATAACCAGCGGGGGGCTTGGGCCAACAGTGGACGATCTGACCAAGGAGGGTGTGGCAGATGCCCTGGGACTCAGGCTGCTTCCCGACGAAGCAACCATCAGAAAGATAGAAGGCATGTTCAAAGCCATGGGAAGGACCATGACTGAAAATAATGTCAAACAGGGCTATATCCCAGAGGGTGCCACAATATTGGAAAATGATAATGGTACTGCTCCTGGAGTTCTGGTAGAAAAAGACGGAAAGACAGTGATCATGCTGCCGGGGCCGCCGAAGGAGCTTTATCCAATGTTTGAGGATAAGGTGCTTCCTTTTCTGAGGACAAAAGTGAATTCAACCATCAGGTCAAGGATGCTAAGGGTGATCGGTGTTGGAGAATCATCTGCGGAGGACATGCTTAAGGAGATATTCAATACACAGACCAATCCGACGATAGCTCCATATGCAAAGGATGGGGAGGTTCACTTGAGGATAACCGCCAAGGCCGATACTGCTGAAGAGGCTGACTTCATGATCGATGGTATGGAAGTCAGGGTAAGGGAAATACTTGGAGAGAACATATACGGCTATGATGAGGAGACATTGGAAGAGGTCGTTGTAAAGCTACTCCAGCAAAAAAATATGACGCTGGCTCTTGCCGAATCCTGTACCGGAGGACTGGTAGCGAACCGTATAACAGATGTTCCGGGCGCTTCCGAGAACCTGATGTACGGAGTGGTAAGCTACAGCAACGAAGCAAAAATGAAGCTGCTGGGTGTCAAGGAAGAGACCCTGAAGGAGTACGGAGCAGTCAGCAGTCAGACGGCAGAACAAATGGCAGGAGGAGTAAGAAGAATACTCAATACCGATATCGGAGTATCCATTACAGGTATAGCAGGACCGGGAGGCGGCAGCAAGGAAAAGCCTGTAGGACTGTGCTATATAGGGATAGCTCTTGGAGAATCTGTAGAGGTGCATAAGCTCAATTTCACAGGCAACAGGAAACGAATCAAGTGGAATACCAGCAGCAGGGCACTGGATCTGCTTAGAAGGATGCTGCTTGAAATGAATAAAAAGTAAAATTCTGTAATATTCTTGACTAATTATAGTTGTTATAATATAATATAACATAAGAACATTTGTTCGATATGCTGTTAAGGCATACGCATATGAAAGGATGGTGTAGCAGTATATCTGCGAAGCAATGAACGATAAAAAGAAAGCAATAGAACTGGCTATGAGCCAGGTTGAGAAGCAGTTTGGCAAAGGCGCAATAATGAAGCTTGGAGAATCTACAAAGTTGAATCTTGAGTCTATTTCCACAGGTTCTATCGAACTGGACATAGCTCTTGGAATAGGTGGAGTGCCCAGAGGCAGGATAGTTGAGATATTCGGACCTGAGTCTTCAGGTAAAACGACCGTTGCACTTCATATAATTGCCGAGGCGCAGAAAAATGGCGGAGAGGTAGCATTCATAGATGCTGAACATGCCTTGGATCCGTCATATGCAAAGAATCTTGGCGTCGATACTGAGAACCTTATAGTATCACAGCCGGACACAGGAGAACAGGCTCTTGAAATAGCAGAAACACTTGTTCGCAGCGGCGCTATAGATGTTGTTGTTGTCGACTCGGTTGCCGCCCTGGTGCCCAAGGCCGAGATAGATGGTGAAATGGGAGATGCTCATGTGGGATTACAAGCAAGACTTATGTCCCAGGCTCTCAGGAAACTTGCCGGAGCTATAAGCAAATCCAACACTACGGCAATATTCATCAACCAGCTTAGAGAAAAAGTAGGAGTCATGTTCGGCAACCCTGAAACCACGCCTGGCGGAAGAGCATTGAAGTTCTATGCCTCGGTAAGGCTAGAAGTTAGAAAGGTTGAAAATCTCAAGCAGGGTACTGATGTGGTAGGAAGCAGGACAAGGATAAAGGTAGTAAAGAATAAGGTTGCACCTCCTTTCAAGCAGGCGGAGTTTGATATAATGTATGGTGAGGGCATCTCTAGGGAAGGCAGTATCCTTGATGTGGCTGTCAACAATGATATAGTCCTCAAGAGCGGAGCTTGGTTCTCCTATGGAGACACAAGAATAGGCCAGGGAAGGGAAAATGCTAAGCAGTATCTTAAGGACAATCCTGAGATGGCCAAGGAAATCGACCAGAAGATCAGAGAAATGTTCAACCTTGGAAAATCAAAGGCAAAATCAGCATCAGAGGATGATTCCTTAAATGATGACGAATTATAAAAATATATATTAGTAAAACATGAACCTCTATTTATGTGCCCGGTATAAGCCTTACATGTCCCTTGCAGCAAATGGATCTCTGCAGGGACAATGGCTCCGGCACTGGATAGAGGTTGATTATATCATCGGTGGAGATGAATTATGCGAATAACAAAAATAGAAGAGCAGAAGAAGAATAATAGCAGATATAATCTGTATCTTGATGGTGAGTTCTACAGTTCCATAGATAAGGAAATACTCGAAGAAATGGGCTTTTTCGAAGGAATGGAGCTGCGGGAGAATGAACTGGAAGAGAAAATGGAGATAATACAGTATAAGAGTGCCTTGAGGACCTCCTTTCACATACTAGCCAGAGCTTCCAAGACCGAGCTGGAGCTTAAAAGAAAGCTGAAAGAGAAGAAATATCCTGAAAAGGCAATAAGCCAAGTGTTGGATTATCTAAGGTCAATAGGATATATAGATGATTCCAGCTATGCCGAGAGCTTCATAGGGTCTATGAAAAGCAGCCATGGCACCAGCAGCAGGAGTCTATATTACAAGCTTGCGGGAAAGGGAATTGACAGCGATGTCATAGAACAAAAGCTTCAAGATGCAGAAATAGATGATTATGCTTCGGCCTTGAATGCAGCACGAAAAAAGCTTCCTTCTTTGAAGGGCGACGAACGGGAAAAGACCTCCAAGCTTCTCGGTTTCCTGTTCAGGAAAGGTTTTGGCATGGATATATGCAGAAGGGTGATTGAAGAGCTTAAGCTTGATGAAGAATAGGTATTGTGCCTTCAAGCATACAAAATTCACCGAATTTTTTAAATCATTGTTAAATTGTTTGAATTGTCACAATAACTTGACAAAATTTTGTATAAGATATAAAATTGTTTTGATATGGTGTATCAGTTGTAAGTAGTGTGTTCTAATATTATTATGTTTTATTATGTAAATGATGATTTGAAAAAAGAGAAATGAAAAGCAGTTTCCGATAGTCAAGAAATTTATAAGGAGGTGAAAAAGCTATCGAAATTGTAATCTATTTAGCAATTGCATTAATAACCTTTTTAGCAGGGTTCTTAGTGAGAAGATATATTGCTGAATCTAAAATCAAAAACGCCGAAACACAGGCGGAAAAAATAGTTACTGATGCTGAAAAGCAAGCGGAAACAAAGAAAAAAGAGGTTGTTCTGGAAGCTAAGGAAGAGGTTCACAAGCTTAGATCAGAGCTTGACAGGGAAATCCGGGATAGAAGAAATGAAATCCAGAGGATAGAGCGCAGATTACTTCAGAGAGAAGAGCTTTTAGACAAGAAAATTGAGAACATTGAGCAGAGGGATGATGCAATCACCAAGAAACAGAAGGAGATTCAGAAATCCCATGAGGAAGTTCAGGAGCTTTACAAGAAACAGGTAGAGGAACTGGAAAGATTATCGGGCTTATCATCAGAAGAAGCAAAACAACTACTTTTAAACGATATCGAAAAAGAAATTCGACATGAAGCTGCAATGATGATCAAGGATATTGAAACCAAGGCCAAGGAAGAAGCTGAGCGTAAGGCAAGAGAGATTGTTGCCGGAGCTATACAGAAGTGTTCTGCTGATCATGTTGCTGAGACGACTGTTTCAGTTGTTCAGCTGCCCAACGACGAAATGAAGGGCAGGATCATAGGACGTGAAGGCAGGAATATCAGGACTTTGGAGACACTCACAGGTATTGATCTGATCATTGACGATACACCAGAAGCAGTTATACTATCGGGTTTTGATCCAATAAGAAGAGAAGTTGCAAGGGTTGCCCTTGAAAAACTCATTGTTGATGGTAGAATACATCCTGCAAGAATAGAAGAAATGGTTGAAAAAGCCAAGAAGGAAGTAGACAATTACATCAAGGAGCAGGGGGAACAAGCAACCTTCGATACCGGTGTACACGGGTTGCATCCTGAAATCGTCAGGTTATTAGGAAGATTGAGGTTCAGGACAAGTTACGGTCAGAATGTTCTTAAACACTCGATCGAGGTGGCTCACTTGGCGGCAGCTATGGCTGCAGAGCTGGGAGTTGATGTGAAGCTGGCTAAGAGAGCCGGACTTTTGCACGACCTGGGCAAAGCTGTAGACCATGAAGTTGAAGGTCCTCATGTGCAGATTGGCGCTGACCTGGTTAAGAAGTACAAGGAATCCAGCGAAGTAGTCCATGCAGTTATGGCACACCACGGAGATATAGAAGCAACAACTGTTGAGGCTGTTCTGGTACAGGCAGCAGACGCAATATCTGCAGCAAGACCGGGCGCAAGAAGAGAAACATTGGAATCCTATATCAAACGTTTGGAAAAGATAGAGGAAATAGCCAATTCATTTAATGGAGTTGAAAAATCTTTTGCTATTCAAGCCGGCAGAGAAGTCAGGATATTGGTTAAGCCGGAAGATGTTAGCGACAGCGAAATAGTTTATATAGCCAGAGACATAGTAAAGAGAATCGAAGATGAGCTGGAATACCCTGGACAGATAAAGGTCAATGTAATTAGGGAAACCAGGGCAATTGAATATGCAAAATAGAAAATGTGCGGCAACACATGCGAAATGCATGTGGCCGCCTTTTTTAATAAATAATAGAATAGATACAACTGAGTGTTTAGCTAATAGGAGGTACATATGAACATTCTATTTATTGGAGATATAGTAGGCAGACCGGGAAGAAATTATCTGGCGGCCAACCTTGCAAACATGATCAAGGATCATGATATCGACTTCGTCATAGCAAATGGTGAAAACTCAGCAGGGGGAGTGGGAATAACAAAGAAGACCTATGATGAGCTTTTGACCATGGGAGTTGATATGATCACACTGGGGAATCACTCCTGGTCCAAAAAAGAGATATTTGATTTTATTGAAGAGGCAGAAAAACTTGTCAGGCCAGCCAACTATCCCAAAGGGACACCCGGCAGTGGATATAGGATCGCAGAGAAATCAGGCAAGCGGATAGCTGTTGTGAACCTGTGTGGAAGAGTCTATATGGACTGTATTGAATGTCCATTCCGTACTGTGGATGAGATCCTGGAGGAGCTAAAAGACAAAGCTGATATAATAATTGTAGATTTCCATGGCGAAGCAACGTCAGAGAAGCTGGCAATGGGATGGTACCTGGATGGAAGAGTTCAGGCGGTACTTGGTACACACACACATGTGCAGACCTCTGATGAAAGGGTATTGCCAGGCGGTACTGCTTATATAACAGATACCGGAATGACCGGACCCCGGGATTCGATACTTGGTGTCGAAAAAGATATTGTAATTAAAAAATTTATTACTGGTATGCCTGTAAGATTTGAGGTGGCAGATGGTGAGGTTTTACTTGGAGCAGTTGTGATCAAGTTGGATGAGAATGCAAAAGCTGTTGGAATCAGGAGGCTGTGATTATAAGTGTTTTGACCTCCCCCAAAATTTACTGTAAAAATTCAAAATACAACAGATTCAAAATTGTAGAAAAAAAGAGGATTTTAGAATAATTTGTAGAATTATCTTTATAATTAATTTAGTAATTTTTGGATTCATATCATTAATTAAGGGGGGCTTAATATGGAGGTATTAAAGGTATCAGCTAAATCCAATCCAAATAAGGTTGCAGGAGCATTAGCAGGGGTTTTAAGAGAAAAGGGCTCCGCAGAGATACAAACAATAGGTGCCGGGGCATTGAATCAGGCTATAAAGGCTGTAGCCATTGCCAGAGGCTTTGTTGCACCTGGTGGAATCGATCTCATATGCATACCGGCCTTCACTGATATTCAGATAGAGGGTGAAGAAAGGACCGCCATAAAACTTATTATAGAGCCCAGATAAGTAAACGGAGATAATACCTGCATAATAAGCAGGTATTATTTTTTTTTGTCTAATTTTTGAACTATGCCAATTCTTTTTTTGCGTAAACTGTAAACAATGATATAATATGCTTGTGCATATTATATCATTTATTTGAATGCCCGTGCGATTTTTTGCTCCGCAAAACGCACATGGGCGGATATCATAAATCCTTGCAGATTTATGATATAATATATATGTTAGTGAAACATATAACATATGGTATGCATATAGTATCAAATAAATGTCAGAATGAATAGGCATGTGCCACTCAGGAGGCTTAATATGCAAAAGGCTGATTTACATACACATACAACTGCATCTGATGGTTTGATGAGTCCTCAGGAGGTAGTACGGTGGGCAAGTATCAAGCGGCTTAAGGCTGTTGGTATAACGGACCATGATACAGTAAACGGGATATTACCTGCAATAGAAGCATCAGAAAACTACAATGTCGAGGTTGTACCAGGCATAGAACTTAGTACGCTTTATGAAAAGGAAGAAATTCATATTCTTGGGTATTATATAGACTATAAGGCTGAGTGGTTTCTGGATACCTTGAAGAAAATACAGAATTCAAGATTTGAAAGAGCAGAGAGGATAGTAGGCAAGCTTCAGGGTCTGGGAGTTGATATAACACTGGAACAGGTCAAGGACATAGCTGAGGATGGGGCTATTGGAAGGCCTCATATTGCCAGGGCAATGATAAACAAAGGGTATATAACAAACATAAAGGATGCTTTCCGCGGTTACATCGGAAAGGGCGGTCCTGCTTATGTGGATAGGTATAAGCTTGAATGCGCCGAGGCGGTTGACATGATAAGAAAGTTGGGCGGGGTATCAGTGCTGGCCCATCCGGGACTGATAAAAAGCAAGGAGTATATAGGCAAACTGCTGGACCTTGGGATCGATGGCATAGAAGCCTATCATTCCAAGCACGATGAAGAGACCATAAGGTATGCCCTTGCCATTGCCCAGTCTAGAAAGTTACTGATTACAGGTGGTTCTGACTGTCATGGTATGATGTTGAATAATGAACCGATAATAGGAAACTATTCGGTTGATTATAAATATGTACAAATGCTGAAGGATAAGATCAGCAGGAAAATGTGGAGGGGAAACGATGCAAACAACAATATCTAAAAAAATCTCAAATAACGCTCCGTCTATGACGCTTGCTATAGATGCAAAGCTTAAGCAAATGGTTGCCGATGGAGTTAAGGTTTATGGCTTTGGTGCAGGAGAACCGGATTTTGACACCCCTGAATACATAAGAAATGCAGCCATTGAAGCTATCAACAAGGGCATGACCAGATATACCGCAGCCCAAGGGACACTAGATCTGAGGAAAGCAATATGCGCAAAGCTTAAAAGGGAAAACAACCTGGAATATGAACCGGGACAAATAATTGCTTCAAGTGGAGCGAAGCATTCTCTGTCAAACACCTTTGCAGCAATTCTCAATCCTGGTGATGAGGTTATTGTTCCGATACCCTACTGGGTAAGCTATACAGAGATCATCAAGCTTAATGACGGTGTGCCGGTATTGGTACAGACAAAGAAGGAAAACAATTTCAAAATGACAGGAGAAGAGCTTCTGAAGGCAATAACTCCGAAAACCAGAGCAATACTCCTGAATACACCAAGCAATCCTACAGGTGCAGTATATTCCGAGCAGGACCTGAGAGCAATAGCAGATATAGCTGTTGAAAGGAATCTTTACGTTGTTTCCGATGAAATATATGAAAGATTGGTTTATGGTGGAAAACAACATGTAAGCATAGCATCTTTCAATAAGGAAATAAAGGAGCTCACAATTGTTATAAACGGTATGTCAAAGGCATATGCAATGACAGGCTGGAGACTTGGTTATGCGGCAGGCAGCGAAAAGATAATTAAGGCCATGTCCAGTGTGCAGAGCCATGCAGTCTCACACCCCAGCTCCATAACACAGTACGCAGCTACAGCTGCACTTAACGGGCCTCAGGACGATGTTGTCAAGATGGTTGCCGAGTTCGAAAAAAGAAGTATTTATATGTATGAAAGAGTTAACTCAATAGAAGGCTTAAGCTGTATGAAGCCTGAAGGTGCCTTTTATGTTTATGCCGATATCAGCAGTTATCTGTGCAAGGAACTGTGCGGCGTCAAGCTGAATTCATCATTGGATTTTGCCCAGGTCATGCTGGAGAAGGGGCATGTAGCAGTTATTCCAGGTGCCGCCTTTGGTACTGACAATTATATAAGGCTTTCCTATGCAACCTCCATGGATATAATCAAGAATGGATTGGATACTTTTGAAAGCTTTATTAAACAAAATCTAAAATAGGATGGTAAGAAGATTGGATAGGAATGAATACCAGAATCCTTTGATAAGCAGATATGCAAGTAAGGAAATGTCATTTATATTTTCCGAAGACTATAAATTTTCCACTTGGAGAAAGCTGTGGGTAGCTCTTGCAGAAAGTGAAATGGAGCTTGGGCTGAATATAACACAGGAGCAGGTGGATGAATTAAAGTCGCATATATATGATATCAACTATGAGGAAGCCGAGCAAAGGGAAAAGGAAACAAGGCATGATGTTATGTCCCATGTATACGCCTACGGGCTTCAGTGTCCCAAAGCAAAGCCCATAATACACCTGGGTGCGACCAGCGCCTATGTAGGGGACAATACAGATGTTATACAGATGGCCGAAGGGCTGAAAATAATTAGGACAAAGCTTTTGAATGTGATCAACAATCTGGCGGCTTTTGCTGAAAAATACAGGCTGCTGCCTACATTAGGCTTTACCCATTTTCAGCCGGCACAGCTGACTACCGTAGGTAAAAGGGGCTGCCTCTGGCTGCAGGATCTTCTACTGGATATGGAGGAGCTGGATTTTCAGGCTGAAAGGCTCAGACTAAGGGGCGTAAAGGGAACAACTGGTACACAGGCCAGCTTTATGGCGCTTTTCAACGGTGATCATGAAAGGATCAAGGACCTGGACAGGATGGTTACTGAAAAGCTAGGCTTCAAAAAGAGCTTTGCGGTGACAGGACAGACTTACTCCAGAAAGCTTGACAGCCAGGTGCTGAATGTACTGACACAGATCGCAGAGTCCGCCCACAAGTTCAGCAATGATATACGTCTTCTTCAGAGCCTCAAGGAGATCGAAGAGCCCTTTGAAAAGAATCAGATAGGATCCTCGGCAATGGCGTATAAGAGGAATCCCATGAGGTGTGAGAGGATCGCTGCCCTGTCAAGGTTTGTGATAACTAACTCCCTTAATCCGGCTATAACAGCCGCAGCACAGTGGTTTGAAAGGACCCTGGATGATTCTGCAAACAAACGGCTTGCTGTACCTCAGGCGTTCCTGGCAGTGGACAGCATACTGAACATAATGATAAATGTAACCAATGGCCTTGTTGTATATGAAAAAATGATACAAAGGCATATTGATGAGGAGCTGCCCTTTATGGCTACAGAAAACATATTGATGGAAGCTGTAAAAAATGGTGGAGACCGTCAGGAACTGCACGAGAAGATACGCCAATACTCCATAGAAGCAGGACGCAGGGTAAAGGAAGAAGGCTTGGACAACAACCTTATCAGCCTTATTGAAAAGGATGAAAGCTTCAAGCTGCAGAGAGATAAAATGCAGGAGCTGCTGAAGGCTGAGAATTTCGTTGGCAGAGCTCCGGAGCAAGTCACAGAATTCCTACAGGAACATGTTTATCCGCTGCTGAAGGAGAATTCTGATAAACTGGATGTAAAAGTGGAGCTGAAGGTCTAAAGCATTATTATATATTGTAAAAAAATACAATAATGTATATAATATATTAATAAGCTTAAGTAGGAACGACGAGAGCGTCGTTCCTACTTATATACTATAAACATTGGGAGGAATACATATGAGCAGCACAATGATCAAACAGCTGTACAGGTGTTCTGCTGAATATCTGAACAAGCACATTACGGTATCCGGTTGGGTGAAGACCGAGAGGACCTCCAAAAATTTTGGTTTTATAGAACTGAATGATGGAAGCTTTTTCAAGAATCTTCAGGTGGTATTTGAAGAGGGCTTGGAAAACTTCAATGATATAGCAAAGCTTTCCGTAGGATCAGCCATAACAGTTGATGGACTGCTGGTAGAATCCCCCGGGGCTAAGCAGCCCTTTGAATTAAAGGCTAACAAGATAGTGATCGAAGGGACTTCCACACCTGATTATCCTCTGCAGAAAAAGAGCCATTCCTTTGAGTATTTGAGATCTATTGCGCATCTCAGACCAAGGACCAATACATTTGCTGCAGTATTCAGGGTCAGATCTCTGGTAGCATATGCAATACACAGGTTCTTTCAGGATCAGGGCTTTGTATACGTTCATGCTCCATTGATCACAGGAAGTGATGCTGAAGGCGCAGGAGAAATGTTCAGAGTTACAACATTGGATATGGAAAACCCACCAAGGACAGAGGATGGGAAGATAGATTACTCAAAGGATTTCTTCACAAAATCAACAAATTTGACTGTCAGCGGACAACTTAACGTAGAATCCTTCTGTATGGCCTTCAGAAACGTCTATACCTTTGGGCCCACCTTCAGGGCTGAAAACTCCAATACAGCCAGACATGCGGCTGAATTCTGGATGATAGAGCCTGAAATAGCCTTTGCTGAGCTTTCAGACAATATGGAGCTGGCAGAGAATATGGTTAAGTATATAATAAACTATGTTTTGGAAAATGCTCCGGAGGAAATGGAGTTTTTCAACAAGTTCATCGACAACACATTGCTGGAAAGATTGAACAACATTGTTAACTCTGAATTTGGTGTGTGCACCTATACAGAAGCTGTTGACATACTTATAAAGTCCGGTGTAAAGTTCGAATACCCGGTCAAGTGGGGCACTGACCTTCAGACAGAGCATGAAAGATACATTACAGAGCAGGTATTCAAGAAGCCTGTATTTGTAACCAATTATCCAAAGGAGATCAAAGCCTTCTATATGAGGATAAACGAAGACAACAAGACAGTAGCGGCTATGGATCTTTTAGTTCCAGGTGTTGGAGAGATAATCGGAGGCAGCCAGAGAGAAGAAAGGCTTGAGGTCCTTGAAAAGAAAATGGAAGACATGGGAATGGAAAAGGAAGATTATTGGTGGTATCTCGATACCAGACGCTATGGCGGAGTAAAGCATGCAGGCTATGGACTAGGCTTTGAAAGGATCATCATGTATATAACCGGGATGAGCAATATAAGGGATGTGATCCCATTCCCGAGGACCGTAAAATCTGCTGAATTTTAATAAAAAAAACCTGTTGGAATTTTTCAACAGGTTTTTTTAGCTCTTGATGTAATTAATGTAAAATATGTTTTCAAAACATAACAATGTCCGAATAACAGATAATATAATTATCGAATTTATTTGAATGAAATAAAAAGCTTCAATGAATTCAAGGTGATATTCAATGGATCCCAATGTTGTTTCCATTGAATACAAAGTTAAGGAGGACATTTATGAGCAAGAAGGTATATGCAGCAATAATCGCAGTTTTAGCCATGCTCAGTCTTGATATTTACGCTGATGATACGGATATCATTAAGGAAGTGCTTGATTCTCCATCAGATCAAGTAATTTCTATACGGAGCAGTGAGCAATACATTGAGGAATTGAAAGCAATGGGTTACTACAGACAGGATCACAGTGATGAATATGCAAACCTACGGGATGCGGTCCTGAGGTTCCAAAGCGATTGTAATCTTCCGGCGGACGGCATACAAGGACCGGTGTTCAAAAGTGCGATGGTAAAGCGTTTGAGTGCAGGAAATAGGTTCAAGTCCCCCGATATAGTCAGAAGAGCACCATCGGTCGGCCTATGGGTCACAATAAACCGCACAAACAGGATACTTACACTATATAGGGGAAGAACGGTAGTTAGGAAATACCCGGTGGCCATTGGCAGAGAAACAGACAAAACCCCCCAGGGAAAATTCTATGTGTACTTAAAGAGAAAAAATCCCATGTGGACAGGCGCAGGTCATGCAAAACCAGTGGCAGGTGGATCACCCAAGAATCCGTTGGGTAAAAGATGGATAGGGCTTTCATTTGGACGTGGAAATCTGTATGGTATTCATGGGAACAACAATCCATATTCCATAGGCCAGCGTGTGTCCAAGGGCTGTATAAGAATGATTAATTCGGATGTGCTTGGTTTATATAACATGATACCTACCGGAGCACCTGTCTGGATAGGTAATGATGAGTTACTCAGAAAATGGGGAGTTGTCCAGCAAAGCTTCAAGTGAGAACACGCGAAAATGGACATAAAAAAAACGCAACCAGGTTGCGATTACTTAATTCTATATTTGGCAGGGGCAGAAGGACTTGAACCCTCAACCAACGGTTTTGGAGACCGCTACTCTACCAGTTGAGCTATACCCCTGCGACACTTCCTAATTATATATAAAAATTCGGGTGAAGTCAATAGTTTATTATACCTTTATTAGCAATTCTGTAGAAGTTATGGCTGTAATAATTTTCATATAGCGTATGCATAATATATGCATACGCTTTTGTAGTTTATTCAGCAGAGGTGCAATATGTATATTTCAAATATACTTGAGGATAATATATCCAGATTGCGAGATACATTCAAGGGTGATCAGTCGCTGCTCTTCCGGGAGTTTTGTATAGGAAGTGCTGCGAACGTTGAATGCTGTGCCGCTTTTATTGATGGAATGGTGGATATGGCCATGATAAACTCGGAAATCATCAAACCTCTTCTGGAAATGAAACTGGAAGAAAGTGATTCGGAAATATTCTTGCCTAAAGTTGTGAAGAACACAATAACCGCATCCATATTGGAATCAACAAAAAGTTATGATGATCTGGTAGATTATCTGATAAGCGGAAATACGATAGTACTCATAGATGGCTATGGTGTGGCCGTTGCTGTTAATACCTTGAGCGTGAAAAGAAGGAACATAATTGAGCCGGAAAATGAAAAAATCGTCAGGGGACCAAGGGACGGCTTTAATGAATCATTATTTACAAATTTATCGTTGATAAGGACAAGGTTGAGAAGTGAACACTTTAAGCTGCATTTTCTTGAAATAGGTAGACTAACCAAAACCAAAGTATGTATTTGTTATCTAGATAATGTCGCGGATATAAATATAGTGAGTGAAGCCGAAAAAAGGCTGAAGGCAATAGATATAGACGGGATAATGGATTCCGGCTACATACAGGAACTAATATCCGATTCCGGATATTCTCCATTCTTGACCGTCGGCTTTACTGAAAGGCCTGATATAGTTACCGGAAAGCTTCTTGACGGTCGAATTGCAGTCTTGTGTGACAATAGCCCTATTGCTTTGACTCTGCCATTTCTCTTTGTTGAATATTTTATTGTAAATGAAGATTACTATAACAACTTTTATTATGGATCCTTCAACCGTCTATTAAGTTGGATCGGCTTTTTCATTACCACAAGCATACCTGCAATATATGTGGCTGTTACGACTTTCCACCAGGAGATCCTGCCCACACCGCTGATACTGAGCATTTCAGCTGCCAGGCAAAGAGTGCCCCTTCCGACTATTGCAGAGATGATGCTTATTCTTTTTGTTTTCGAGATACTTAGGGAGGCTTCCGTCAGGATCCCAGCAGTGATCGGTCAGACCATCAGCATAGTTGGGGCACTTATAATCGGTCAGGCAGCGGTAGAAGCAAGGCTCATCAGTGCACCCATCATAATTGTGTCTGCAGCATCGGGAATATCAAGCTTCCTGATACCCAAGATGGAGCAGGGCGTCATCCTGGTAAGGCTATTCTTCCTGCTGGCCTCTGCCTTCATGGGCCTTTACGGTTACGTATTCGCTTTCATAATCTTATCTATCCACCTAACGGCTTTAAGGTCCTTCGGAATACCTTATATGCTGTTTGCCAGCTCAATTAAGCCTCAGGACCAAAAGGATCTGGTGTTCAGAGCTCCCTGGTGGAAAATGAAGAAACGGCCCAAAATGCTGGTAAAACAAAACACTAATAGAAAAAAATAGATGCTTGTTGAATGGATGGTTAATATGAAAAGAGTGAAGTTATTGATACTTATCACTTTATTAAGTGTTTGTGCTTTTCTGCTATCAGGCTGTTGGAACTACAGAGAGATAGAAAAGCTGGCGATAGTATCGGGAGTGGCTATAGACAAGGCTGAAAATGGCAAGGTCCTTGTTACTGTTGAAATAATAAATGTGGACCACGGTCAAAAGCAGTCTACTATCAATCCTGTATACCTTCAAACGACAGGGGAATCTTTTTTTGATGCTGTAAGAAAATTGATATCGCTTCAGGGTAAAAAGCTTTATTGGAGCCATGTAAAAGTCGTAATTGTCAGTGAGAATATTGCTAAAGAAGGAATCAGTCATTACCTGGACTTTTTAAATAGGGATGCGGAAGTCAGGACGGATATGTGGATACTTCTGTCAAGAGAAAAGACAGCAAATGATATTTTTAAAGCCAACCCGACAACTGAAAACATAATATCCATTGAAATTGATAACGCAATGCGAGATGAAGGGGCTATATCCAGATACCCTGATGTTGAACTATACCAGCTATTAGATGATCTCGCACATGAAAATAGATCTGCGATTTTGCCAACCATAGGCCTGGTTGATATTAATGGAAAACCTGTAATTCAAATATCAGGGACTACAATTATAAAACATAATAAACTGATTGGCTATTTAGATGATGATGAATCAAAGAGTTTATTATGGATCACCGACGAGCTTAAAGGAGGGTTATTTGTTCTGAAAAATATGGGGAAAAATAGAAATGTAGTTACACTGGAGATCAGCAAGAGCAAAACAGAATTGAAGGCTGAAATTAATGAAGAAAAGCTGGTAATGAATGTTGAGGTTACTGTAGATACAAGTGTCGGTGGTATATCAGGTGAAGAAGACTATATAGGCTTACCTGGTAGAATTCATTTGAAGCAGGAAGCGGAAAAACAGATAAAAAGCAATCTTGAAGCTCTTGTAATAAAAGCACAAAAGAAATATAAGGCAGATATATTCGGCTTTGGAGATCAGATAAGACGCAAGATGCCTCAGGAATGGAAGAGCATAGAAAAGGATTGGGAAAAATACTTTACTGATTTGGTAGTAAAAATAGATGTAGATGTGAATATTATGGGCAGCGGTATTATAAATAAGCCAACAAAGGTAGTTGAATAGCTATGTGGATAATGATGGTATTGTCTTACACAATAGTATCAATTATTGATACAGGGAAGTTTACCAAACAGGAGAGCCGCGGACAGCTTATGTTCTATATCGTACTGATGATAGTGTCCTGTGCAATAGGCATTGCAAACGGTTATGTAGATAATATGCCCAGTCCCGCTGACCCCATCAAAAATATTGTAGACGCCGTTATTGGCAGCTGACTGGAGGAAGGTATGATCAAGGAAGTCATATCAGATAGGCAAGGAGTTAATTTATTGGTGCTCTTCATTTTCGGAAGCACTTTGGTTATGGGCACCGGCGGACAAGCAAAAAATGATGTGTGGATAGCTATATTGCTGGCTATTATTCTCAGTATTCCGATTATGTTTATTTATGCTAGAATCCTATGCAGATATCCGGGTAAGGATTTTTATGATATCCTGGAAGATGTTTTCGGTATGATATTCGGAAGAGTATTCGCACTGATATACATATGGTTCCCATTTCATCTTGGAGCATTAGTACTTAGGAATATGGGGGAGTTTATCAGCACTGTCGGACTGCAGGAAGCACCCAAAATTGTGCCGATTATCGTATTTGCTTTAATATGCTGCCTTGGGGTGAAAAACGGGATAGAAACTCTTGCCAAGTGCAGCGGCTATTTTATAATAATCGTCTTCTTTCTTCTTATATTGCTCAATCTATTGACTGTAAACATTATGGATACCAAAAATCTGCTGCCTATAATGGAGAATGGACTCAAGCCTGTGCTTCAAGGTGTTTTTTCAGTTATTACCTTTCCCTTTGGAGAGCTGGTAGTGTTCTTAATGGTATTTGATTCATTGGGCTCGTCAAAAACTATTTTTAGGGTATTCTTAATTGCGCTAGCACTGGGCGGAGCATTTGTCGCCTTTGTCGCCGCAAGAAATATTATGGTGCTTGGTACTGATACGTCGGGAATTGTATATTTCCCATCCTATACTGCTGTCAGCAGGGTAAATGTAGGGAATTTCCTCCAAAGGCTTGAGATATCCGTATCTATAGTATTCATACTATCCAGCTTCATCAAAATATCCATTTGCCTGCTTGCCGCAACTAAAGGTTTGACAAAGCTTCTAGGGTATAAGGATTACAGGTTCCTTGTCACCCCTGTTGGCTTGCTGATGGTAAATCTGTCATATCTCATTTATGTCAGCATAATGGAGATGTTTGAGTGGGCGCAGGATATTTGGCCGTACTATGCCTTTCCCTTCCAGGTAATATTTCCTTTGTTTATACTTATTGCAATTGAGATAAAAGCAAAGCTTCAAAATCGGAACAAGGGGACTGAGGAAAAAGAAGAAGCCCCGGTATGATACCGGGACTTAATCCTTGAGCAAACCACCAAACATTTTACCGCTTACGCTTGGAAAGAACAGAAATATTATCAGCAGAATGATCCACCAATTATCATTCATAACCAAGCCTCTGACTGTGTTGCTGACGCCTCCCAGTACTTCCCCAACCGGAAGAGCGGGCATTCGGAAGGACGGTAAAGCAGCTGCTTGAGAGGGGACAAGCGCAGATAATAAACCCTGTACCGGTGAAACCACCGGAGCCGGAGCTGGAGCCGGCGAAGGCGCTCATGAAGCTTGCGGTTGTGTATTATATATGGATGAATGTCTGTGCCCCATATTATTGACTCCCTTCAGGGTTGGGAATATAAACAACCCTTAATTCCATAATATGTGGTTTAATCAGTTTAGTTACTATATAATTTGCGGTGAATGGACACTAATGTAGATTTGTTCGCCGTAAAGTAAATCAAGGTAACACAAATCTGTTTCAGCGATGCTTAAGCAGATTTTGTTTAGTAAATGAAAAAGGAGAGTGTGAACTCTCCTGTTATTTTAGAATCTGGTCCTTGTTGTAGTAGTTGTTGTTCCAGCCATGTTCCTCTCAGCTGTTTCAATTAATCTTTTGACCATCTGTCCGCCGATCTTTCCGGCATCCCTTGCTGAGATATCACCATTGTAGCCTTCCTTCAGGTTAACACCAACTTCTGTAGCTATTTCATATTTGAATCTGTCGAGAGCAGCTGTTGCCTGTGGTACTACCTTCTGATTATTTCTTGCCATGTGTGTTCACCTCCTCTAATCCATTACAAGTACTATGTATTATGAGCTAATGGTTATTAACTCAATATTATTTTGCTAATGCAGGTTGATTTTAATTCAAGTAAATTCTGCCTTATATGGAGAAAAGACAATAAAATCACGGCTTCATATATCTGCCTTAAAAACCATCACAAAATAATATGAATAAATGCAAATAATAATATTGTCACGCTCAGTGGCAATTCTATAGAAAGGAGACTACTGATGCTAAAAAAAACAAGTAGCAGCATCATTGTGGCATTACTCTTTTGTGCTGTAATTTTGTCGGCAGTTCCAACATATGCAGCCGATGAGATTTCATCGGCTGCTTCAGCCGGCTTCAAAGCAATTGACGGAAAGCATTATCTGGAAGAAGCAGTATTGAAGCTAATGGAAGAAGGCAAGCTTTCAAAGGATAAGGTTGAGAAAATACTCCAGTACAAGAAGAAAAGACTTGAGGAACAAAGCAAGCAGGACAAAATGAGCAAAGAACAGTTGAAGAATCAGCGCAAAAAGGGAAGCCTGCTCCGAGACCTTATTCACGATGGTATACTGACTGAAGCCGAAGGAGAAGCCATCAAAACAAAATTGAAGGAAATGAAAGAAGCAAGGCTTCAAGGTGGACTGCAGCAGTTGGTTGACAAGGGTGTTCTTTCTGATCAGGATATAAGCAATATAAGAAGCTATATGCTCAAAATAAGAGAGGAGCGAAGTGTTCAGATGGAAAAGCTTCGATCCATGACTGCGCAGGAAAGAAAAGCTTATTTTGAGAGTGAGAAGAAGAATCGGAAGGACATACTTGAAAGAATGGTTGAGGATAAGATTTTGACTTTAACGCAGGTTGAAGAGATAAGAAAGGTAGTACCGGAGCTTGATAGGGAGAGATACAAAAAAGCACAATAGATAATTACTGTAGATAAGTAGAATGGTGTGAAACAAGTAAAAAGCGTCAAGCAAAAGATCCTTCGCTAGCGCTCAGGATGACAGTTAAACGTCATCCTGAGCATAGCGAAGGATCTTGCCCTTATGTCACATCATTCTCAGCTTGTGCTATACTACCGGCAATTCAATCCTGAATATAGCTCCTGTATCTGTATTGCCCGCTATAATACAACCATTGTGTTTTTCTATCACATTCTTGCTTATAGCAAGTCCAAGACCGAAATTACCTTTTGAACCCTTGTAAAAGCGTTCAAAGATATTGGGCAATTCATCAGAATCGAAGCCCGGCCCGTCATCAGAGATAGTAATTCTTATGCGTCCTTCCTCCGAGTGCTCCGAGCTGACCTCTACGGTATTGTTTGCATATCTAATACAATTGCTCAGGACATTATTGACCGCCCTTGACATTTTTTCCTCATCTGTAGTAGTCAGCATTTCCTTTTCTGTAATGGATATTTTAATAGTAATGCCTCTTTTTGCTGCAATCAGACTCATGCGGTCAACACAGCCCCTCAGCAGCTCATTGATGTCCAGCCTATTGAGACAGTAGTTCTCTTCTATTGCATCAAGCCTGGAAAGGTACAGTAGGTTTTCTACCAATTGTGTAAGGCGCTTGGATTCGTCAATAATAACATCTGCAGAAGCCGCTCCGTCAGTGACCCCATATTTTATACCCTCAGCATAGCTCTGGATAGACATAAGTGGGGTCCTGAATTCGTGTGATGCATTCTGCAGGAAGGTCTTCTGTGCCTTATCATAGGTTTCCAGCTTCTCTGACATGGTATTGAAGTTGCTGACCAGTTCCTGAAGCTCATCATATACCGGGACCTGTATTTTTCTCCCGAATTTTATCTCAGCAATATCTCTTATATGCTGATTAAGAGATGAGAAGGGGGAAGAGATTTTTTTTGATATAATTGAAGAAAAAAATACTGTGATCATAGCCGAAATAAAGAGTATCGTGAGCAGTATAGCATTGATAGCTGTCTGAAGCAGTTTGATCTGCTGCAGGCTCGAGTATATAACGATCCATCCAAGTCCAAAGGTATTCCTTTCAGACACCGGTGTGGCTATAGCAATGTATTCGGTGCCAGATAAACTAAAATTCATATAGTTTGATGCTTTAGTGTCCTTTAAGCCCTTTACCTCACCTGTTATCTTCTCCAATAGCTCATCAGAGATGCTGGAATATTCAGCAGGCAAAGGATTGATAACGGTCTTGCTTCCGTCAAGCAAGATATAGTTGGCGTTCAAAACCGAAAGCTGCTGTCGGAGGGACCTGTCCAACATAAGATAATACCTCAGTGCAGCATTGGATTGATTATCATCCTCTTTCAAATCCTGAGGCTGTGGCGGTGGAGGGATCCTCTTATCATCCTTGAAGAAATCAGGCAATCTTTTAATAGCGGCATCTTCTATGCGTTTGGAGATTTTGTTCAATTGCCCCAATGCTTCGTTCTCCATGTATACACGGATTGTTACGTTAAAAACAATAGCGACGAGAGCTATAAGCATTATAATGATGATCAGGTTATACTTGAATATTCTCCATTTTATAGTGTTGGTTTTCATAGTTTATCATTCACCATCCAGTAATCTGAAGCCGAAGCCCCAAACTGTATCTATTTTAAGCTTTGAACCGGAATCTGAAAGCTTTTTTCTGATCCTTTTGATCATATCATCGGTTGCCCGGGTTTCTACTTCATTTTCAAAGCCCCAGACCTTGTCAAGAAGCTCACTGCGGCTAACTGCCCTATTTTTATTGAGAGCAAGGAAGTATAATAATGAGAATTCCATACCTGTAAGTCCTATATCATGTCCATTCAATACTGCCTTCTTGGAATTATAGTTGATACTAATATCACTAGCTTTGAGGACCTCGAAAATTCCTGTATGCGCCTTGTCCAGCTCTATCCTCCTGAATATGCTTCTTATCCTTGCAATAAGCTCCATGGGACTGAAGGGCTTGGTCATATAATCATCACAGCCCAGTGTAAGTCCGGCTATCTTGTCAGGCTCAGTATCCTTTGCCGACACGATGATTATGGGTACAGTACTGGACTGTCTTACCTGTGAACAAAGAGAGTATCCGTCCATGCCCGGCATCATGATATCAATTACCAGCATATCTGCAGGCTTGGCCTTGAAGGCATCAAGTATCGATTGACCATTGTTGAAAGTTTCGACCAGGAAACCCTCCTTGAGCAGGAAAGACTTTATAATATTAAGTATGTTAGCTTCATCGTCGGCTATATATATAAGCTTGTTTTCCAATCATTTTCACCTCATACTAATTTTATCATGAAAGCAGATCAATTAAATAGATAAACATCTCTTGCTTTAAATTTGCCACATTTCAGCGGAGATTTTGCGTTTTGCTCTCAACTAAAATAAGAGTGCAGCAAGGAATTC
>CAZNMO010000025.1:0-10686 GCA_964574195.1 uncultured Clostridiaceae bacterium | reverse complement strand
GAGTTGCATAACATGTTTA
The DNA here is from genome assembly GCA_964574195.1 of uncultured Clostridiaceae bacterium. Taxonomy (GTDB): domain Bacteria; phylum Bacillota; class Clostridia; order Lutisporales; family Lutisporaceae; genus BRH-c25. Next base: position 10,667 of record CAZNMO010000025.1, on the reverse strand, counting down.
AAGGAGTCAGCAAGAAACAGCTGGCAGGGGCAATACTTGCCGGAGTTATCAGCATTACAGGGATCACATCGGTTTCTGCAGCAGGCCCGGGAAGTGATTGGAGCAAATTTGGAAAAGACAGACCGGTAAGGATGGATTTTCAAGAGAGAGCTTCAGCAATAGAGACGGCATTGAAAAAGCTTGTGACCACAGGAGCAATTACTCAAGCCCAGTCTGACGCAGTACTGAAGATATATACACCCGCGGAGAGAAAAGGCCCCTTTGAGGGACTGATAACTGCAGGTACACTGACCCAGGCGCAAGCAGACAAGATCATGAACGCAATGAAGACAGGACGTGGCGTAAAGAAAACAATGACCGATATACTGAAGGAGCTGGTGTCAGTGGGAACCATTACCCAGGCGCAGTCTGATGCAGTGTCAAAAACATTTTCAGATCCTATAAGAGCCGGTATGAAAAATGCAATAAGAAAAAGCCCATTTGAGGAGTTGGTGGCAGCAGGAACACTGACCCAGGAAACGGCTGATAAAATAATCACAGCTATTCAAGAAGGACGGACGTCAAAGAAGTCGGTAGTCTCTGTATTGAAGGAGCTGGTGACAGAAGGAACAATTACTCAAGCTCAGTCTGACGCGTTGGTGGAAGTATTCGTGGCCCCAGTAAGGGGAGAACTGGATAAGGCCGGCAGAAAGAGCCCATTGGAGAAGCTGGTGACAGCAGGAACGATAACCCAAGCGCAGGCTGATGTAATCACAAATGCACTGAAATCGGCGCTGGAGGAAACAAAGAAATAAAGGGTCGAAGGAGCTTGAAACACAGGCTCCTTCATTTTTCACAAGTATGAACTTTGTATATTGGTAAACAGGCTCAAAAGACTATCAATAGGGAGTACATTTTTTATACCATAATTTTGCCACAATTTTGCGGAGATTTTCCAGCATGAAAAGATATAAAATGATAAAAGAAAAACCATGTAATAATTATCAATATACATACAAGGGGGTAACAGTAATAATGAACTTAAACACAGCTACAGGCAGCAAAACAGTACCCAGGATCTCTAAAAAGAAGCTTATAATAATTGCTGCTGTTATTTTACTTATAGTGGCAGCCGGAGTATACACCGCAAAATCTTTGAGTTCCCCAAATGCTGCCGCCAGTACGGCTTCAAAAGCAACGGCCAAGGTCGAAAAAGGAGATTTGAGTGTAGTCATATCAGGTTCTGCACCAATTAGCTCATCAACGAAATTCAACTTCACCGCAAATGTAAATGGTACACTGACCAATATATATTATAAAGATGGAGACAAGGTAAAAGCCGGCGATCTTATCTTCGAGATTGACGATAAGGATGCACAGCTTAAGATAAAACAGCTTCAGAACAGTATAGCGCAGTCAAAGCTTTCTTATGACAACAATCTCAATGACCTTAAGTCATCAACCGTAACAGCACCCATAGACGGTGAGATCATGGATATCCAATCCAAAGAGGGAGATACTCTTTCAAATAACAGTACCCTGCTTACTATTACCGACAAGTCGAAGCTTAAGCTTTTGGTTCCCTTCAACAATACATATAGAAACAAGCTGGCAGCAGGGCAGGAGGTATCGGTGAATGCATATGATACTACAAGAGATGAACTTCACAAGGTCACGGGTATCATATCTGGCATAAGCACCCCAAGCTATACAACTGCTGATGGCAGCGAAGTGTATAATATATCAGTCACAATAAATAATACAAGTTCGCTTACCGAGGATATGGTAGCAAATGTAACGCTAAATATCGATGGTACAGAGTTGAAGAGCACTGACAGCAATAACCTTAGCTACTTTAAAAGTATGACTGTAAAAGCGGAATCAGGAGGCAGGCTAGAAAAGCTCAATGTGGAGAACGGCCAGAATGTTAAGAAAGGCGACATACTTGCAGAGTTGAACAATGATGACCTTCAGCTTACAGTTGAGACCGGCAGCCTGAAGCTGGAGGATCTGGCTTTGCAGCTGCAGACTGCAGAGGAACAGCTGCAGGATTATAAGATATATGCTCCCTTTGATGGGACTATGACCTTCGAGGATATAGAAAAGGGCAACAGTATAAAGCAGGGGGATGTACTGGGCAGCGTTGCCAATTACGATGCTATGGAATTTGTAATAGATGTTGATGAGCTGGATATATCCAAAATTAAGGTTGGACAGACAGCAAATGTAACTATTGACGCCCTTGAGGAAACAACTAAAAAGCCAATTAAGGGAACAGTCACAGAGATCGCTGTTGAAGGTACCTCTTCTGATGGGGTATCCACCTATCCTGTCACCATTCAACTGGAATACAACGAGAACCTGAAGGGCAGCATGAATGCCAATGCGGAAATACTTGTCAGCCAGAAGACGGGAGTACTTTATGTGCCTGTTGATGCTGTTCAGAAGAGGAATGGGAAAAGCTTTGTAGCAGTGGTCAAAGCAACAGAAGGGGATATAACAGGCAGCAGCTCCCAAAAAAAAGGGACTACACAGGAGACAGAAAGAAGAGAAGTCAAGACTGGCATAAGCACTGAGGAATACATCGAGATTGTAAGCGGCCTCAGTGAAGGTGAGAAAGTTGTAGTTACATCAACAAGCAATTCCAACAATCAAAGGATGCCTAACATGGGGATACCTGGAATGGGCGGACCTCCGGCTGGTGGCAATTCAACAAGAAGAAATTAGGGGGACAATTTCATGATAGAGATATGCAATTTGAGTAAGATCTACCGAATTGGCGATGTTGAGGTCAAAGCCCTTGATGATATAAGCTTGAATATAAAAAAGCATGAATTTGTTTCCATAATTGGCCCTTCGGGTTCTGGAAAGTCAACCTTGATGAACATGATAGGCCTGTTGGACATTCCAACCTATGGTAAATATTATCTTGATGGTACTGAAGTAATAGGGATGACAGATAATCAGCTTGCAGATATACGCAACCACAAGATAGGTTTTATATTCCAGGGCTTCAACCTGATACAGAAGCTCAATGCCTTGGAAAATGTCGAGCTTCCTCTGATATACCAGGGACTATCCAGCAAGGAGCGCTATGAAAGGTCTGTGGAAGCGCTTGAACTGGTAGGGCTGGGAGAAAGGATCCACCACAGGCCTACAGAGCTTTCAGGTGGCCAGCAGCAGCGTGTGGCTATAGCAAGAGCTTTGGTGGGCAGGCCACCAATTATACTGGCTGATGAACCGACAGGCAACCTTGATTCCAAATCAGGCAAGGATATCATGAGAATGCTGAAGGAACTACATGCCAATGGAAATACCATAATACTCATTACCCATGACAATGATATTGCAATGCAGGCCAGAAGAGTAGTGCGGATACAGGACGGACAAATAACTGAGGACAGGATGGTGAGTTAAATGGGCTTTATTCAGGCTTACAAAATGGCCATAAAAAGTATAAGAAGCAATAAGGTACGTTCTTTTCTCACTATGCTGGGAGTCATAATCGGTGTATCCTCAGTTATTGCCGCAGTGGGCTTTGCTCAGGGCAGTACTAAAAGCATGACGGATACCATAGAGAGCCTAGGTACAAATCTTATTCAGGTCAATATTTTCGGAAGGAACAGCAATAGGAAGGTCACCTATGATCAGATCAAGGAATTCGCGGAAGAAAACAGTGCTGAAATCGCTGCTGTGGCCCCAACCTCAAGTGCAAATGGGACGGTAAAATACAAGACCTTGAACAGAGAGACATCCATTATGGGAACCAGCCCAGATTACAGCCTGATAAAAAGTGTTAAGGCACAGTCGGGAAGGTTCATAGTGCAGAATGATGTAGACAATATGCAGAAGGTTGCCGTTGTTGGAACTGCAGTTATCAATGATATTTTTGAAGGCGCAGATCCTTTGGGCCAGAAAATGAAGATCAACGGTCAGATGTTTACGGTCGTTGGGGTATTGGAGGAAAAAGATGACGGGCAGGATGATGGAGCAGATGACACAGTCATTATACCTATAACTGTGGCACAAAGGCTTTTCAGTACGGCCACCATCAGGAACTTCTCAATTCAGGCAGCCAGTCCTGATACTGTTGAAACTGCCATGAAAAAGTTGGAGGCTTTTCTGGAAAAAACCTATAAGGATACAGATGCCTTCAGGGTCTTCAACCAGGCACAAATGCTTGAATCTCTTGACTCTGTGACCGGGACGATGACGGCGGTGCTGGCAGGGATCGCAGCTATTTCTCTAATTGTTGGAGGTATAGGCATAATGAATATAATGCTGGTATCAGTTACTGAAAGGACGAGGGAGATAGGCATCAGAAAGGCAATTGGAGCCAAAAAGAAAAACATACTTGTACAGTTCCTGATTGAAGCTATAATTGTTACTGGGATAGGCGGCATCCTTGGAGTATTGATAGGTGTGTCCATAATACACTTTTTTATTGGTGGCCTGGAGCTGGTGCCTGAAGTGTACTCGATTCCATGGATAATCATATCCTTCAGTATATCACTGATAGTCGGAGTTGTATTTGGATTGTTCCCGGCCTTCAAGGCTGCAAGCCTCAATCCAATAGAAGCCTTGAGAGCCGAATAGATAATTGCAGAAGAGAGCAGATGCTCTCTTCTATTATTTTAACAGAAAAAATTGGTTGGATAAAAATGAGGAAATTGTTTTACTAATGCCTGCTTTTCCTTTAAAATTATAATATAGACTTAATTCTTTAGAATAAGCTATATTTGACTGATATACCATGAAAGGAGTGAGTTGGAATTTTCTTCACAGAATATTTATGGAAAAAATATAATTTGAAAGGAAGTTGATGATTATTGACTGTCTTATTTGAAAAATTCAAAGAAGTTCTATTTGCCGTTTTGCCAATTACTTTTATTGTTTTGATACTTAACTTTACCATCACACCAATTGAGACCACTCTTTTGTATCGTTTTATTATTGGCGCTTTTTCCGTTATACTGGGATTATCTATTTTCCTGTTTGGTGTGGACATTGGTGTTACACCTATAGGAACACATATGGGTGCATCTCTTACCAAAAGCAACAAGGTCTGGATAGTAGGTATAGGCGGATTGATACTGGGGTTTCTTATATCAATTGCTGAGCCGGACTTGCACATACTTGCCGGCCAGATCGATAGTGTTACCTCGGGACTTATATCAAAGTTCAGTATAGTTGTAGTCGTATCAGTTGGCATAGCAGTTATGCTTACTCTGGGTTTGTTCAGGATAGTATATAACAAACCATTGTATAAAATGCTGACGGTAATCTACTTGATCATTTTTGTCTTGTCGATCTTCACATCCTCAGAGTTTCTGGCAATCTCCTTTGATGCCTCGGGTGCCACTACAGGCGCAATGACGGTACCTTTCATTCTAGCCCTCGCAGTTGGCGTTTCTTCAATGAAAAAGGATGGAAAAGCGTCTGAAAAGGATAGCTTCGGTTTGGTTGCCATAGCATCTACCGGCGCTATATTATCAGTATTAATAATGAGCATAATAACAAAATCAGATAGGATCACAGGCAGTCTGGAAAACACCGTATATAACACAAACTCAATAATGGCAATATTTTTACATGAAATATCCATAGTAATGTATGAGGTATTTCTTGCGTTGACTCCGCTACTGATTCTGTTTATAATATTTAACAGAGTATCCTTCAAACTGACAAAAAAGGCTTTTAGAAAAGTATTAAAGGGCCTTTTATATACCTTTATAGGGCTGACACTATTCCTTACAGGTGTAAATGCAGGCTTTATGGATGTAGGCACTGAGGTAGGCTACAGTGTGGCATCTCTGGAAAACAAATCGATCCTTGTTATCGTAGGCTTTATACTTGGTCTGGTGACTGTACTGGCAGAACCGGCGGTGTATGTACTTACGCACCAGATTGAGGATATCACCAGCGGCTATGTAAAAAGGAAAATGGTGTTGGTTGCACTTTCTATCGGAGTAGGTTGTGCTGTGGCCTTATCCATGGTCAGGATCATAATACCTGAAGTAAAACTATGGCATTATCTCCTGCCTGGTTATATTATTTCTGTAGGTATGGCGTATCTGGTACCCAAGCTGTTTGTTGGTATGGCCTTTGATTCAGGCGGAGTCGCGTCCGGACCGATGACTGCAACTTTTATACTGGCCTTTGCCAATGGTGCTGCTGAAGCTATAGAGGGTGCCAATGTACTGATAGACGGTTTTGGTATGATTTCAATGGTGGCGCTGATGCCAATAATCGCTTTGCAGATTTTGGGCTTGATATTCAAACTCAAGTCTGCCAAGGAAGGAGTATAGTGAATGGTAGATAATTGTTGTATGAAAGATTATATATTGTCCTGTTTAGTTGTAAACGATGGGATCGGAAACAAGGTTACAAGGATCGCCAAACAGAACGGAATCACCGGTGCTACTGTTTTTCTGGGCAAGGGAACAATAAAGAACCATTTTCTTGAGCTCCTGGCTCTGAATGATATCAGAAAAGAAATAATTCTCCTGATATCGGAAAAAGAGAAGGCGTTTAAAGCCCTTGAAGTGCTTGACAATGAGCTGGAATTACACAAACCGAATCATGGTATAGCATTTGCATTTTCCCTTTCCGGTTTATACGGAGCCAGGGATTGCAGCTGTAATATTAGAGAAAGCAGAGGTGTTGCAGACACTATGTATAAAGCTATTTTTTCAGTAGTCGATAAAGGTAGGGCTGAAGCTGTAGTCGATGCGGCTACTGCAGCCGGATCGGTAGGAGCAACTATTATAAATGCCAGAGGCGCAGGCCCTCATGAAACTCATATGCTTTTTTCCATGGCCATAGAGCCTGAAAAGGAGATAGTAATGATATTATCGGAAAACAGCATTGCTGATGCCATCATTTCGGAGATCAGAAACAAGCTGAATATGGATGATCCCGGTAATGGCCTGATTTTTATCCTTGACGTAGACAAAACCTATGGATTGTATAAAAAGTAATATCAGAACAAGACAGTCTGGAAGCCTTCTTCATCATACTATTAAGTTTGATGAGGGAGGCTTTTATTTATTATATATATTTGTTTGCATGCATATTATTTATAAGGTATGCCTTTTTTGCCAATAAGGCAAGATTAATACTCAAGGAGCGATTTGAATGATAGAGTCAGATAACGCAAAATATCAAAGATTGAGGCGGTTGGTCACCATGGCTAAGAAAGAGGTCAATCTGCTACTGTCAACTCAATGCATTTACGCAAGAAATATGAGACTATTGGCTTTGAACAAGAGACTTATGGAACTGGACGTACTATGCAATAAGCTTATAGGAAACGCTGATAGAATGGATAAAAATTTTGCAGCGCCGTTACGTCAGGGACAAACAGATATACCGGCAGTTGAGCTATCAAAATACAGTGGTAAAAATGGCAGCCCTGCTTATGTAGCAGTAAATGGTACAGTATATGATGTCACCAATAATGCGGCCTGGGCGGCAGCTACACATTTTGGATTATCAGCAGGAAAGGATCTGTCGGGAGCTTTTGCCTCCTGCCATGTAGATCCTTCTGTCCTTGCAAAGCTGGCAATTGTAGGGAGGCTTGTATGATGGAAGTTGCGCATGGATATTGTCCTGAATATGCTTCCAGGCTTTCAGCTGCCAGAGAGTTGATAGATAAGGCAGTTAAGGCTGTTGGTGAAATGAACCTTCCCAAAAGGGAGCTTACATGGCTTGAACTCACCGGTTGCTCAGGCAATATAATATCCTTGTTGGATGGTGCTGATCCAGACTTCAAGTATATGCTCGATAAAATGGTAAGGCTTACTTACAGCAATAGTCTGATGTCAGCAGAAGGCGAAGCTGCGATGGATGCTTTATTCAGAGTCCGGAAGGGGGATTATATCCTTGCTGTGGAAGGAGCAGTGGCAACAAAAGAAAATGGGATGTCCAATATAATCGGCAGGTGGAGAGGTGAACCTGTAACTGCCCTTAAGGCATTGAAATTGCTGGGCGAAAATGCTTCGCATGTAATTGCTGTAGGGGCCTGTGCAACACATGGAGGCGTATCGGCAGCAAGACCGAATCCTATGGAATGTGTAAGTGTACAGAGCGTATTGCAGCGAAAGGTGATAAAGCTTCCCGGCTGCCCATGCCATCCGGATTGGTTCATGGGAACTCTTGCGCATATTTTGCTCTATGGAGAGCCGGAGTTGGATAGCAGTGGCTGTCCGCTTATGTTCTACAGTATGCTTATTCATGATAGGTGCACCAGGAGGTCTTATTTTGACAAAGGTATATTTGCCGAAAAGCTTGGTGAAAAGGCTTGTATGTTCAAGCTTGGCTGCAGGGGACCGGTAACAAGGATAGACTGCCCGGTAAGGCAGTGGAACGAGTATGTCAACTGGCCCATCAAGGATGACACTCCTTGTATCGGCTGCGCCCAATTCGGCTTCCCGGATGCTATGGCACCATTTGTGAGCTATGATACTACCAGAAGGGGGAAGTAAGAATGTCAAGAAGGATAGTTTTGGACCCCGTAACAAGAATAAGCGGTTTTTTAGAGCTGGATGTATTTGTTGAGAATAACAGGGTCTTGGAAGCAAAGACAGGAGGACTGCTCTTCAGAGGCTTTGAAAAAATGCTTGTGGGAAGATCCCCACTTGATGCTATATATTTTACACAAAGAATATGCGGGATATGCTCTACCGCTCATTCCATCGCCTCGACTCTGGCGTTGGAGTCGGCTATGAAGCTGATACCTGATGAACAGGGAAGATATTTACGTGATTTGATCCACTGCTGCGAATTCCTGCAAAACCATATCAGGCACTTTTACCAGTATACAGTGCCGGATTTTGTGAAGCTGCCCGCCGATAATCCGTTGTTTTATTGTGAACATAAGGATTTCAGGCTGCCAAAGACAAGAAACGATGTAATAGCTTCGCATTATTTCGATTCGCTGGCAGTAAGTAGGAGTGCCCATGAGATGCTGGCAGTTCTGGGCGGTAAAGCGCCTCATAATCATGGAGTTTTTGTTGGCGGGATATCGACCCAGGCTACAGTTGATAAGATCATCAAACTGAAAGCCCTGCTTCAGAATATCAGCAGGTTTATCGATGAGAGCATGTTGCCTGATGTGTTGATGATAGCTCAGTATTACCCGGAGTATTACCATAACGGCATCGGATACGGCAATTTGTTAAGCTATGGCTGTTTCTATGGCTATAAGGAGCTTGGGGATCTTTACCTTAAGCCTCTTGTATATTCGGAAGGCAGGCTAAGTGCCTTTGATCCTTCGAGTATAGGAGAGGACATGGAGTATTCCTGGTATTCAGATGAAGCTATGGAGCATAAGCCTATGGAGGCTGTTTTTGAACCTGCTATGAATAAGCAGCAGGCTTATTCGTGGGTTAAAGCTGCCAGATATAACGGATTCCCTTTTGAGACAGGCCCACTGGCGAGGATGTGGCTATCAGGCGGCTACAGACATGGTATATCCACGATGGACCGAGTTATTGCCAGAGTAAGGGAAGCAAAAAAAATTACAACCATAATGGAGCAGCTGCTGGAAAATCTCATTCCTGAAACATCAGTTCAGCAGAAATATGTTATCCCAACCTCGGCAGAAGGCGTAGGCCTTACAGACACTACAAGAGGAGCTCTTGGACACTGGGTGCATATAGAAAACAAGCTCATAGCATTTTATCAGATAATCACACCCTCCGGATGGAATCTCTCCACCCGCAGCAACGGTACTATGGGTACTGCCGAAAAAGCTCTTTCAGGCTCATATGTTGCCGATGAGGAAAATCCGGTGGAACTGGGAAGGATAGTACGTTCCTTTGATCCATGTGTTTCCTGCGCAACTCATGTATATTCAAGAGGTAGGCATATAAATACAATAAAGGTGGTACAATGAAAAAAACTATTGTTATCGGTATAGGCAGCCGGATCATGACAGATGACGGTATTGGGATATATCTGGTAGAAGAACTGATGGATAGGGAACGGAGACCTCATATGGCTTATGTAGTCGGAGAGACCGATGTGGACTTTTGCCTCGATGAAGTTATGGATTTCGAGCGGATAATTGTAATTGACGCATATATATCGGAGAAGCAGCCGGGTGAAATCACTGTGGTTTCACTGGAGGAACTGGAGAATGAAAATGAGAGGGGGTTGTATTCCGCTCATGGTATGCATTTGCTGAACAGACTACGTTACAAGAGGGACATCGGAGCTGTCCTGCTTGTTGGAATTGAACCCTTCAGCGTTGATTATGGCTTTACCCTGAGTAATGAACTACAAGAAAGCTATGCCCGGATACTTGAAGAGGTCAGTAGGTTGATATCGCAGTTTGCTATGGACTGACAACAGCAAATGCTCTGATTGTGCAGGATTCAATAAATAGTGGTAGAATATACAAAGAAGAGGATTTCACTAAGGAGGAAGGAATATGTTCAGTGGTTTTTCAGAGGATACAATGCTATTCCTAATGGAGCTTGCAGTCAACAACAATAAAGGGTGGTTTGATGAAAACAGAGACAGGTACCGGAAGGTTTTGCGAAGACCGATGGAGGAACTGGCAGAAGCCTTGAGTCCTTTTATGCTTTCGATAGATCCTTTGTTTGAAGTCAACCCTGGCCGTGTTATATCAAGAATCAACAGGGATATACGTTTTTCAAAGGACAAGAGCCCATACCGGGCAA
>CAZNMO010000024.1:26859-33914 GCA_964574195.1 uncultured Clostridiaceae bacterium | reverse complement strand
ACCGTGTCTCAGTTCCAGTGTGGCCGGTCACCCTCTCAGGTCGGCTACTGATCGTTGCCTTGGTGAGCCATTACCTCACCAACTAGCTAATCAGCCGCGGGCCCATCTCAAAGCGGATTACTCCTTTGATCAGCTCACCATGCAGTAAGCTGATGTTATGCGGTATTAGCACCGATTTCTCGGTGTTATCCCCCTCTTTGAGGCAGGTTGCCCACGTGTTACTCACCCGTCCGCCGCTAAAGTAGTTATCAGTTACCATCAAACTACCTCCGCTCGACTTGCATGTGTTAGGCACGCCGCCAGCGTTCGTCCTGAGCCAGGATCAAACTCTTAAGTTAATATTTGATTCACCTAAGTGAATACTAACTAATTGTTTGCCCTAACTCAAAAGAATTCTGACTGTTTTCAGTACAGATCACTCTGCACTTCAAACTTTCATTTGGTTATCATTTTACACTGTTTAGTTTTCAAGGATCAAAGTATTTTAGTTGTGCATCGCGGGCTTGTTTGAACCGTTGACGCTTAATTATAATATCATATATATTTGCAGTACTCAATTCAATTATTCATCATATTTTATTATTTTATGAAGTTATCTTTTCAGTCCTAGTTTTTTCTCGGATTATCTCTTGTATTCACTTCAATCTATCATGACCATTTCAGCAATATAATGGAATCAAATCAGTAATAGTGGTGAAGTTGAAAGACAAGGAGTATGAAAAGCAATGTCTTTTCACACTCCTTGATAAAATCCGCTTTAGCTTGCAGAAACAATTTGTACCACGCCGATTCTCTTATTGGCTGTCAAAAGGGTCCGGTGTTTGTATCAAGTTCGGCAAGTCGCTCTCCGGCACTCTTATATAGCTTTCCGGAACATCACCTACAAGCATTGTATCACAAAGGAAAATTCAAGCTCTTTCAATGATCGTAACAACACCCTCTGCTGCTCTTATCTCATCGATCATTAAATATATCAGATGCTCCTTCTCCGTTCTGCTCATTTTTTTTAAAAGTATTTTCATTATATAAGGAAAGTTCTCCGATTTCCATTCATGATTTAGTTTTTCTATTTGCCTGGCTTTGTATTCATTTTCCTTTGTAATAAACGCATCAAGATTTTTAAGCTTTTTATCATTTTCCAATAATCTCGCATACATCACATTCTCATCAATAATGCCCTTTTGAAACATTAGAATTACTCTGTCCTTCTCCTCCTTTGCTTTTTCAACTTTGTTCCTAGTTTCAGCAATATCATTTGCATTTTGGGTAGCGTATTCATTTGTCAATTCAGTGATATCCTTATTCTCCTTAAAATAATCCATGATCCTTCCACATATATAATCCCAGACCTTCTCCTCCAATGCGTCTGCATTGATCAGCCTTGAAGCGCACCTTCCCTTTGATGTTCCGTATTTATTCGCACATACATAATATCTATAGGTTGCTTCATTTCTTTTTATACTTTTGCCGTTCAACCGGCTCCCACATATTCCGCATAGCATCAGGGGCGCCAAAATATATTCTGCTGCCGGTCCTCCCAGGCTTGAATGCTTCACTTTTTTCATGGCTTTCTGTGCTCTTTCCCAAGTATCACGTTCAATTATCTGTGGTATGTTCACAGGTATCCACTCATTCCTTGGTTTTTCCTTGATCTTCACTTTTTCGCTTTTGCTTCTGAACCTGTTTAAATGACATTCCCGAGTGTCATATCTTTGTATATATAGTGTCCCCATATATGATGGATTTAAGAGTATCCTCCTTACGGTATTTCTTGTCCATTTTTTCATCCTTGGGCTTACAATTCCTGAATCGTTGAGCTCCTCAGCTATCTCCGACGGTCCCTTGTGTTCCTCTGTCAGCTTGTAGAAGATCCGTATGAGAATTTTCGCGTGCTCTTCATTAATTGTAAGCTTGTCGTTTATAGGATCGAAATCGTAGCCATAAAGGCCAGGGTTGTGAGTCAGCTTATGTTGTATCGCCTTTGCCCGCTTTCCCATCCCGGTTCTGAGCTTTAGCCGGGCTCTTTCATATTCATCAACTGCGGCCATAACCGTAAGCTGAAATCGCCCCTCTGCATTATCCTCGTAGTTGTTTTTCAGAAATATCAGCTTTGCGCCGCTTTTTTTGATTTCATCTATCAGAATGAGCTGATGAGAAGCATTCCTTGATAACCTGCTGGAATCGTAGCAGATAAAATACTTCGGTATATCCTTTTCCCTTTTTATCATGTTCAATACATTCATCAGCTGCGGCCTTTCCAGTACTGATCCCGAAATGCCTTCATCGCTAAAGAATAATATGTCTTCACTGCCACAGCCCAAATCAGCAGCCCTTTCTTCAGCCTCGCTCCTCTGTGCTTGCATCGAATAACCCTTCTCCGCTTGTTCCTCTGTTGAGACCCTCATATATATAAATGCCTTCAAATCCTTCACAACCTCCGGTATATTTTTCCATAAGGTAAAGACATACCTTTTTGCACGCCATACCTTTTTCTCCCACAGCAGCCTCTACACGCAGCTCCAGCTCCATTCCGCCTTTTTTCCCATGATCTCCCTTCATATGGCACCTCCAGCCTGTATCTAAATACTAAAAGGAAGGACATTGATCCTTCCTTTTCTTTGGTGCACTATTTTTCATCATTGTTTTTGAGCATTGAACCTCTTAATATTTTCTTGCTTCCATACCGCTCCCTTATCTTGTCGATGGCCTTTTCCAAGGTCTCTTCCTTCTGAAGCTTATCCTTTCCTTCCAACAATTCAAATATCGAAAGCTGTTCTGAACCATCCTCGTCAAAATTGGAAAGTCCTACGCCAAGAAGTCTTATAAGCTTGTTTCGGCTCTTGTTTTCCTCTATCAGCCTCACTGCTGTCTCATATATTTCCTTTGTAAGGTAGGTAGGCGAGACTGTTTTCTGCCTTGTTACTGTTGAAAAATCCTGATACTTGATGGAAATAGAAATAGTCTTGCCCTTAAAGCCGTATCTTCTTGCCTCATAGCCTACTTCTTCTGCCAGTCCCATTAGAACGTTCCTAATATATACAGAGTCATTGGTATCAAAGGGCAGTGTAGTGGAACGGCTTATGGATTTACTGTCATATATGGGGTTTGGTGTTACAGGTGAATTGTCAATTCCATTGGAAAGTCTATATAGCTCTTCACCGTATTTCCCAAAATTGCTTTTCAGAAACTCCACGTTACTTTTTGCTATATCACCTATCTTGTATATTGCGTACTCCATGAGCTTTTGTTCTGTCTGCCTTCCTATACCGTACATTTCCCTAACCGGCAGCGGCCATAGTTTTTCCTTGATGTCTTTTACATAAAGCTCTGTTATGCCCCTTGGTTTTTTTAGCTCTGAACCCATCTTTGCCAGGAACTTGTTTTCTGAAATCCCTATAGAGCACCACAGCTCCAATTCCTCTGCAATAGTCTCCATTATATTCCCCGCTATCTCCATAGGCGCTCCGAACAGCTTCTCACAGCCGGTCAGATCCATCCAGGCTTCATCTATACTGTTCTGTTGTATTACAGGCGTATACCTGGCTAATATATCCATTACCTTTTTTGACATTCCCTCATAATACTCATGGTCGGGGGGTACTGTGACAAGTCCGGGACAGAGCTTCTGCGCCTCATGCAGCAGCATTGTTGTTTTTACTTTATATTTTCTTGCTTCGTAATTTGCCGCAAGTATGATACCCGACCTCTTTCTTGGATCACCTGCTACGGCAGCCGGCTTTCCTTTCAGTTGGGGATTTCTTGCCATTTCACAGCTGATAAAAAATGCATTCATATCGACCAGAAAAACCAATCTGTTCATTCTTCACCTCAAACGGCTTGCTTTATCTATTATGTAAGTTTGCATTGCTTAGTCATGTTTTGGGGAGGACATTATACTTTAATTATATCAACTCATACAGCATTTTACAATTTCCAAGCCTATACAGTTTTCCAGTCCGGCACACCGCTTACGATTATTGTTTCAGAAACAGGGATATGGGTGGTTACATCGACCTTATTGCTTGCAAGCGGTATTATTATTTGTACATCCGTCTTTACTATGAGATATATCTTCATTCTCGTCTGATTGATACCAGCCTCTTCGAAGTCCGTGTAAAAGTCTACCTTTACTGTCCCCCCAGGTTGGATATCCACATTTATTTTAGGACCGGTGTTGGCAAATATCTGGCTTCCGAATATGCTGGATATTGGTATTTTCAGGTATGTTATTCCGATCCCCTGTATCTGCTTCTGTATTTCCATAGAGGTCTCTGCCGCCAACTTGTTCATAAGCACTGTATTCGCCTGTATCATTGATATCCGTCCATTGTTATCGGTCTTATAATCCACCATGTGGTCAAAGGTGTTATTTCCTATCTTGCTGCTGACTGCTTTGTTTATTGCTTCTGTTGCGATAAGCCTAGCTCTTATTTCAGACATTGCCAGTATTGTAGGTTTGATATTACGCTCCACTATATAATAGGTGTATATAAACATAATGGATATTATTACAATGCTGAAGAAGAATTTTCTTTTGCCACCTCTCTGCCCAAACTTCCTCCTCATGAGCAAACACCCCCTATTTATTACATTATGATTCAAAGTTGTATATATTCCTGTTTACATGCATTTTTTTTAAAATTTATAATAATATGCGACTTTAATGAATATTCTTCGTCTAAAGAGTCAAAAGCTGTTCCATTTTTATATATTCTGATTAAACCCGCATATAATTGTTAAAAATCCAATATATGGCAGGTATCACAGGGGTACATCCCCCTCTGGTTTGCCATAACCGGCCCTGTATGGTATAATTGTAATGTTGTAAATGGACATAAAGGTATGCTTACTATTATGGAGGTATAATATGAGCGAAAATGAAACAAAAGCCCCCAGTAAAGGAAAGAAGAAAAAAAGGACCTTTTCTCTTGCAAGGTTTCTTAAGTTTATAATACTTACTCTTCTATTGATAATCCTTGTGGGCGGCAGCATCGCACTAGGTACCGCTTATGCCTGGGTGAAAAGCGCCAGACCGCTTAATGTCAATGAACTGTTTGATTTGAACCAGACTACATATATTGTCGATAAGAATGACAAGCTCATCGACAAGCTGCACGCCAATGAAAACCGTTCCATGGCCACCTTGGACCAGATACCCAAGGATCTTCAGAATGCATTTATAGCAATTGAGGACAAGAGATTCAGAAAGCACAATGGCGTAGATATATACCGTATCATGGGCGCACTGAAAGCCGACCTTAAAACAGGTAAGGCTTCTCAAGGCGGAAGTACCATTACACAACAGTTGATCAAAAATGTATATCTATCTCCTGAAAAACTCGTAAAAAGAAAAGTTATTGAGATGTATTATGCAATACAGCTGGAAAGAACCTTCCGTAAAGATCAGATTCTTGAGGCCTACCTGAATACCATAGGTCTCGGACATAATGTTGCGGGTGTTAAAGCTGCCGGCCTCTATTACTTCGGTAAGGAGCTGAATCAGCTTACGCTTGCGGAATGTGCCATGATAGCAGGTATAACCAGATACCCTTCTGCATATTCACCTTATCTCAACTTTGAGAAGGCCACCGAAAGAAAGGAACTTATTCTGAATGAGATGCTTTCTCAGGGTTATATTACACAGGGAGAGCATGATGAGGCGATGAAGCAGGAAATCAAGCTGACAAAGGTAGAGACAGAAATTGAAAGTACCTATTTCTCGGATATGATTATAAGCGATGTTATTGATACACTACAGCAAAAGCTTGGTCTTTCAAAGGAAGAAGCGGAGATAAAGCTTTTCAACGGTGGCCTCAAGATAATAGCCACCATTGATATGGACATGCAGAGCATGGTTGAGGAAACATTCAAGAATACCAAGCTGTTCCCTGAGAGCAAGGAGGATGCCAATGGCATACTTCAGCCAGAGGCTGCAACAATCATAATAGAAAACGGAACAGGTGAAATAAAAGCTGTTATGGGAGGCAGGAGCGAAAAGGTGAGAAGAGGGCTCAATAGAGCCACACAATCCTTAAGGCAGCCTGGTTCTACAATAAAGCCTCTTGGTGCATATGCTCCGGCTCTTGATAACGGTTACTCCGTTGGAACGGTAGTGGATGACGCACCTGTTACCTTTGGAAGCTATGCTCCCCGTAACTATAGTAATGACTTTAAAGGCCTCACGACCCTCAGGGAAGGTATCCAGCATTCAACTAACATTA
The DNA here is from genome assembly GCA_964574195.1 of uncultured Clostridiaceae bacterium. Lineage (GTDB taxonomy): Bacteria > Bacillota > Clostridia > Lutisporales > Lutisporaceae > BRH-c25. The sequence continues at coordinate 27,693 of CAZNMO010000024.1, read as the reverse complement.
TTGCTGTAAAGCTGGTTCAGGATATTGGAATCGGCCGCTCCATGGAATACCTGAAAAAGTTCGGTATTACCACCATGGTAACCCGTGAGGACAATAAGTCAACTAACGATGAAGGTCTTGCACAGTTGGCTCTCGGCGGCATAACAAAAGGAGTCAAGCCTATAGAAATGGCGGCTGCATATAGTGTTTTCCCCAATAAGGGAATATTGATCAAGCCAATTTCATTTACAAAGATCCTTGATAAGGACGGTAATGTCATATTTGAGAACAAACCGGAAAAGTCCAAGGTTATAAGTGAACAGGTCGCATACCTGATGGTAGACATCATGAAAGGTGTTGTAAAAGGCGGTACCGGCGGAAATGCGGCATTGTCAAAGATGCCTGTGGCAGGTAAGACCGGAACGACAACCAAAAATGTAGATGCCTGGTTTACAGGCTATAGCCCATATTACACAGCTTCCGTATGGATAGGCCACGATGAGCCAAAACCCATGAACTTTACTGGAGGCAGCTATCCTGCCAAGCTATGGAAGGCTATTATGGAAAGCGCCCATAAGGATCTTAAGGTCAAGGACTTTGAACGTCCCGGCGGAATTGTATCTGTCAATATCTGTAACATATCCGGCAAGCGTCCCTCTGAGCTTTGTGCTCTGGATCCAAGAGGGTCAAGAGTTGTATCTGAGCTTTATATCAAGGGAACAGAACCTGCAGCAGACAGTATATGTGATGTTCATGTGATCAGGGATGTGGACATAGAAACGGGCAAGTTGGCAACACCCTACTGTCCATCATCACTGGTTCAATCAAAGGTGTTTATACAGCGTATTGAGCCCT
>CAZNMO010000024.1:23101-26849 GCA_964574195.1 uncultured Clostridiaceae bacterium | reverse complement strand
TGTACCTATTCCGGGCCAAACAAAGGTACCCGCTGACTTGATTTATGAAGCTCCGCTGGAAACCTGTGACAAGCATACTGAACAGACTATAATCGATGACCCGCTGGAGGGTGAAGAGGATCTTGAAGGAGATCCCACATCAGGAGATGAGATTCCCCAAGGTGAGCAACCCTCTCCCACCCCGTCCAACTAAATATAAAAAAACAAGGAGCAGTCAATTTTTACTGCTCCTTGCCATTATCTCCTTCATTGCTTTTGTCAGTATCGGCGCACCCTTGTCACAGCAGTCCCTCCCATTCATTTTTCCGGGGTCGCCTACTCCTATTATCAAAGGCACCTTAATGGAATCTAGGATATCGACGGTATCGCCGTTTATTTTTTTTCCGTCAGCTTTTTTGCCGTATTTATCCACTGTGTCGTATATAATACTTCCATCTCTGGTAATAGAGAAATCTACACTGGTTCCTTTCACTCCCTCGGTATTTGATGCCACTGCAATTACTCCAAGCACTTCTACATCCTTGCTTTCAGCTATTTCCTTCATTACCATTTCTCCATTGCCCGTACCTGTATTTCCTTTGTCATCCACCATTACTACGACAGGATCATATGGAGTTTGTTTGATCAGCTCCAGAATATTCTTGCCGCTCCTAGGCGTTGGATTGCCTGCCGATCTGGAAATACATCTTCCTCCTATCCTAAGGGCGGCAGTTTCTACTGCCTTTCTTGCAATTCCGTCACCGTCTGTCACAAGGATCACTCTTCTTATCTTATCTGAAAGAACTTCGCTGTTTTTTTCATTCATATATTCTTCTCCTACTTTTTCGACCTTGGGTTAAAAAGCAGCGCCATTAAATAACCGAAGAAAATGGCTCCCGCTATCCCTCCTGATGCCGCACTCAGGCCTCCGGTAAATGCGCCTAAGACTCCTGCCTCTTTCACACCCTTGATCGCTCCTTTTGCCAGGGCATAACCAAAGCCTGTCAAAGGTGTTGTCGCCCCCGCTCCTCCAAAATCCACAATATGCTGGTATAAGCCCAAGCCATGCATAATGGCACCCAGAGTCACAAAGGTAACAAGTACTCTTGCGGGAGTCAGCTTGGTCATATCCATGAGCAGCTGTCCAATTACACAGATCGCTCCGCCAACTATAAAAGCATTTAAATAGTTCATTACGCCCACTCCTTAATTGTTTTCTATTGCAACCGCATGTGCAATAGATGGGATGCTCTCACCCTGCCAGCTTGTTATAGGAGAAAGCAGTGCTCCTGTAGCTATCAGCAATATCCTATTGAGCCTGCCGGCTTTCATCTCCTTCACAATATATCCGTTCAGAACTGAGGCTGAGCATCCACAGCCGCTTCCTCCCGCATGGGTGTCCTGTTTTTCACCATCGAAGATCTTTGATCCGCAATCATCATAAACCTTGCTCACATCATAGCCTTCCTTGAGCAGTATATCCTGTGCTATAGTCTTGCCCACATTCCCAAGGTCGCCGGTTATTATAAGGTCGTAATACTCCGGCTTTCTTCCTGTATCTGAAAAATGCGCAGTAATCGTATCAACTGCCGCAGGAGCCATTGCTGCTCCCATATTATTGGCATCCTTGATCCCAAAATCCTGCACCTTGCCAATTGTCAGATGTGTTACACGGGGTCCGATGCCCGCTTTTGACAATACTGCTGCACCAGCGCCGGTTACTGTCCATTGCGCAAAAGGAGGCCTCTGCACCCCCTGCTCCAGTGGAAACCTGTATTGCCTTTCTGCACTGCTAAAATGGCTGGAGGTAGCACATACTACCGTATCCGCAAAGCCTCCGTCAAGCATTATTGAACCCATGCAAAGTGATTCTGCCATGGTTGAACATGCTCCATACAAGCCTATAAAGGGTATCTGGAGCTCTCTTGCCGCAAAGCTGGAGGATACTATCTGGTTCAGTAGATCGCCTGCAAAAAAGAAATTGATATCTGAAGGACTCTTGCCGGATTTTTTTATTGCAGCCTTAACCACGTCCCTGAGCATTTTGCTCTCTGCTTTTTCCCAGCTTTCCTCCCCAAAATAGTCATCCTCCAGTATCTGGTCAAAATATGCAGCAAGCGGACCTTGACCCTCCTTAGGTCCCACTATGGAGGCATTGGAGATCATAAAAGGCTCTGTTGAAAGCTTTAATGTCTGTTTTCCCAGTCTTTCTCCCACATTTACACTTCCTATCCTTATTAGAATTCCATATTATCTGCCAAATAAATAGTATAATAAGCCGATAACTATCGAGGTTGATATACCATAGACCAGCACCGGTCCTGCCAGAACAAACATCTTGGCGCCTACTCCAAATACAAAGCCTTCCCTTTTGAACTCCATTGCTGGAGACACAATTGAGTTAGCAAAGCCGGTGATAGGTACAATGCTTCCTGCACCTGCAAACCTTCCTAAGCGATCATATATTCCCAACCCGGTCAGAAATGCCCCCAGGAAAACCATAGTAGTGGCAGTAATGGCGGAAACAGCTTCCTGCGTATAACCATAGCTTTTTGCCGTGTTTAGAATAAACTGTGCTACATCGCATATGAGTCCGCCTACTATAAAAGCCTTGACGCAATTCATCAGATAATTCGGTTTGGGCATTTTGTCCTTTATATATTTTTCATACTGCTTAGAGTTCATTTTGGTTTTCATGCAAATTACCTCCTATACAAAATCTGTTTAAGCAACGCTTTCACAGATTTATGTTACCTTGATTTTCTATGCGCCGGAACCAATCTACCTTAGCGTATATCCGTCGCAAATTATGCAGACTATACTGTTATTGCTTATGCTCAAATATCCTTGCACTACACTTCAATATCCTTACTTCCAAATCAGTCCGTATCTCCTTTTCAGTCTCACTTTCAAAGTTAAGAATGTTCTTCAATTGTCTGGACCTTCTATTCATATTCATATGCCCTTTCTGGAAATATTGTTTTTGCTGAACCGGGAATCACTTCAAAAACAAGTGTAGCCCTGTCATGTTTTTCCTGCAGCGACTTGCTTGTATGATAGCTCCAGTATAAATAGCTTATGGTAAAGACTAAGGACAAGGCGAGGAAAAGCTTGAAAAACTTCATGACAAAAGACTCCATCACTTTATTATTAACGGCTTTATAAATACTCAAAGCATTTACAAGCAGCATCATATGATTATTATTGGCTATTTAGCCAAATTAATATGTAAGCTATACAAAATCTGTTTAAGCATCGCTGAAACAGATTTCTGTTACCTTGATTTTCTTTGCGGCGAAACAAATCTACATTAGCGTTTATTCGCCGCAAATTAAATAGCAATCAAAAAAAGCCATGCCCAAGTGCATGACTTTCTCAAAAAAATACCTTATATTCTATGTTATACTTTGTCTAAGCTTGCCTATTATCTTTTTTTCCACCCTTGAAACCTGAACCTGCGACATTCCGAGCATCTTTGCCACCTGGCACTGGGTCAGATCCTTGAAATAGCGCAACATGATTATCTGTCGTTCTTTGGGCTCCAGCGAGGATAAAACCTCCTTCAATGCAAGTCTGTCGATCACATCAATGTCTTCGTCTTCCTTGAAGCTTATCCTGTCGATCAGGAGAATTGGAGAACCGTCATCCTGATGTATAGTCTCATAAAGATATTCAGTCCCTTGTACTGATTCCAGAGCTACAGCCAGGTCTTCCTTGGATATCTCCAGTACTGATGCTATCTCAGATATTGTCGGCTCCCTTCCATAGT
>CAZNMO010000024.1:9247-23091 GCA_964574195.1 uncultured Clostridiaceae bacterium | reverse complement strand
TCCTTTGCAATATGCGCCTTATTGGCTATTTCCTTGAGATTTCTGCTTACCTTTATTATACCGTCATCTCTCAGGAACCTCTTGATCTCACCAATTATCATTGGTATTGCATAGGTGGAAAACCTGACATTAAAGCTGGTATCAAATTTCTTGATTGCCTTTAGCAGTCCGATGCTCCCGATCTGTATAAGATCATCATATTCGCAGCCCCTGTTTAAAAATCTTCTTACAACACTTCTTACCAACCCTATGTTGTTTTCAACTAGAAAATTCTCGGCTTCCGAATCTCCACTTTGAGCACGGTGTATCTGCTCCAGAAATTCCTCCTGAGTAAGTTCTACCCGTTCCATAGCAATACCTCATCATTCCGCCTTGAAAGCTTTGATCATCCTTACTGTTGTCCCTTTTCCCGGATGAGACTCGATCTCAACTCTATCCATAAATGTTTCCATGACCGTAAAGCCCATACCTGACCGTTCAAGTTCGGGCTTGGAGGTGTACAGTGGCTGTCTTGCCAGTTCAATATCTTCTATGCCCTGTCCTAAATCCATTACTTCTATCTCTGCCGTGTTTTCCGATATTCTGGCTACTATGACCACATTGCCAGAACCGCAGGAGTAACCATGGATGATTGCATTGGTAACTGCCTCAGATACTGCCGTCTTGACCTCCGCAAGCTCTTCTATCGTTGGGTCCAGCTGTGCAACGAAAGCAGCCACAACAGATCTTGCGAAGCTTTCATTTTGTGATTTGCTTGGAAATTCCAATCTCATTTCGTTATCTATCTTCATCGCATTAACACTCCTTTAGCCCATCAATGGCCTGCTTTTTATTGGGATATACCTGAATTATCTTCTGGAGACCGCAGATTTCACATAATCTTTTTACCGGAGGCTTTATATTTATCATCCCTGCCTTCCCTCCGTTGCCGCTGATCAGCTTGTACCTTCCTATCAACACGCCGATCCCGGAGCTGTCCATGAAGCCTACCCTATCCATATCAAAAATAATTGATTTAGGATTTTTCAGTGATATCTCCTTATCTATCCCTGACCTGATCTCCTCACAGGTGTGGTGGTCAATATCCCCATCGATCTTAACGATCAGAAGCCTGTCCACGTACTCGAAGCTTAAAGTCATTCTCTTCCCTCCAATTTAAAAATAACGTCAATGTCCGTTGCACCCAGCCGATATGCTGGTACTTTCTTATAGTATTCAATAAATTGCATTATTTTCCTTCATAGAAATATGTATAGTTTTGTAGAACCGGTAAAAATTAAATGCTCTCTTTTTGTTGTTTTTGAGGTTAAAATGACGGTTAATTCGTATCATACTAATAATGCCTAATTTTTCACATATTTACTAGAAAAAAATACGTTTTATGCTATACTAAGAATGATATTTAGACTTAGTTCAGAGCAAGTAATATTCAGGCATATTGGGAGAGTGATATTATGAACATACTTATTTTTTCCGTTTCCATAGGGAACGGCCATGACCAGGTAGCCCATACGCTTAGAAATGAATTTATAAGGCAGGATAATACTTCCCGTGTGAAAATAATAAATACCATAAGCTATATAAGTCCAATATTAGACAAGGTCATACTGGACGGCTACCTGAACATACTCAAGTTTTACCCCAAGGCCTGGGGCAAGCTGTACGAAAAAACGAACAGGCTGGATCCCATTATTGATGTTAATGACATAGCGAACAAATTAATGACCAGCAAACTGAGAAAGACTGCAGTGAACTTCAATCCAGACTTGATCATTTGCACCCATAGCTTTCCGGCTGCAATAATCTCCAGCCTAAAGCACAAGCAAAAGGTTATATGTCCCTTGATCTCCGTTATTACCGACTATAACATCCATTCATCCTATATAAATGAAAATACCGATTATTATGTTATACCACATGAGGATCTCACCTATATCATGGAAGGCTTCGGTGTGGATAAGGAAAAGGTCCTGCCCCTGGGGATACCAATAAGAAAAGAATTTGCGGAGAATCATAATAGGGTGAATCTGCTTTCCAAGCACGACCTTGCAGATAAGAAAACCATTCTTGTGATGGGCGGTGGCCTTGGACTGGGTGAGATAAACAATATAGTAAAGGCTATAGACATGTATATGAATGACATCCAGATAATTGCCATTGCAGGAAGAAATCATAGGCTGGAGGCAAAGCTAAAGAGCCTATCGACCAAGAACAAACTGGTGGTCTACGGCTTCGTAAATCACATACATGAGCTTATGGAGATATCCGATTGCATAATCACAAAGCCAGGCGGAGTCTCTACCGCAGAGATCCTGAGCCGTGAAAAGCCACTGGTCATATTTTCACCGCTGCCCGGTCAGGAATATGAGAATGCTGAATTCCTGATGAATTCAGGTGCTGCGGTAACCGCTTCCGATGTAATGAAGATACCGATACTCATAAATCAGATGTTCAGTTCTGAAATACGAATGAATTGTTTCAGGGAAATGACCAGACTTCTTAAGAAGCCCAATTCCACCTATGATTTGGTCCACCTTCTCGAGAATAAATTTGGTCCTTCCAATAAGCAGAAATAGCACATAATACATAAGTATGAATTTGAAAGGAGACTATTATGGAGCTTTGGATAAAAGAAGCACAGATAGAGAATGCAGCAATGACCTATAAGGTAAAGGAGACCCTGCATACTGAAAAAACCAAATACCAGGAGCTTGCAATACTTGACACCTATGAATTTGGCAGGATGCTTGTTCTTGACGGTATAGTACAGACCACGATCCGTGATGAATATGTATACCATGAAATGATAACCCACGTCCCCCTCTTCACCCATAAAAATCCCAAAAAGGTATTGGTTGTAGGAGGCGGCGACGGTGGAGTAATCAGAGAGATCCTCAAGCATAAATCGGTTGAAAAGGCTGTACTCTGTGAAATAGATGATAGAGTAGTGGAGTTGTCTAAAAAATATCTGCCGGAAATAAGCTGCGGCCTTGATGATCCCAGAGCCGAAGTATTCATAGGTGACGGTATCAAATATGTTCTTGAACGCAAAAATGAGTTTGACATTATTATCGTCGATTCCACAGATCCTTTTGGAGCAGCAGAAGGGCTTTTCAACGTGAATTTCTACAAGTCACTTTATGACTGTCTGACAGAGGATGGTATCTTTGTGGCACAGACAGAAACTCCCTTTTATCTGCCGCAGGTAGTCAAACAGGTTTATGATGACATAGACAATGTTTTCCCTGTTACAAAGCTCTATATGGCGGCTATCCCGACATACCCCGGAGTCTACTGGAGCTTTACCTTGGGTTCCAAAAAATACGACCCCGAAGCTGTGGATTTACATACTATACCTGAATTTGATACAAAATACTATCATAGAGAGCTTCATAAAGCTTGTTTTGTGCTTCCCAGATATGTCAAGGACCTGCTCTCAAAATAATCAATATACAGAAAAAGAACTGCAAATTTATGCATTGCAGTTCTTTTGAAGCACCCTTGCCGAATCCTTGGGGCACATGATTCGGGCTGCACTCAGCCCCTCAAAAAATATCGATGTATTTTTATTAGAATTTTTAAAGAAAAACTATTGTATTTTATATTTGTTTGCCCTATAATAAATTTGGCATTTAAATAAAAAAAATTAAAATCGCTCTGCAAAAGCCAGAACTTATTGCATCGAAGTTCCAGGCTTTTTTTATTTACACAAAATATTAATCTAATATCCGAAAGGAAGGTGTAAAAAATGTACAAATTAGATCAGACAAAGACTCCTATGTTTGATGCCTTAATGGAGTACTACAACAATAATACCGTCCCTTTTCACGTACCAGGCCATAAGAAAGGCCAGGGAATGGTTAAGAAATTCAGAGATTTTGTGGGTACAAACGTATTATCTATAGATGTAACGGTATTTCACCAGGTTGACAGTCTTCACAAGCCTACAGGCGTAATTAAAGAAGCCCAGGAACTGGCTGCCGATGCATATAATGCGGATCACACTTTCTTTTCAATACATGGAACCTCCGGTGCAATTCAAGCCATGATAATGAGCGTTGTAAGCCAGGGAGACAAGATCATCATCCCCAGGAACGTTCATAAGTCGATAACTGCCGGTATAATACTCAGCGGCGCAGTGCCTGTGTACATGCATCCCGAAATCGACACAAGAGTGGGACTGGCACTAAACGTAACCCCTGAGACTGTTAGAAGGACGCTGGAGCAGAATCCCGATGCCAAGGCAGTGCTTATTGTTAATCCGACTTATTATGGTGTATCGACGGATATAGCTCAAATAGCCAAAATCGTACATGAATATGAAATACCTCTTATTGTTGATGAGGCTCATGGACCACACCTGCACTTCAATAATAAGCTTCCGATATCAGCCATGGATGCCGGTGCAGATATTTGCGCCCAGAGCACACATAAAATCGTCGGCTCAATGACTCAAAGCTCACTGCTTCATGTAAGGAAGGGCCTCGTTGATGTAAACAGGGTAAAGACAGTAATGAGCCTGCTTCAGACCACCAGTCCTTCGTATATACTTCTGGCTTCCCTGGACTGTGCAAGGATGCAGCTGGCCACCGAGGGAAAAGAGCTTGTAGACTATGCAATCGACCTGGCCAAGTATGCCAGGGAGAAAATCAACAAGATACCAGGGTTATACTGCTTCGGAGAGGAAGTCCTTGAGAAAAAAGGAGCCTATGGCTTCGATCCTACAAAGATAACCATCAATTCTAGGGATCTGGGACTTTCAGGACATGATCTGGAAGAGATCCTTTGCGAGAAATACTATATACAGCCGGAAATGTCCGACTTGTATAACTGCCTCTGCGTATTCTCCTTTGGAGACACAAAGGAGACAGTTGACAAGCTGATAGCCGCCCTTGAAGAAATAAGTGCCGAGCAGAGCTGTAAGGAGATCGTGAAATCAGAAGTGTTGGGGATACCAAGCATACCTGAAAGCGTACTTTCTCCAAGAGATGCCTTCAACAGCCTTACTATTTCAATTCCGATCAATGATAGTGTCGGACTTATCAGCGCAGAGTTCCTGATGGCTTACCCTCCTGGTATACCGATACTCTGCCCCGGTGAGATAATCACACAGGAAATCGTTGACTATGTAAATGCGCTGAAGGCTGCAAAGCTGTATGTTCAAGGAACAGAAGATCCTGAAGTCAACAGGATAAAAATAGTAAGCGATCTTCAGATAATGAATACAAGTGTATAATTGAAGAGTTTTATGAGGTATGCGAATAGTATGCCTCATTTATTTTGGAATTGTATAAATGTCCAAGCTATAATATAATAATTCTGGTATAGTCAATAAATTTAACTTTCAAATATAGTAAAACCTATTAACTTTATTCAGGGAGGATCAGGATGAAAAAAATAATCATAATATTCACCGGCGGCACCATTGCCATGAGGATCGATGAAAATACACATGCCGCAGTACCAGCAATCAATGGTGAACAGATATTGCAAATGACTCCCGGTATCGGAACCATAGCGGAAATAGAATTTCTCAATTTCAGCAATATACCCGGGCCTCACATGACTCCTGAAAAAATGTTCGAGCTTTCAAAGGTCATCAGGCAGAAGCTTGAAGTCGAAGGCTTTGATGGAGTTGTAGTGACTCATGGTACCGATTCACTTGAGGAAACTGCATATTTTGTTGACCTCACCAGCAATTCAGAAAAGCCTATTGTATTTGTAGGTTCCATGAAAAGCAGCTCAGAGCTGGGCTTTGACGGACCTGTAAACCTTATTGCCGCTGCTTTCGCAGCAGTTTCCGATGAGGCGTATAACAGAGGCGTGCTTGTTGTTATGAACAACGAAATACACTCCGCCGCACAGGTCACCAAGACCAATACCCATACCCTTGACACCTTCAAGAGTGCTGACTTTGGACCAATAGGCTTTATTGACAATGACAAGGCATATTTCTATCATAACTATACAAAAAGACAGTATATCCCTGCAGAAAACATTGACAGTAGGGTAGACCTGATAAAAACAGGCTGTGGAATGGATGACAGGCTTTTAAGGTTCTGTGTGGATTCTGGCAGCCATGGCATCGTTATCGAGGGCATGGGCAGGGGCAACATCCCTCCGGCAATGGTACCCGGTGTGGAATACGCGCTTTCAAAAGGCATCCCTGTGGTACTGGTTTCCCGCTGCCTCATGGGCAAGGTACTGGACAGCTACGGATACCCCGGAGCCGGCAAGGAGCTTACCAAGAGAGGCGTGGTCCTGGGCGACAACCTTCCTGGTCAGAAGGCCAGGATAAAGCTTATCGTAGCGCTTGGCTACACTAAAAACCTCGCAGAGATCAAGGACATATTTGAAAAGAACTACTATTAAATATAAGAAACCTCCTGCTATTTAAGCGGGAGGTTTTTTACAACATAATCATAAATTTCGTTATGAATATCATCAATGCTTCTCAGGAAGCTGCCATCTATACACTGTATCCGCTTCCAGCTATACTTCTCTGCCACCTGGCAGGCATTCACATAAGTCTTTCTCAGGTACTCGCTGTCACTTTCATGAATATCCTTCTTGGAGCCTCCGGTCATCTTGTTGTTCCGGTTTGACATTAGCCCGTTGCTGATCACAGGCGGAACATCAAGAAAAATCACCATATCCGGCACCGGCAGGCCCAGCTTCACGAACTCCAGATCCCAGAGCCAGTCAAGATATCTGTCCCGCTCTTCTGCATCCTCGATCTTTGAAGCCTGATGGACCATGTTCGAGGTCGTATATCTGTCCGCCAGCACGATCCCGCCGTTTTCGTAGTATCTCTTCCATTCCTTTGTATAAGAGGCATAGCGGTCAACAGAATAAAAGGTCGATGCCGCATATGCATTCACATCCTCCGGCCTATAACCGAACTCGCCATTCAGATACATTTTCACCAAGGCAGAGGAACTGCTCTTGTAATTGGGATACTCCACCTTCCTGATGTTGTACTTTTCATTTTTCATCCTGGCAAAAAGTTTTTTGGTCTGTGTCGCCTTTCCACTTGCATCACTGCCTGCCTCTATTATTATGAGCTTCCCCTTCATATATAACTCTCCATCACAATTTCTCTATCATCTTGTATAATACACTCTTCACCTTTTCATTGTTGTCACTGAATACCCTGTATACTTCGTCCTCAGTGACAGGCTTTATATCGGCGTTGCCTTCCAGTCCTGCATCATAGTCGGTAATAAGTGAAATATTGACATATGGTATTTCCAGCTCTTTTGCCAGGATGCATTCAGGATACTGGGTCATATTTATGACTTCCCAGCCCATTTTGCTGAACCATCTACTCTCTGCCTTTGTTGAAAATCTTGGCCCCTGTATAACTACAACAGTACCCTTTTTATGAACATTTACCCCGATCTCCTGGCACATCTCGATAGCCAGCCTCCTAAGGTTTTCATCATAAGGCTCTGCTGCGCTTACATGCTTTGTTTCAGGCCCTTCAAAATATGTATCCTTCCTTCCCCAGGTCCTGTCTACAAACTGATCACATACAACGAACTCACCCGGCTTTATGTATGCTTGAAGGCTTCCTGACGCAGTAGGAGCAATGATGCATTTCACTCCAAGCATTTTCATCGCATACAGGTTAGCCCTGTAGGGTATCATATGAGGCGGGTAGGAATGTTCCTTACCGTGCCGGGGCAGGAAAGCTACAGTCTTGTCCCCGACCTTTGCAAGGGAGATTTTTTCGCTGGTACTTCCATATGGAGTTTCTATATCAATCTCCTGAACATTATCCAAAAATGAATAAAAACCTGAGCCTCCGAAAACACCTATATCTGCCTTATAATCCATTGCTATTACCTCCTATCAATTGTGTCACAGTATAATATTACTATAATAAACCAGCTTAAACAAGCTTGTTTATTATTAGTAATAGGCTGGGCCTTTGAAAGCAAAGATCCTTCGCTAGTGCTCAGGATGACAGTCAGGCGTCATCCTGAGCGCAGCGAAGGATCTTTATTTTTCTTCCTTTTTATCTTTCTTTTCCGATGTGACCATTTCCGGCTCCACCCTGTCAAATACCAAGTCTATGGGCTCATCCCTGGTAGGCAGTATTGAAAAGATCACTTCATTGCCCTCATTGACTATGGAAAGCTCACTGGCGATCTCAATATCAGCAACTCTGAGCACCTGCCCTACAGTATATTTGGATGCATCAACGGTTATAGCCGGAGGGATCTTTTCAACTTCGCCCTCTATTTCCACCTCTGTCATTTGCTTGTTGATGACCCAGCCGTTCTTTTCCACCCTTTCACCGTTGACTACCAATATCGGCACCTCTGCATGTATTATCTCATGAAGTGTTACAGGCTGGAAATCCACATGCACCAAATGGTCACCCAGGTGGTTCCTCTGCAGCTCTTTTATGACCGCAGGAATCTCCTTTCCATCTACCCTTAGCTTTACAATAACATTTTCCCCATTCTTGGCAATCGCACTGCTTAGCTCACCCTCATCCACTTTCAGCAATCTCCCATTTGTGCCCTTCTGATAAAGAATAGCCGGAATCAGATTTTCCTTTTTCAGCTTTCTTGCTTGTCTGTGTCCGTGACCGGACCTATCGTTAACATTCAATTCTATATCCTTCATAAAAAACCTCCATAAATGATTTTCATCTATGGAGTATTCCCAACATTTGCTTTGTTTAAACAGGAATCAAACCTTAATATCCGGCTTTACATTGATTTCCGGCACATCCTCATTATTCGATCAGCTTGCGGCTGTAAACAAATACATTGACTTCCCTGTATTTTTCGCTTAAAAATTCATACCCGCACAGCTCCAGCACATTTATCAGCCTTTCATCCATAGGTGCCATTATTCCACAGTACTCCATCCCCAGCTTGGAAGCCTGCTGCTCCGCAAATTGTACCAATTCCCTCATCGGTGCCATATCGCCGTCTATGAAGCCTATGTTCAGGCCGCCGTCCTTATGCGAGTCCTCGGTAAGGATCATGACGGAGGACAGCTTTCCTTCACGCAGCACTCCATATACCCGCTTTTCCTTTACAAGTTTATCTACCAACTCATAGGAAGCCTTCAAGAATCTCCATCCGAAGCTGATATAGCCGTTTGACATGTAGTAGGCATTACCTCTTGTCATCAGATCCCAGGCAGTTGCGGTACTCATAATATTGATGACATTATTTGAAGGTTGTACTGTCTGCTCCGCCTTGTCAAGTCTCTTCCAGCCCATGGTAAAGCATCCGTCTTTTTTGAAGCCCAAGCCTTCAACGATCTTCATGCTTTCCCGGCTGTCAATATGGATGCTCAACCTGACAACCTCCGCACCCTCTGACTTTGCCCTGCTAAGGTAATATTGTGTTATTGCTTTCCCGAAGCCCTGATTGGCATATTTTTCATCCACCCTGATGCCCTCGAGCCATATCTCCTGGTCGTTTAACCTAGTGTACTTGGCAAAGCCGACTATATTACCGTCCTTTTCTCCCAGTGTGAATTCTCCTTCAGTATCCTTTATCCACTCATCGAAAACATGTTCAATGAAATCTCCACCATCCCATATTTTTGAAGAAATCTCCAACACCCTGTCCCTGTCGGACGGCGATACTTTTCTGAATCTGTACATGTATGCGACCCCCTATCATTATGTTTCAAGGATTGTACTTCAAAAACCTGTTCCCAAGGTATTTCCTGATCAATTCCTCATCACTTTCCCAGTCCAGCTTTATGGGCTCTCTGGGAGAGTCCTCAAAAACCACCTCAACAGTGGCATCGCCCTTCAGAAATTGCTCCGCTACCGTCTTTTCATCCACTTCCCTGTATTGAACCTTTTTGCGTGCTTTGTCAGGCTTGGTGAATTCCCTTGCAAAAAAACTGCCGGAAATCCTTATTATCCTTATGTAATTCATGCTTTCCCTCCTTCAGACTGCATCAGCCTGATTATATCATTCCCAAGGCAAGCCTTGAGATTCAGTTCCCTTAAGGTTCCGTCAAAGTCTACTTTGATGCGTGCTCCTCCAGCACTGTTTGTTACTTCCTTTATCACACCATCAAAATAAATTTTGTGATAAACCCTTTGTCCTGCATACACTTGCTTGGAATAGTCCATGGCATTCCGGAATTCCTCGACAAAGCGTGAGGGCTTTACCGGCTTGCCGTACCTTCGTTTGGGCACTGTTATGTACAACTCCCTTTTTGCACGTGTCATTGCCACATAGAAAAGTCTTCTCTCCTCTTCAAAGTCAGTCCCGGTATCATCCTTTATATATGGCGACAGGCCTTCCACCGAGCCGCATATGAATACTGTATCAAATTCCAGCCCCTTGGCCTTATGCATGGTCAAAAGCTTCACACTGTTCTTGTTGAAGTTTTCGTAATCCTTTTCGCCAAGCTTTTCAGACACTTCTTCCACATGCTGAAGGTAAAGCTGTATTGTTTTATAGCCCGAGGCGGAGCTTTCTATTTCCTCTATTGTCTCCATAAGTCCTTTGGTACTGATGCCCTTGGACGATGAATACTCCTTCAAATATTCATCATACCCTATTACGCCGCGTATATACTTTATAGCGTTTTTGGGGTCCATAGACCTCAATCTCTTAAGATCATTTTCAAATTCCAACAGTCCGTTTATCTGAAGCCTGTTCAGGCTACCCTGCCCCATAATGGCTTTGAGGAAATCCCCCCCAAGCTTTTCTGCTTTAGCCATCACGTCTTTGCTTATATATCTCTTGGGCTTGTTTATTATCCTCATTATATCCCTGCTGTCACCACAGCCGCTGCCTAGCTTCAGGTAGCTGGACATATCCCTGAATATCCAATGGTTATACATGGATGCGACCCCATCCAGTGTGACAAAAGGTATCCCGGAATCCATCAATGCATCGATAACCGCCCTTGACTGGAGGTTTGTCCTGTATATCACCGCAAAATCAGAGAACTTTTTTCCCTTCCTGCACATCTGATCGATTCTGGAAGTAATCGCCCTTGCTTCCTCCTCAAAATCCTCCGCTTCCAATGTCACTGGAAGACTTCCGCTGCTCTCCACCGCCTCCAGCTCCTTTGTATACCTGTTCTTGTTGTTGTTGATCACAGACAAAGCGGAGTCCAGAATATTTGCGGTAGTTCTGTAGTTATTCCTCAGGTATATCCTCCTGCACCCCCCGTAAAGCTTTTCAAAGTCCAGCAGGATATTTGGCGCCGCTCCCCTGAAGCCGTATATCGACTGGTCGTCGTCTCCTACAATGAATATGTTGTTGTTTGGCTCTGCCAGCAGCTTTATAGTCTCAAACTGCAGCGCATTTATATCCTGGAATTCATCCACCAATATGTACCTGTACTTGTCTCTTACCTCTCTCAGTATCTGAGGCTTCTCCCGTAGCATACTGAGGCAGTCATACAGGATGTCGTCGTAATCATATTTGCCTGACTCCTGCTTGAACTCATAATACCCTTCCATTATCTTGAGAAGCTGCTTCCTGTCACAGGAGGAAGGTTTGTAGTATCTCAGCTCCGCCATGGTACTGACGGCGTATTCCATATCGCTTATTATATCCCGAAGCCTGTCTTCATCCTCGGAAAAATCCTCTCCAAGCTTTCTTGCCAGATTCCTGATCAAATTGAACTTCAGGTTTTCATCCAGAAGATCCTCCAGCTTGTAGCCCTTGTGCTGCCTCAACAGCCTGTAAAATATTGAATGGAAGGTCCCGAAGCTGGCTCCTCCTGACTCCGGAGCTCCTGACAATCTTAAATATCTCTCCTTCATTTCATTGGCAGCTGCCCTTGAAAAGGTGACTACCAGTATGTTCTCAGGTGCAACCACCTTTCTTTTTATAAGGTGGATAGTCCTTGCGGTAATAACTGTGGTTTTTCCCGTCCCCGGCCCCGCAAGCACCATGCAAGCTCCAGCCTCATGTCTGGCCGCCTCCAGCTGTTCCTTGTTCAATCCCTTCAAATAGCCTTCCATTAGTTCTCCCTTACCTTTGCAATATCACAAAAACAGTGGTTCATTATGCCCTGACTGCCTATATCACTTACTCCATCGGCGGTGAGCCTATTTACTCCTCCGCCGTTCCTGACCCACCAGCCCTGCTCCATGTACAGAATATTCTCCTCACCCGATGAGGAGATCCCCGCAATGGCTTCAATACTTCCATAGCGATTATAAACCTTTATCCTGTCCCCGGCCTCCAAGCTTTCTGCTGCCGCCGCCTCCCCAGGGAAATATACCGTTGGCAGCTTATTCTCAGGCTCCTCAAGCATATGCTGTGAATGCAAGGATCTGGGGCTGTGTACAAATATCAGCCTATACCTTTCATTTCTTTTTTGCCCCATATGCTCATAATATTTTTCCAGCTCTGCCGGTGTCACAAACTCAAACTTCCCAGACTCCGTCTCAAACCTCATATCCTGCCATGGCACCGCTGTAGAGACCGGGTTACTGGTGTAGCCCTTTTCCCTTAACTCCTCAAGCTTCAGCCCCATTTGTACAATAGGCTTCATGAACAGCTCCAGCCATTGTTCTGCGGTCAGCTTCGGAAAATCAGTATATCCAAGCCTTTCGGCCAACTCTGTATATATCTCATATTCAGGCCGCGCTTCATAATACCTGTCAATGCACCTGCCTATTTTGCCTGCATAATGGCTCCACATACCCGGTACAGCCATATCCTCCTCTTCGAGGAAATAGGTTACCGGCAGCACCAGATCAGCGAGCTGTGCCGTGTCGGTAAGGAAATGCTCCAGGCACACCTTGAATTCGATATGCTCCATTGCGGATATGACCTCATTGGTATTTGGGAGCTGGACCACCGGATTGCCCCTGGATATGAAAAGCAGCTTCAGCGGTGGGTCAGACAAAGCTTTGACAGCACGTCCAAAGCCAGCCCTGCTTATATATCTGTGTTCTTCCTTTTTTACCTTGAAGGGGTTCATATCCAGACAGCCGTTGGAGCCCGAATTGGAATAATTTGCCCCTCCTCCCGGGATACCTATATTGCCGGTAATTGCCATGAGCATGTCAATGCACCTTACAGCAGTTCCTCCATAAGGACTTCTTTGTATTCCATAGCCCATATATACAGCAGCAGGCTTATTGCCTGTCAGTTTTCCAGCCAGCATTTCCACTGCTTCAAGTGACACACCACATAGCTCCAGCAACTCTGACATATCGAGCCTGTCCAGGTAAGCACATAGCTCATTGAAGCCATTGGTATGCTTCTCTGCAAAAGACTTGTCATAAAGGCCGCCGTCCAGTACATGCTTTGCTATGGCACAGGCCAAGGCAGCATCAGCTTCCGGTCTGATCCGGATATAGCTGTCGCACAGCCCTGCAGTGGCCGTTTTCAAAGGGTCTATAAGTATCAGGCTTGCACCTCTTTCTTTTGCAGACTTCAGAAATGGTACCATATGTATGTTTGTATGCACAGGATTCCTGCCCCATATCAATATGCTCTTTGAATTCCTCATATCTTCAATATCATGTCCCAAAGGCCTTCCAAAATCCATCTTCTGGGCTGCATTGCCGGCACCCCAGCATATACTTCCGGATATCTGGGTAGTACCTCCTATATAATCAAAAAACAGATCTTCAATATTCTTTAGCAGCCCTGCAGCTCCGCCATAGCTGTATAGGCCAATGGAGCTATTGCCGTAATCTTTCATATAGAGCTTCATTTTTTCAGCTATCAGGTCCATGGCTTCCTCCCAGGAAAGCCTCTCCCACTGCCCATTTACCTTCCTCATGGGATATTTAAGCCTGGAAGGGTGGTATACCCTCTCCATATGCTTTCTGCCCTTCTCACCTATAAAGCCCCTGGTACTGGGCTGTTCCGTGGTAC
>CAZNMO010000024.1:1773-9237 GCA_964574195.1 uncultured Clostridiaceae bacterium | reverse complement strand
TCTATATTGACCGCTTTCCCCCGGTCGTCCACAGAGACTACCAGACTGCAGCAGTCGAAGCAATCCAGGGGGCAGGTGGTAAGATGCTTTGTAACAGCCATGAATTATCCTCCATTCAGAAATCAGAAATCATATAAACATTATAGCATTTCATGTGAGTAAAAAAAAGGAAGCTTGTCGCTTCCTTATGATTTATAGTTCTCTTCCCTTATTGAAGGCCTTAAGATTTATATCAACCAGCTTGGGGTTGATGGTTTCCCTGATGATCTCCTCCCAGTCTATCTCATCCAGCTTCAGGGCTTTTACCAGGGCTCCCAGCAATACTACGTTCTGGGTCTTGATATTTCCTATCTCCTCAGCTATTTTCCCTGCATCTATGACATAGGTCTTGAAGGCATCCTGCAGGGCTTCGATAAGGCCCTGGGGGTATTCTTCCTTGCCGCTGGCAATTGGCATTGAAGGTATTTCATAGTTGTTTACAACTACAACTCCCTCCGGTTTCAGATATTCTATCCATCTTACCGCTTCCATCTTTTCGAAGGAAACCAGTATGTCTGCCTGGCCTCTGCCTATGATCGGTGAATATACCTTACTGCCGTACCTTACCTGTGTGGTTACGCTGCCGCCTCTCTGAGCCATTCCGTGTACCTCGGACATTTTCACGTCATAGCCAGCCTTCATGAGTCCTGCAGTCAATATCTTGCTTACAAGGATTATTCCCTGTCCGCCGACACCGACCAATAATATATTTCTGGTATCACTCATATTATTCACCAACCTTCTCTATAGCATCAAATTTGCATACCTGCATGCAGACCTCGCAGCCTACACACATTGACTGATCAATATATGAAGTGCCATCCTTGAAGAATACGGCAGGACATCCGACCTTCAAGCACATCTTACACTTTTTGCAGTTTTCCTTCTTGACCCTGCATTTGTTCTTGAAGGGAGGCAAGCCCTTTATAAGTACGCAAGGCCTCTTTGTTACAATGGCACATGGCTCTGTGCTGCTTTCAGCTTCTGTGACAGTAGCTTCCATTGCCTTAAGGTCACAGGGGTCAACTACCAACACCTTCTTGTAGCCTATGGCCTTGAGGACATCCACCGGCTCGATCTGTACAGCGTCTTCACCCATCAGGGTCTTGCCTGTTCCCGGATTTTCCTGGTGTCCTGTCATTCCTGTGATCCTGTTGTCAAGCACAACAGGGACCATTCTGCCTTTATTGTATACTATATCTATGGCTCCGGTTATTCCTGAATGGAAGAAGGTTGAATCTCCAAGCACCCCGAAAACCTTCTTGTCGCTGCCTGTTGCTTCAAATGCCTTGGCCATACCCATACCTGCGCTGAAGCCGGCTCCCATGCATATGCATGTGTCTGTGGCTCCAAGAGGTGCGGCACCACCCAAGGTATAGCAGCCGATATCGCTTGTGATAACTGTGTTCTTCTTCTTTGACATTGTATAGAAGAAACCCCTGTGAGGACAGCCCGGGCATAGTACCGGAGGCCTTCCTACAACTTTGGCATCCAGAGTCTTCACTTCATTCTCCTTATTCAGGAGAGCCTTTGCTACTACGTCGGGATTCAATTCATAAAGGTTTGGAATAAGCTCCTTGCCTATGCATTTTATCCCTGCTGCCTTCATCTGCTCTTCCATGAAGGGCTCAAGTTCCTCTATCACGTATACTGTTTCAAATTTTGCTGCAAAGTCAGCTATAAGCTGCATCGGAAGCGGATAGGTGAAGCCCAGCTTCAGGTATGAAGCATTGTCCCCGAATACTTCCTTTGCATACTGATAAGCAACGCTGGCAGTCACTATTCCTATTTTTGTATTTGCATTATATTCTACCTTGTTCAAAGGTGATTTGTTTGCATATTCCTCAAGGGCTTTAAGCCTTTGCTCCACCCTCGCATGAGCTATCCTCGCATTGGCAGGTGTTGCAGCGAACTTGGACTGGTTCCTCTCGTATTTCTTCGGCTCAACCTCTGTCCTCTCACCCAGCTCTACTACGCCCTTGCTATGGCATACCCTTGTAGTTACCCTGTAAAGTACAGGAGTATCAAATTCTTCACTTATCCTGTAAGCTTCAGCCAAAAAGTCCTTTGATTCCTGGCTGTCACCAGGCTCTACCATTGCCATCTTTGCAAACTTGGCGTAATATCTGTTGTCCTGCTCGTTCTGGGAGCTGTGCATGCTTGGATCGTCGGCTGTAATAAGTACAAAGCCTCCGTTTACTCCAAGGTAAGCATAGGTAAATATCGGGTCTGCCGCCACGTTGACTCCAACATGCTTCATCGCGGCCAAGCTTCTGACCCCTGCTATGGATGCACCGATCGCGACCTCTGTTGCTACCTTTTCATTGGGTGCCCACTCGCAATATATATGCTCCTTGTAGTCCACTATGTTCTCCAGTATTTCAGTACTTGGAGTTCCCGGATAAGCAGCAGCTACTTTTACGCCTGCCTCATAGGCTCCTCTGGCAATTGCCTCGTTGCCTGACATCAACTGCTTCAATGTTTCTACCCCCTTATAAAAATAAAATGTTTTATTAATTATTAGCTATTACGCTTCCCAATGCTATGGACAGCAGCTTGGATTCCGAGGAGTCAGCCCTTGAAACCAGCACTATCGGCACCTTTGCGCCCATTATTATACCTGCGGATTTTGCCCCTGCAAAATAGGTCAGAGATTTTCCAAGAACATTTCCTACTTCATAATAAGGAGCCAGCAATATATCAGCCATACCGCCGCCTTCTCCCTTGTAGCCCTTGTGTGCGCAAGCCTCACTGCTTATTGCCAGATCAAGTGCTACCGGTCCTTGTACTACAACATTCATAGCATCCCATTTATCCTTCATATCAGCAATGGCTTTTGCATCCACTGTTGCGGGTATCTTGGGATTGACAGTTTCAGCACCTGCGAGGCAAGAGGCATAGATCTTATCCATCTTCATAGCCTTACATACCTTGATCGCATTTTCCAGTATCTGAACCTTCTGTTCCAGATCCGGTGCTACATTCATACCTCCATCAGTGGTATAGAGAAGCTTTTCATAGGTCGGTGCTTCATAAACCATTACATGGCTGATGAGGTTATCTGTTCTGAGGCCAATTTCCTTGTCCAGAACGGCTCTCATGATATCCGCTGTCTGCAGCAGTCCCTTCATAAGGAAGTCACCCTTCCCGTTCCTGACCAGTTCGACTGATTTCCTTGCTGCCTGTACCAGGTCCGGTTCGTCTATTATTTCATAATCTCCGACATTGAGGTTCAATTTCGCCATGATTTCCTTTATCTTGCCGGCATCACCTACAAGCACCGGCTCTGCAAGGCCCATTTCCTTTGCCTGGCTCACTGCTTTGATAACATCGTCATCCTGAGCCGCAGCTACAACGATCTTCATCCGCCTCTGCTGCTTTGCAGCTTCCAGCATCTCCTTAAAATTCTTAATCAATATATCACCTCAGATTAAAAATATTTTGTACCAATTAAAATATTTGTGTAATTATTATCATTTTACAATACATTGGCGATTCCTTCAACCTATTGTTAGCAGTTTTAAACAAAAAAACAGCCCTATCCGATATACACCGGACTCGGGCTGTTGACTTGTCATTAACTTAATATCCCAGTTCTTCGCCTATGATGATAACCTCAATATCTGTCTTGCTGGGTCTTTTTTCTATTATAGTCGTTATATTGCACATCCTCTGTGGGCTGCTGCAGTCGTTGCATTTTTCAGTATGAGCGCATGGAGTTTCCAGCTTGAGCCTTCTGGCATTCTTGTAGGTATTGGCTTTGATCCTGTCCATTGCTGTGTCAAGGTTGCTTGCCAGCTTGTTGGTCCCACATATGATGTAAACCTTCTTGGGTCCGAAAATCATTGTGGATACCCTGTTTCCGGTTCCGTCGATGTTTACCAGCTGACCCTTTTCTGTAAGAGCATTGGTGCTGGATAGGTATACATCAGCGCTCCTGGCGTTGTCCCTTGCTTTGTCCTGTCCTTCGGGAGTGCTTTCCAGCCAGTGGAAAAATACCTTATTGCCCCTTTCCAGCAGCTTCTCGGGTATTCCCATTGACTTGACCGTCATTGAGCCTCCGATTCCAACTGATGCTTCCGGCTTGATATTATCAAGCAGATAGCCGACTGCCGATACGGAATCTTCAAAGTACTTTGTCTTCATACCGTTCTTTTCCAAAGCTTTAAGAGCTCTTTCAACTGATTCCTGCATACAATCACTCCTTACTCAAAATCTATCCTATATTTTAAATAATACTACTTCTATGGTTCGATTATCAATATTACAGATCATAATATAGTTCAAACTCTGCCGGATGAGGTATAAGGCTTATCTTGCGGTATTCCTTCTCCAGCTTGTTCTTTATCCAGGTGTCTATCAGCTGCTTTGTAAATACTCCACCTCTCAATAGGAATTCATTATCTTCCTTCAAAGCGTTCAATGCCTCTTCAAGACTCTTGGGCAAGCCCTTTATCTTTTTTCTTTCCTCTTCGGAAAGCTCGAATATGTTCACATCGTAAGGCCCGAAGCCTTCCTTCACCGGATCGATCTTGTTGATGACACCGTCCAGACCTGCCATCAACAGTGCCGAATATGCCAGGTAAGGGTTGCATGTCGCATCTGAAGGTCTGAATTCAAACCTTTTGCTGTCAGGTGTATTCCCATATCCGGGTATCCTTATTACCGCACTCCTGTTGGAGGTCGCATAGCAAATGCTTACCGGAGCCTCATAACCGGGAACCAGTCTCTTGTACGAATTGGTGCTTGGGCTTGTAAAAGCCAGTAAAGCAGGTGAATGCTTCAACAGGCCGCCTATGAAGTACAACGCGGTCCCACTCAGTCCTGAGTACCCATCCTTATCGTAGAACAGCGGTTTTCCATCCTTATAGAGCCACATATGCACATGCATTCCGCTTCCGGGTTCGCCGAGCATGGGCTTGGGCATGAAGGTCACACTTTTTCCGTTCTTGATTGCAAGATTCTTTACTACATATTTCATCAGATATGTCTTATCAGCCATATCCAGCATTCTGCCTGCTTCAACCTCCAGCTCCAGCTGTGAAGCGCCGCCTACCTCGTGATGATGGTATTTAATGGGCATTCCAAGCTCTTCAAGCATTACTGTCATTTTGCTGCGAAGGTCATTGTTCATGTCATTGGGTATGTCCAAATGGTATCCGCCCTTGTACCTGGCCTTATAGCCCAGGTTTTCACCATATTGGTCGTTGGTATTCCATTCAGCCTGCTTTGAGTCAATGGTAACCTCCTGATGATCAGGCTTGCTTTCATACGCGATCTGATCAAAAATATAAAACTCAAACTCCGGCCCGATTATGTTTTCGTCCGCTATACCTGTAGAAGTCATGTATTTTTCTGCCTTTTGGGCAATATATCTGGGATCACCCTCATACCTTTTAACTCCACTTTCCAGTGTATATATATCTCCTATCATGCTTAAAGTCGGTATTTCACAGAAAGGATCAAGGAAGGAAGTGCTCAAATCAGGTATAAAGACCATATCGCTTTTTTCCACCGTGAGGAATCCATAGCTGGAACCGTCAAAGCCAATGCCTTCAGTAAACACCTTCTCGCTTAACCGAGCCACCGGAATTGAAAGATGATGCCACCTTCCATTCAGATCGGTAACCTTGAAGTCAACGATTTTGATACCTTTTGAATTACAGAACTCTTTAGCCTCAGTGAGATTTTTAAACAATAACATAACCTCCTTTGTACTATTGTGCTAAATTCAGTATATTTAAACCAGCAAAATATGTCAAATTATTCGCTGAAAATTGGGTCTAGCAGCTCCTCCATCTTATCCTTGTTTACTACAAAGAAGGACAGCTTGTTTATCATATCTGCTTTTCCCGGTATGGTCTGCATTGTGATGTTCTCCTTCTTTATCTTCTGTGCTTTTGTAATATAGAACATCATCTGCTTTGGTGACATATTGGTCTTTACATATTCCTTTATTGGCCCCTGCAGCTTCATGAAATTTGTTACGATGTTTCCATTTAGGACCTTTTCCACTCCCAGCCTTACAATCTCCTGCTGCATCTTTACACGACCCAGGTCACCTTCCTTATAGCCACCGCCCTTGTTGTTCTTTCGATACCTCAGGAGCTTTATGATGTCTTCACCCTTGCTTACAACTTGTCCCTCCTCGAAGTGAATATGAAGGTCATCTGCCGGATCATCATAGTTCATATTCATGGGGACAGTCACCTTAATGCCGCCGATGGCATCAACTATAGCCTTTACAGCCTTATAATCCACCTTCACGTAATAATGCACATCCACACCGGTAAGAGTAGTCACGCTCTTCACCACATTGTCGGCACCGCCTCTCCCATAGGAAGAGTTGATCTTATTGTTGGCAGAGGTTTTGTGGCCCTTTCTCTCAACATATGTATCCCTTGGTATTGATACAACATCCAGTGAACCACTTGACGGGTCAAAGCTTCCAAGCATTATTGAATCCGCCAGGCCGTTTGCGACCCCCATTACCACTACATTTACCTGTTTTTCAGGCACGGGATAGCCCTCTGCTCCACCCTGGACGCTTATACTGTTCAGAAAATAGTATGTGAAGCCGTAACCGGCAGCTGCAATCAGACATATCAAAATAACAACCGCTCTTATTATTCTTCCTTTTCTACTCATTGTTTACCTCCCATTGTGTATTCAAGGCATGTTTAAACACACCATTCTCAAATGATGGCACCATTCAAGTGTAATTCTCTTGATATAATATGTAAAGCTTGATAATCAGAAAAAAAACAACCATAAAAACAGTTAAATGCTTTTATGGTAGGTTTTCTTTCCATTCTCTGATTCTACATGATAATAGCCCTGCACCTTAAGATTATTTTCGACAGCAAAGGCCTTTATCTTCTCTATTTCATCAGCCTCAAGCTTTGCCGAGATACCGCAGCTGGCGGTTATTTCCCGGGGAACAGGCATGATGGTCAGCTTGAAGCCGCCCTCCTTTATTGTCTTCTCAAACTTCAGCGCATGATGTGTAGATTCAAATACTGCTATATAATAATCGTTCATTGCATTCACTCCTCATTTCGTCTAAAATTATAATATATGAAAGCAAAAACTTCAAGGTGGTGTGCCTATGGACTTCAGACAAATCGAAGCCTTTGTGTATGTTGTTCGCTTCAACAGCTTCTCCAAGGCGGCAGATGCAATATTCCTGACTCAACCTACAGTAAGCTCCCATATCAGTTCCTTGGAAAACGAGCTTGGAACAAAGCTGATCGACCGTTCCGGCAAGGAGGTCGAGCCCACAGCAGCAGGAAAGCTTTTCTATGAATATGCCAATAACCTGGTCAATATACGGGATCAGGCTGTATTCAGCCTTAATGAGTTCTCAAACAAGATTTCTGGAAAAGTAGAAATCGCAGCTTCCACAGTACCTGCAGAGTATCTTCT
>CAZNMO010000024.1:0-1763 GCA_964574195.1 uncultured Clostridiaceae bacterium | reverse complement strand
GGCTTTAGAGCCAACTATGGGGATATAAGCTTCTCTGTGGATCAGCTGGATTCAGATCAGGTCATAGATGGACTGCTGGAAAAGAAATATGAATTGGGTATGGCAGGTACAATAATAGAAAGCAGCAAGCTGGAATACCATAAAATTGCAGAGGATAGGCTGGTGTTGGCCGCTCCCTGCAACAGAAAATTCAGTTCCATGTCCTCAGATACCCTCAACTTTGACTATATAAAGGATGAAAGCTTCATATACAGAGAGTCTGGTTCGGGAACAAGGAAGGAATTCGAAAAAATACTTGTCAATCATGGGATAAGCCCTACTTCTATTAAAATCGCCGCACAGTTCAACAGCATTGATGCGATAAAACAGGCTGTAAGTCAGGGTTTGGGCGTATCCATAATGTCATATATGAGTATTGAGGATTATATAAGGTTTGGCCAGATACGGGCTTTTGAAATAGAAGGCTTTGATCTGAAAAGGGCATTCTATATCGTTACTCATAAAAAAAGACCGCTTTCGCCGGTCAATTCTGCATTTTTAAAATATGTTACCTCTCATTCCCATGCTTGAAATTTCCTGTAGCCTTTGCCATGATAAGCTGCGCTTCCTTTGGATCCGCAGCTTTTATCCTTTTTATGAATTTCTCACTGTCACTGCCTTTCAGAATCATTATCTGCTTCCCATTCCAGAATATAAACACCTTATTGTCCTTATTGATTTTATAGGTAAAAACCTCATCATCAAGCCTGTTCCTTTTATCTGCATTATCCATATCTCCGCCTCCTTACTTCACTCTTGAACCGCACTCCAGTACCCAAGCCTCATCCACCCTTTTCAAGCGGTCCTTTTTCAGGTTCTCTTTTATTATCCATTTTATATCCTTATCTTGTGAAGCTATCCATCTTTCAAAAAACTTTTTACCTTCATCCTTGTTATATACAATAGCAACACTCCAACAGTATGCCAGGCCTTTTCTCAAGGCAATAAAACCTTCATCCTTGCGCTCGGTGATACCGGTGATGGATGCAGTAATAATGTCAAGTATTTCAAGTACATGCCTCACCTTTTCCTTATCTGTAAGGAGCCTTGGTTCGCATAATGCCGCTGCAGCTGCCCTTTTTTCGTAGCTGTTGCCCTCTGCCCAATGCCTCATTTCATCGATCAGCTCATCCATATGAGTCTCCCCATACAGCTGCAGCGCCATGGCTACAGCTTCACGGGTCCTCCACCTGGGGTCGGAAGCCCGACTTCTCAACAGTTTCAGATACTTTGTTTGTCCCTCGGAAACCAGTCTGCCCAAGCCAATTGTTCCACAGCAAGCCAAGAACTCCTCCGGTGTATTCACCGGTGCCATGTCGGGAGTGAAGCTGATAAGGTGCAAAAATAGCTCTTCACTTCCCGCATCTGCAACAGCCTGCATAAGTTCCAGATTGCCCCTTGGTCCTGGCAAGCCGGACTCCTGCATCAGGTATTCCTCCCAGTTCTCTATTTTCTTGAGCTTTTCAGCATATTCCTGTATTTTTTTCATGGCTGCCTCCTAAATTTTCTTCCTGAAGGTGTAGGATTCCTTTACTATTTCATAACCCAGGTTTTTATAGAAGCTATGTGCTTCCTTCCTGATTATATTTGATCTGAGGCTCACAACTGCGCAGTCCTTTTCCACTGCCCAAGCTTCGACAGCCAGCATTAGACGCTTCCCAACGCCTTGGCCCCTGCAGGCTTTATCCACGACCAATCCGGCAACCTCCGCCATAAAGTCACAG
>CAZNMO010000023.1:32403-33929 GCA_964574195.1 uncultured Clostridiaceae bacterium | reverse complement strand
ATCTTCTCCACATCTTCTGCCGAATACCCCTGCTTGTAGAGCAGATCCAAAAGCTGCGGCACCCTTTCACATGACTCCATACCCCTAGTGAAGACTACAGTCTGGTTTGGCAGGGTCGTAGTAGGATCACTGTCAAAATAATTGCAGAAATCAAAGCCAAAGCCCACATGATCGATACCAGCAAGCTCCACCATATAGTCTATGTGTCTGACAAGTCCATGTATATCAGCATCCTTATCCGCTACAAAGCTTGACCAGCTGTTTATGCCTATTACTCCCCGCTTGGCTGCTATTGCCATGATTTGGTCATCAGTGAGGTTTCTTTTTGCATTACATATTTTTCTGGCATTTGAATGGGAAGCTATGATAGTACCTGCGGAATGTTCGCAGACATCCCAGAAGCTCTTCTCATTCAGGTGTGAAACATCGATCATCATTCCCAACCTGTCCATTATGGTAATAGCCTTCTTGCCTTCCTTAGTGAGGCCTCTGGCGGCATCCCAGCTTCCTATGCCTGTTGCCAGATCATTCTTTTCATTCCAGGTGAGGCTTATATGCCTTACACCCAGCTGGTACAGCTCATAGATGTAGTCAGCATTGCTGCCTATGCCCGACAAGCCTTCAACCCCAAGGATAATATACAGTTTGTTTTCCTTTTCTGCCTTTTCTATGTCCTGAATACTTCTAGCCACACAGACAGAAGGGCCAAGTTCCTTTAATTCCGCCTGTGTATACGCAATGATATCTGCAAACCTTTTCCGGGGGTTGTCAAAATAGGCCGGCTCCACCCATAGAACCATTATAGTTCCGCCTATACCCCCCTTTTTCATTGCAGGAAGATGATCTCTGACGATGTTTCCAGTCAAGCCACGTTCTCTTTTCATTGCGGTATCTGCGAGTATGTCTGAATGTGCATCTAAAACATACATTGCATCACCTTCTTTCTATGTCCCATTCCATAACTCACCAACTGATACTCCGGATCGATCATCAGCCGCCTATTACCTTTATAAGCCAATTACCCACAAACAAACCAAAGTAGTTTCCGGTTATATATCCCCATATCCCGCAGAGCAGCGCCGGAATGACAAGGTTGTTCCAACCTTTTGATATAGCCATGGCTGCTGCTGTAGTAGGACCCCCAACTGTGGCATTGGCAGCCAGCATCTGTTCCTCAACACTGAACTTGAACAGCTTGCCGCCAAGCATTGCCAAACCAAGGTTGCAGGCAGCAGCTATGAAGCAGAAGACAAAGAGGAGAGGGCTGTTTATCAGGATTTCCTTTATTGATGCAGGTACACCCAATACTACAAAGAATATATATACCATAAATGTACCGATTTCCTGCGCTCCGTTGATATTATCAAAGAACTTCGGAAATGCGGTTACCAAAGCAACTGTAAATGCAGTCATAAGGAAGAATTGGTTGCTCAGCATTATCTTAAACATGTCCAGCAGAAAGTTCCCGCCAGGTATCACTCCACCCATGAATCCGCCGACCTTTTTGCTTACAGCTGCAATTGCTA
>CAZNMO010000023.1:6492-32393 GCA_964574195.1 uncultured Clostridiaceae bacterium | reverse complement strand
TGAGGGAGATTTCTTTTCTACCCCAATAGTTGGCTGCCTTGTTTTCCGCTTCTTCAGCATTCACTGCGGCAACTTCCTCTGTTGTCTGTGTTACGAAGGTCTTCTTCACCCATTTGAGTCCCGGTATCCACATATACAGGAAGAAGAACGCCGCCATAACCAGGTTGTCCGCAACAATAGCAGCATTGACAAGGTTTTCCTGGGGTTTAAACACAGCAGTCATTGCAACGAAATTAACTCCACCGCCTATATAGCTTGCTGTCATCATACCTGCGATTTTTCCCAACTCAGGGATCGAATCCTTGAATAACATAGTAGCGATAATAATACCGATGCAGGTACCAAATGCTGCAAACCAGAAAATACCTATCATACGTCCGCTTTCTTTCCAAATCTTTCTGATATTAGCCTTGAACAGCAGAAGCGGAATTGCGACAGGAACTACAAAACCCCAAACATTATCATACACAGCGGAAGCGGTAGGAATAATATTGAGATTTGCAAGTAATAATGCTCCAAGCAGGGCAATAACTGCTCCCGATATCTTTGCTGCCCATTCATACTTCTGTTCCAACCAGATACTTATTGCAGCCCATCCAATCAGTATGGTCCACAGCATCCATGTGTCATCAGCTTTGATAAATGTCATATGAATTCCTCCTTTTTATTCTTGTGTAAACAGCCGGCCTATTTTCACTTTACTAAATAATTCTTCATAATTTTGAAAATTCCTTCTACCAAATTTAATATTTTAAAATTTATTTCATTAAACTGAAAACACGCTTTTTTCAATAAATGCAACAAAAAAGGCTTCTATATGAAGCCTTTGAATTTTATTATGCTGTTAGAAGCTCGGCGGTGTCATGGACCATACCGAGACACAGGTTTCATCGCCTATATTCACATACCTGTGGGGGATGGTGCTTTCAAAATAAATGCTGTCTCCCGCTTCCAGTATATATTCCTCTGTGCCGCATTTAATCTTTAGCTTTCCTGAAATTACATAGCCGCATTCTTCCCCTTCATGGCCTACCAGCTCATCTGTATTACATTCACCTGGTTGTATCTCAATGAGCAGCACCTCCATTTTTCTCTTCATATCGGGGCACAACAGCTCATAGGTGATGTTGGAATTTGGAAGCATGATTTTCTTTCTCTCATTCTTCCTTACTATGGGATTATTCTTTGGTTCCTCGTCAAAAAAGTAGCCTATGGGAACCTCAAGCGCCTGTGCGATCTTCCATAACGAAGCCACAGAGGGTCCAACCAGATCTCTTTCGATCTGGCTTATAAGCCCGGTACTAAGCTTGGTCATATCAGCAAGTTTTTCTATGTTTATTGACTTTGACTGTCTCAGTTCTCTGATTTTTTCTCCTAACTGCAAATTTATCCTCCTTTACACCTGCATATAGCAATTATATGCTTTTTTTCTGTTTGTACATTTCAAGGCTCAAGTCTATAAGCCTGTCTATAAGCTCGCCATAGCCTATGCCAGCTGCATCCCAAAGCTTCGGATACATACTTATCTTTGTAAAGCCAGGAATAGTGTTGATTTCATTTATATATACCTTATCAGTACCCTTCTCCAGGAAAAAGTCCACCCTTGACATTCCACTGCAATCCAGAACTCTATAAGCCTTTTTGGCTACTTCCCTGATTTCTGCGGTCTTCCCCTCATCCAGCTTTGCAGGTATGATAAGTATTGATTTCCCGTCATCAAAGTATTTCGCTTCATAATCATAGAACTCGTGGCTGGGTATTATTTCCCCCACGCCCGATACCTCCGGTTCATTGTTGCCCAACACGGAGCATTCTATCTCACGGCAGTTTATATACTCCTCAATAAGTATTTTCCGGTCATACTTACAGGCTTCCTTGAGTGCCGCGGCAAGCTCCGCCTTGTCGTGAGCCTTGCTGATACCCACGCTGGAGCCCATATTTACCGGCTTTACAAATACGGGATATGCAAATTTTGCCTCTATACGGCTTAAAATGCTATCTATATCCTTTTGTATATCTGTCTTCATTACAACATCATAATTGCACACCGGGAGTCCTATTGACTGGAAAAGCTGTTTCGATATAGCCTTATCCATCCCCAAGGCTGAAGCAGTTACTCCGCAGCCAACATAAGGCACATCAAGCAGTTCAAGCAGCCCCTGTATCGTGCCGTCCTCGCCGTTTGGCCCATGAAGGACTGGAAATACAACATCTATCTTGCTTTTACCTTCTCCTTTGAGGATCTCTGAAAACAACAAATCAATGGTTTGTTTTCGCTCAAGCTTTTCAGCCTCTTTCTCCCAGCTCCCATCGACGATTTTATCCACATCACCCTCGTAAGCCATCCACTTACCCTGTTTTGTTATCCCTATCATGAATATATTGTATTTTTCTTTATCCATGGCCTTTATCACATTTGTCGCCGACATCAGCGACACTTCATGTTCACCTGATTTCCCACCGAATACAACGGCTACATTTAACTTCTCACTCATTAAAAAACCTCCAGGAAATAATTTGATCTACATATTATATTAATATTCTACTCCCATGGTTACTATTAATCAAATAAAAATGACTGGACCAAAATATATGAAAAAAGCCGGGTCCAAACCAATTGCATGGTTTGGACCCGGTTCTTACTTGCTAGCCTGTTATCTTCCGCTCAGGCTTTTTTCTGCAATTTCTATGGCCTTTTTGACCATGTTTCCACAGTCTCTTGAGGATACTCCGCCCCAGCCTTCATTCATGACTATGCTGTCCACACCGAGCTCTCTAGCTATTTCGTATTTCAGGTTATCAGACATCATGCCTCTATTTCTACTCATAGCCGATCCTCCTTATTAACATGCAAAATCAGAGTTATTTATACTTGCCTTCACTCTGGTGCACACCTATATTTTCTGTGTCATCGCTCTTTTTTATGTGAAGGAATATGTGGAATCACGGGCATTACTGTGTGAGTGTCCCATCTTCATCCTTTATTATACGGAGTATATTCTCCTCACTTCCATTTTCAGCATTGATATATACAAAATAATCGTTCTGGTTATATTTTCCTTTGAACTCATAGCACAGCTGCTCTTTATCGCCAGGTATCGGGATGATGGCAAGCTTCACCCTTTCCACCTCTAGCTTCTTACTGATCTTTTTCCTTGCATCTGCTTCGGTGATCTTGGGCTTTTTTACTTCACGTTTATTGTGGGCCATCAGATAAGCATAGGAATCAAAGCCTACTATCTCCCCATTATCAAGTGCTACCTTGACCTTGATCAGATCCGGGTATACCAGCACACCTTCCTTGGTGATGCCTATAAAGGTTATTGTCGTTGTATTGTCATTCTTAAGGAAATATGTCTCGGTCAGGTCCCCGAAGCCTTGCTCCTTAAGGAACTTCTTGGCCTTCTCACTGGCTTGCTCATCTGTCAGCTTCTTCTCGGGTATGTTGCGAGGATCCAGCATCCATAGTACATGCCCGCCTTTTTTTGTTATATCTATACTTATTGCCTTGCTTTTATCATTGTCCTTGGTACCTACTTCCAGACCGAAGGTATGTATTTTGCCTTTTCCCGAGCTGGTTTCAGTTATTCTTCCTATTTTGTCCCCACCCAGAAACTTTTTTGCTGCTTCCTTGGCCTGTTCAAGGTTTATATCTTTTTCGCCAAGGCCTTTGGGCTTCCCATCCACCACATGATCAGAAAAAGGTCCGTCATATATCAGTGTGGGATAGTCGCTGAATTTGCCTTCCAGATTCCCAAAGCTTACCTCAACAGCATCTTTGAAGGCCCTTTTCAGTACAAGCCTTCCCTTCTTGCGTATCTCACCAAACTTTATCTTTCCTGAATTAATATCTTCCTCCATGCCATGAAGCTCCTTCAGCAGCGTTCCGGCATAATTCCTCAGCTTAGCCACCTGTTCCATGTCTTTATCGCTAACCGTCTTATTCTGGGCATTGACCCGTGAAAGGCTGTAGCTGTAATCGCTTACCTGGTTAAGATATTTTTCTGTTTTACTCAAAGCAACGTGAGTGATTGGAAGCTGTCCCAGGTTCTCAGCGGCGGAGTATGCCTGCATCCAGGTATTGGACATCAGCCCGTTGCTTTGCTGGGGAGAAGCTGATATTTCAGCTTTTTCCAAAAGCAGCTTGATGTTCTCGACGTTTGTCACAAGCTCCTTGAAGGATCTTTGGTAGTTGTTCTGCAGGAAGGTCTGATACTGCTTCTTCTCAGTATACGTGTTATATGCAAAGAATCCTGTGAGTATAAGTGCTGCAGCCAATACCACCATCACCTTGTGATATTGCTTTCTGTCAAGCTGCAGATTAAATAATTTCATGGCTTACCCTCCTCTTGTTTACGGACTATGGGCAACTGGTCCGGCTGCTCCTGCCTATTTACAGAAATAGTGCTTTCCTATCACTTTTATGATCGGTCTGGACCATATCCATTTGTTTGTTGTCTTGTCAGGATTATAGTAGTACAACGCCCCTCCGGACGGGTCCCATCCATTCAAGGCATCCCTTGCGGCCTTCAGGGAGCTTGCATCAGGTGCCATGAACATCTGCCCGTCTGCTACCGCAGTAAAGGCACCCGGCTGATATATTACGCCGGCAATAGTTTTGGGGAACCGTGAGTCGTCCACTCGATTTAGTATCACCGCACCAACGGCAACCTGCCCGGTATACGATTCGCCCCTGGCCTCTCCATGGATGCATTGAGCCAGGGTATAGCTTTCATTGCTCCTGGTCGTACTTTTCCTGGCAGCAGTGACAGTTCCTGTTCTTATGCCCAAGGCTTTAGCAGTAGCATTACCAACTACTCCATCCGGCTTCAGCCCATGCTTGCGCTGAAAAGCTTTTACCGCAACCGCTGTCCTCCAGCCGTATACGCCGTCTACACTTCCCTTGTAAAAGCCCCAATCCTTAAGCCTTCTCTGGACCTCCTTCACCTCAGCTCCCCTGGAACCCCATTTCAGAAGTATAGCCCCGGCTTCCTGGCCGTTCTGGGAGGTCATGAAGCTGTTGTATATCCAACCTCCTAATACAGCATAAATGAACACTATGACTATAAAAGGGATCAGCCTCTTGAATCTGTTTCTGTCCACTAAAAAACACCTCCTGCTCTTATTTTTTGTAACAGAAGGTGTTTTATTCATTGGTTATGCATTTCTAATGTCTGTTGCCGATTTTTGCAAGCTTCATATTCACTGTTTTTGCCAGTTCCAATATCTTGAATCTAAGCTTCACAGGCATTTCACCCGGCTCCTTTGTAGTGACCAGAAGCCTGTATTCCTCTTTAGTAAGTGATTTTTCAAGCTGTTTCATGGTTTTTTCGGGCACAACTCCATGGGCGACATCTATAAAACAAAGGGGCGGGAACATCACACACCACCAGTTTTTACCTCTGCCTTCACCAATAACTATATTGAGAGCCTGATAGGTGCCGGCTGGAAGTGTAAGGTTCCCATAGGTCTTTGTGGGAAAATCCGTTAATGCAAGAGCAGCCTTTACCTCATAATGCTTGCCGTACTCTTCTACAGCTTTCCGCGCAATGCTTTCTATCTCATCAAGACTTTCACCTATTACACGCTTTACATCATCAACATCCTTAAGCCCCTCAAACCTTGGGTTCATTTCCTTTATCACCTTATCCCTCACCTGAAGCTTCAGCTGCTGATCCGAGGGGGAGTCACTGTTCGCTACCACATGGAGTCTGACTATCTTGTCTGCAACATCAGAAAGCTCCTTATCGGTACCTATATAAATATTCATCAGTATGCCGAAGAAAAATAAGAATGATAGCGAAAATGCCAACAGGACCTTGTATCTCGACAGCCATTTTTTCATATGAACACCTCCATCTGTTGGGAACTGTTTGGAACCGTTCCCTACATCCTTATTTATTGCCAGCTTATGAAGTATTTATACAGCGATGAAGTAATGCAGAAAATTTGAATGAAGCGATGTAAGCGTTGCGGGTTACGCGTTTCGAGTTGCGCGTGGAACGGTTAGGGCCCGCCTTTGAAGCAAAGATCCTTCCCAAGACGTTCCACGCGTAACACGCAACTCGAAACGACTACGCCGCATCCTCCTGCTGTTGTGCCCTACTTGATCAGTCCCACTCTCCTTATATGTACATCTGCAGTCACATTTATCACTATACTGTCGGTAAAGTACTTATCGTAATCCTTTTCTATGCTTTTGAACAGCTTCGGATGATGCTTGCTCAGGTAGTCCCTTGCTCCGATCAGGTCCACTTTGAACTCCTCCTGGAACTTCTTCACAAGCTTCCCGCTTTCACCCTCGATCCGCTTCTCAATCTCCTTTTCTATTTCCCTCAGGGTCACATCATCCAGTATTCTCTTGCCAAGCATATATTCTTCAATACTGCCTTCGGTATTCATCTTGTAATCAAGATACAGCTTCCCCCCTTCAAGCTTTGAAAACTCTATATCCCTTCTGAAGGTAAAATGCCTGAAGGCTACCGATACACCTTCATATTCCACCGATATATTTCCACCCTTTGCTTTGTCATTCAGCCAGTTGTATACTGCAACCTCCTGGTCCCCCAGATAGCCTATCAGCTTGTAGTTTTTCAGAACTCCAGCTCCATTCATCCTGATCTCTTTTTTATCCGGAATGATCTGAGGTATTACCAGACTGCCTTTCTGATTGCTAAGCATAATTATCATATCCGCAAGGGTAAGTTTCATTATTTTCGCCGTATAATCACTGTTTTCGGTAATTCCGGCTATATATGGCATGAGCAGCCTGTCATACATGGGTTCAACTTCAAATACCTTCTCAGCTTTTCCGGGCACCAGATATGCATACATGCTGTTGTGAAGCTCGTGGTATCTGGTAACCCCGTCAATTACTCCCCGCAACAGCTCTTCATCCTTCATTATCTCTTCTCCGAAAAAGATCCCTCTGGTATGTCCGTAAAACTGCTTTTGAGAGAACCTCTCCAGCAACTGGGACAGAGAAGTTATTACCGTATTGTTTACCGTCTTGTAAGTATTGAAAGCAGGACCTTGCCCTTCTTTCACCTGTGGTACAATGGGCGCTACAAAGGAAAGGGAATACCTGTCCTCCGGAGTTTTCTTTTCATCCTCTCCCACTTTGTCTATTCCTATACCCAGAACAAAAAGCCGGTCTTCTATCTCTACCTGATCCCAGCAGCCGGTCAGCAGGACTACACAAAGCACAAGCAATAAAACGGACTTCATGACCTTTACCCTATTCATCTATCTCACCCCCAGCTTTCTCAGCTTCGCCACCAAGAGCAGCAGAATGGGCACAACATAAAGGAATGTCGTTATGGCGTAGGGAAATATGATGCTTCCCCAGGAATAAAGGGTTGCAAGACTGTCAGGCTGTAAAGCGAGATAATATATCAGGATGGAAAGCGGCAGTATATACTGCTTCTGTTCCTTTGTTCCTGCAATCTTTGAGATGGAATACCCTACGACAAAATAAGCGGATACAATGGTAGTAAAAACCGTAAGCATCCATAGGGTGAGTATTACACCGTCAAGACGCTCTATAAAAAGGCCCGGAAGGTGTATCGCCCTTATATATGATACCAGCGGCCATAGGAACTGTTGTGTCGCCTCTGGTCCGAATGCAGCAATGCAAAAGGCGGTTATAAGTGTCAGGAAAAAGATTATAAACACAACTGCCAGCATTGCCGGCTTGTAAGCCTTCTTGGGATCCTTCATGAAGCCTATGTAAAAAAGCGCCAGTTCTATGCCGCCATAGCTGAAAATCATCATAGGAATAGCAGAAAGCATTTTTTCAGGTGGTGTTTGTAAAGTCGGCAGCAAATTGCTGAAGTCCATGACCGGAAATCCAAACATTAGTACGATAAAAAACGGTATGAATATTATCGGAAATATCAGCTCATTTATCCTGCCAATGCACTCCGCTCCTCCCCTGACGATATATGTGCAAACGAGGATGAGGCTCAGCATTATGACCTCGGTTGGTGTTCTGAAAAGCAGAAACATTTTTACGACCTCTGTAAAGGCTCTCGTAACATACGCAATGACCAGAAGCAGATAGGCCGCAAAAGCAAAGGTCAATACCTTGCCCGGTATGGTCCCGATTATTGTCTGGGTGTATTCGGCAAAGGTCTTTCCCGGGAACCTGGAATTCAGTTTTATTATTACTGCAAGAGCCAGCAGATTGATCAGGCCAGCCAATGCTACTACCAGCCAGCCGTCGCTGCCTGCAGCTTCTGCTGCATCCCTGGCTATGGAAAATACGCCTACCGATATCACAGACATTATTATGATCATTGCGATCTGGTAAGGTGAAATAATATCATTATTCCTTATCATCTTTTTCCCCTTCCTGTTCCTTCCTGTTTATCAGGTGCCTGTTATTCTTGAGCCTGATGGTATTTCTCGCAAGTATGAGAGGCCTCTTCCTCATATAAAAGGTAGGAACCCTGATTATGGTATCCTTAAAATCGCTTCCTACAAAAGACACATAAGGCGACATATAGGGTATACCAAAGCTCTTCAGCTTCACCAAATGGCTCAGGATGAGGAGTATTCCGAGCATTATACCGTACAATCCTAGAATTCCTGCTAATACCATCAGTGAGAATCTCAACATTCTGAAAGCCACAGAAAGGCTATAGTTCGGGATCGAAAAAGAGGATATCGCAGTCAGGGCTACGATTATTACCATTATTGGGCTTACTATACCTGCCTCAACAGCTGCCGAACCGATTACAATACCGCCTACTATACCTATTGCGCTGCCTATCGGTACGGGAAGTCTCAGACCCGCCTCCCTGAGAAGTTCAAAGGTGATTTCCAGCAAAAAGGCTTCAATAAGCGCCGGAAAAGGAATCCCCTGGCGAGCCGCCGCTATTGATATGACCAGCTTGGCAGGTAGTATACCGGGATGAAATGAGGTCACAGCTATATACAATGCAGGAAGCAGCAGTGAAAGTATACTTGCTGCATACCTGATGCATCTGAGTATGGTTGCCACATACCATCTGTCATAATAATCCTCCGGCGACTGAAACAGGCTATTCAGGGTCGTAGGGACTATAAGTGCGAAGGGTGAATTGTCAACAAGGATGGCAACCCTTCCCTCATATAGTGATGCAGCGACCTCATCAGGCCGCTCCGTGACGTTTATCTGAGGAAAAGGGGACATACAGTTGTCCTCAATAAGCTGTTCAACATATCCGCTTTCTATTATTGCGTCAATTTCTATCGTCTTCAGCCTGCGCTTGACCTCTTCGACCAACTCCGGGCTTACTATATCTTCTATATACATGACACCCACATCAGTGAAGCTTCGCTTCCCCAGCCTGAGCTGCTTCAGCTTGAGCCTGTGGTCCCTGATCCTTCTTCTGACAAGGGCGGTATTTACCCTGAAGGTCTCTGTGAAGCCGTCCCTCGGCCCTCTTATAAGCGACTCGGTGTTGGGCTCTGACACGCCTCTCATGGGCCAGCCTTTGGCCCCTATCACTATGCTTTTTTCCGTTGTATCTATGAAAAGAACTGCATCACCTATAAGAATCGCCAGTATCGCATCCTCGAGGTTGTCATTGTCAGCCAGCTCAGAAGCGGGAAGCCCACCATACCTTACCAGTCTGTACAAGGCTTCTCCCGGCTCCGGAGCATCGGGAGGCACTTCCCTTGCATGGACCATCAGCGCGTTCAGTACTGCTTCATTCAGCATGTCCCTGCTGCTCATACCGTCTGTGTATACGAGCAGGAACTTCAGTGCCTGTTTCTCACCTACCCTGAACTCCTTATAAACAATGTCATCACAGTCCTTGAGGCGTTCCTTGAGTCTCTTTGTGTTTTCCTCAATGCTTTTAGAATTTATAAGCTTACCCATCTCATTTACTTTTTTCTCCACGCTGTCCTTCCTGCCCGAAAAAAAGCCCATAAAATACCTCCCGAAATATTGTAATTTGCGGCGAATAGACATTAATGTAAATTGTTTCGCCGCAAAGAAAATCAAGGTAACACAAAATCTGTTTCAGCATAGCTTAAACAGATTTTGTATATGTTCACAACCTTGCTATGATCATCAGCATAAACGGCAGAAATATACACACCAGACCTACTCCAAGGGTCACAGCCGCATCCTTCTTGAATTTCATCTTCTTGAAATATCGATAATCCCCCAGAATTGTGTAAAGCCCTATTGCCAACATCGTAAGGAAAACGGTGGCATCCAGGAAATTCCTCACATTATCCTTTATCAAATTGAACATACTGATACATCCTTTCAGCAGTTTCTGTTTATAATCAACCTGCATATTTGCAGAAGAATGCGACGCAAGGGTTGCGGGTTACGCGTTTCGAGTTGCGCGTGGAACGGCTCCGGCTGGGCTTCAAAGCCTTGCTTGAAATCGCGTAACACGAAACGGGACCCCATGGAAGTGACCCTGTGCTTGCATCGCGTAACGGAAGAATGCAACTGTGTCGCATTCTTCATATTCTGTGGTAGTTTTTACATAAGCAACTGCTAATATACATAAAAAGACCCGCCTTATCGGCGGGTCTCCAGAATCACATATATTTCTCTATAAACTCCAGATCACTTAGTCTGTCCACATCATTACCAATTTCCGGGTATGGGGATACAACGGCTGCCCCCTTTATACCCAATAATGCTTCACATTTTCTTTGTATTGCATTGATAGTCAGAATCCCAAGGGCAAGCCGCAATAGAAATGCGAAGCCAAGTACTCTGGCCATTTTTGCGGGGCTCTTCCTGTAATCCAGCATCCTCTCGACGAAATCTCTGCACTTGTCTTTTATTTCAGGCTTGAAATAAAAAACATTTCCGCCGGTAAATTGTCCTTCCCAAAGTCTTGCATAGGTCCTTCTGACTCCCGGGTACTTCAGGTCGTTGACCTTCTTATCAACTATGGAATAGCATAGATCAACATCCTTCTGACGGCATCTCTCTATGAAATCCTCAATTGCCTCTTTTGTGATCATTGGAATATCCGAGGTCACTATCAGGATCTCCTTTTCCTCTGGAAAGTGCTCAAGAGCGAGGAGAATATTGGAAACTATCGAATCAGTGCCTTCAATGATGCTGTCCACCATACTGCCTATAGCCTGCTCAAGCTTTTCCTTCGGGCCTACTACGGCGATCCTTCCAATAAGGCTTGACTTTCTCAGGGTCCCCACTACATATTCAATCATATATTTGTCCTTGATCTTATAAAAAGCTTTGTTGATCTTCACTTCCGGACTCTCATTAACATCTCTTTTCTCTCCTGCAAGGACTATAACATCCACTTGGCTCAATCCCTCTTTCTATCATTTACCATCAGGTGCGCTTCCGGCCATTTTTATAATATACTTTTCAGCATTCTCAATATGCTTCTTGGCTATTTTCTCCGCCATATCAATATCTCGTTTTGAGATCGCCTCTGCTATCTCAAAATGCTCCTTTGCCAGGTCCTTGGATTTGTTTGATTTGCTTATGTACATGATCCTGAAGCGCTGGACCTGCTCCCTCAGATTGTTGTTTATCTGCAGCAGCTTTTCATTCCTTGTGGCTTTGAAGATATTGTCATGAAATTCGATATCCGCCTGGACAATACCGTCAAAATCATCTGCCTCAATGGCCTTATGAAACTGCTGCGCATTCAGCTCTATCTGATCTATCTCCTCATCAGTGATCCTAAGTGCAGCAAGTCCAGAAGCCAAGCCCTCCAACGCTGCCCTGATCTCCAGTACATCAGTGATATCCTTCAAGGAAAGATCCGCCACATATGCACCCTTTCTTGGCATCATTATGACCAGACCTTCCAGTTCAAGCTTTCTGATAGCTTCTCTTATAGGGGTCCTGCTGACTCCGAGCTTTTCCGCCAGCTGTACCTCCATAAGCCTTTCACCCGGCTTTAGGACTCCTGATATTATCGCTCCCCTGATAGATTCAAATACCACTTCTCTTAAAGGCTTGTAGTTGTCCAATTTCAATTCGAGAAAATCGCTTTCCATTATTATCGCCCCCTGTTAGAATTTTCATGCATGCTTTTTTAAAAATCCCAGGTCTGATTGATGGTCTTTACTACGAAAACCTCACTCACCATATCTTTTATATGATCATATGCATTATATGCAGATGCACTATCCTTGAATATGCCGAATACCGTAGGGCCGCTTCCGCTCATCATACTCCCCAGTGCCCCGTACTCCAGAAGCTTTTCCTTCAATTCATTGATCTGAGGACATTTTTTTACAGTTACTGTTTCAAGTACATTGCACATGTTGCCTGCAATACCATTCAGATCCCCTTTTTCAATACACCTTGCCATTTCCTTTATATCAGGCCTTTTTGGAATATCCTCAAGCACAAGGCCTTGGTATACTTCTTTTGTAGATATGCTCACAGGCGGTTTTGCCAGCAGCACGAGACATTCGGGGATCCCCGAAAGTGGAGTCAGCTTGTCTCCCAACCCTTCAGCCAGTGCCGTACCGCCCTGGATGCAAAAGGGCACATCAGAACCAAGCTTTTTTCCTGCGTCCAATATCTCACTTTTCGACAGCTTCAAGTTCCAGGCCTTGTTGAGCAGCTTCAGGGTCAGTGCCGCATCAGTGCTTCCTCCTGCGAGACCCGCTGCCACAGGTATTGTCTTTTCTATATTTATCAATACCCCTTCCTTGACATTATATTTCATCTTAAGGTACTCTGCTGCCCTATATGCTATATTACCCTTATCATCAGGTATTTTATCACTGTTTGACGTGACCCTTATCTCACCTTTCAATGCTCTTACCGTAATTGTGTCATATAACGCCACCGACTGCATTATCATTGAAACGTCATGGTATCCGTCCGGTCTTTTTCTAAGCACATCAATGGCAAGATTTATCTTGGCAGCTGCCTTACCAGTCTGTGTATTCAAATTTATCACTCCCATTAGCTATTATGTATACTTATATGGTCCGTTGTGTGTTTCGCGTTGCGCGTTCCGTGTATTGAGACCGTCCTTCGAAGTCCTGCCCTAGTACTCGCAACGCGCAACTCGTAACCCGAAACCCATCTTACTACTTACTTGTATACTTTACAAACGTCTTTTGTTCTACTGCTTATATGCTTCAATTATTTTGTATACAAAATTCCCCAATTTTATTATATACTAATTCATACAGTTTTAGTATAATGTCAATAAAAAAAGGCTTCCTTTGATCAAAGAAGCCTTTTTGTTATTACATATTCTTATTTCCCAGCGTTCTGTCCCGACCTGATGCTCTTCAATATCATTATCTGCATACCCTTTGTTATCTTGCTTGGATTCTCAATGCTGTTCAGCCTTGCCAAAGCATCCACAGTCGTATTGTAGCGCTTTGCAATGCTCCAAAGGGTATCGCCCCTCTGTACCATATACATAGTCACCGCAGGTATCCTTCCATAATCTATGCTGACGCCTTCTACAGATTCTACTTTTTCTACAAGCTTCTTTTCAATAGGTCTGACAGCTTCAGCATATACGCCCAATACAGCCCTGACTTCTATAATTTCATTGTTTATCTGTGTAAAGCTTACACTGTCGGCACTGCATTTTACCGTGCATGGCATACCGAGTCTAATTCCCTGTATATCTATAAAGTGCCTGAAGGGTACCTGCTCGGTGATGCTACACATAGGTTCTGCGCTATAAGAGGTTACATATACAGCTGTACATTCTATCATACCCTCCAGCATGACCCTGTCATCCAGAAGCTTTACTTCATTTACTACAGGCATTGCATTTACATAACATACCTTTTCTATTTCCGGATCTCCATGTTTTATCCCTATGGTTTCCTTGACAACTACATTGGAGCGTCCTTTCCCCACAAATTCACTGACGCTTACCATGTTTTTCTCTATTTCAACCACATTGCTCGGACTATAAGCATCCACGACTATCTCCTGCTCACAATCCCTAAATACCCTCGCACCTATGCCCAATGTCAGGAATGCATTTATTACACGTTTTTCACCGTTGGCGTCCTCAAGGACCTCCAGGTCACATTCCTGGAGATTGCTTTCTACAGCACACTGCATTCCCTTCTCGGCTGCCGGGATCTCTATGTATTGAGTAAACGGCACCTCGAATTCCTGATACTGCAGCTGGTTTTCCTCGAGATCGGCCCTGTACAGAAGGTTTACTCCCAATACTCCGGTTACTTCAACCTTGCCGTCAATTGCCTTCTCATCCTTTACTACGGCCCTGAAATCGGACCTGAGTATCTTTCCTATTGCCGGCACATCAGCAGCCAGGTTCAGTTCTTCATTGAATTCATACCTGTCCTTGTTGCTGCCCACTACCTGAATGAAGTTGCTTGGCTCACGGAGCACCTGTATATCAGACAAACCTCTCACGTCTGCAGCCAGTTCAAGATCGAACAAGTCCTCGACCCTGCAGCAAAGATCCATGATCACCTTTATCCCCAATTTCCTGGAGTTGATCATATAGCAGTCGATATGCTGTATTACAGTGCTTACGCTCTCCTTCATCCTGGGTCTTGCACCAGGTATTTCAATGCTCTGGGAAAAGCTTGCCGTAACGTCCATATTATTAAGCGGCTTACCTTCGTCATCTGCCGAATAAAGTATACTGATGAGCAGCTGTCCGTTTACGACGATCTTGTCGTTCATTACTTCACAATCCTTCAACTGTACAGTCGCACTGGGAGCTAGTATCTTGTATAAATCCGGATTGATATCCGGAACATTTATATCTTCTTCTACTACCGTACTGAATACATTTTCGCCGATTATTCTGGAAACCTTTAGTGGGTTCTTTACTAATTCTAATGGCATTAGTCCTCCTCCTCCTACTATAGTTTTTCTATTAATTTATATGAGACGAGGAGGAATTTATGACTAATATTTGTGAATGAAAAAGATCCTTCGCTGCGCTCAGGATGACACACAGCGAAGGATCTTTCTTAAAGGATCTTATTTACTCGTTCATTAATCCTGTTACTTCGAAGATTTTGAATACAACGCTGATTATTATTGAAATAACTGTAGCCAACGCCATTCCTGCAAGTGTTACAGTTCCGATCTGCAGATGCGCACCGCTCAAGCCCAATACCAGAACTACTGCTGTAATGACCAGGTTCTTCGGCTTGCTGTAATCAACCTTCTGTTCCACCAGCATCCTGATACCGGATGCTGCAATTGTTCCGAAAAGCAGCAACGATACTCCACCCATTACAGGAGTAGGTATGGTAGTTATTGCTGCCGAGAGCTTTCCTATGAAGGATATCAGTATCGAAATCGCCGCAGCTCCTCCGATGACCCATACGCTGAAAACCTTTGTGATCGCGAGCACGCCAATATTTTCGCCATAGGTTGTAGTTGGTACCGCACCAACCATACCTGAGATCGCTGTCGAAATTCCATCGCCGGCC
Organism: uncultured Clostridiaceae bacterium; assembly: GCA_964574195.1. Taxonomy (GTDB): domain Bacteria; phylum Bacillota; class Clostridia; order Lutisporales; family Lutisporaceae; genus BRH-c25. The sequence continues at coordinate 16,988 of CAZNMO010000023.1, read as the reverse complement.
AGTGAACGATGAAGGCCCGGGTCTTTGACAAAATCTCTTTCGCATATGTTTCCGGTTACTATCAGGTGTCCTATATGCTCTGCCACAATTACCAGAGTTGCAGGCAATATTGTCATTATTGCTGAGAAATTCCATACCGGTGCTGAAAAGGTAGGCAGTGCAAACCAAGCAGCATCTCTGACAGCATCAAAGTTGACGATGCCTGTGAACAATGCGACAATGTATCCGCCTATAACACCTACAAGGATTGGTATTATTCCAAGGAAGCCTCTGAAGGTTACCGAACCTATCAATACTATTGCCAGAGTTGATACAGATACTATGAGGCTTTTTGGATCCAGGGGCTTACCCCCTTCGCTTATCAGACCTGCCATATTCGCAGCCGTCGGCGCCAGCTCCAGTCCTATTATCGCGACTATAGCACCCATTGCGGCAGGTGGGAACAACACATCAACCCATTCTGAACCTGCATATTTGATTATTAATGCGATAAGTACCAATAATAGTCCAGATATAACAAATCCAGCTTGTGCAGCCTGAAAACCCTGGGATGCCATAACGACAAATGTGGGTGACAGGTAAGCGAAGCTGGAACCGAGGAAAGAAGGAATTTTACCTTTTGTAATGAAAATATAAAGTAACGTCCCTATACCGTTAAGTAATAACACCGTAGCGGGATTAATCTTGAAAAGCATTGGGACCAATACAGATGCTCCGAACATTGCGAACAAATGCTGGAAGCTTAGTGGGATACTTTCGATCAATGGAAGCTTTTCATTAACTTGAACTACACGTTTTGGCATGTTAATTCCCCCTTACAAAATTATTATGATATTGTATTATGCCCCAGATATAATGCGATTAATATTTCTGCTTTACTCGCATTTCTCTGCCTTCTATAAGCACTCTTTGTCTATGATATATGAAAGTTTATCAATTATCAACAGCTTTTTTGCATTTTTTGTTATAATTTATTCTAATATGAATATTAGTAAAAAAGCGCGTCTCACGACGCACTTTTTTTCGCTAGGGAACCCTATGGTTCCCTTCGACGAATGCAAGCATTCTGAGCACCCTCCTTAACGGCAGGGGGCTTCTCCCCCTTGCATCCCCTATTGTACAGGAAAGTATACTTTCCTGTACAATAAAAATCCGTGAGGATCATTCCCCACGGACTCAATTTTTATAAAGTTATAACTGTACCTGCTTTGCCCTCCAAAGCATCTACTGCTTTGTAAAGGGAGGTGATTATTGCCTTCTTGCCAGGGTTTGCCTTTGCGAACATCATAGCTGCCTGTACCTTGGGAAGCATGCTTCCCGGTGCAAAATGTCCTTCTTTTATATACTGCTCGGCTTCTGCAACAGTCATGGTAGCCAGATCCTTCTGGTCAGGCTTCTTGAAGTTGATGGAGACCTTCTCCACCTCAGTAAGTATCATGAGTATGTCAGCTCCGATATCCTCAGCAAGCCTTTCAGCTGCAAGATCCTTATCGATAACAGCTGCTATTCCTTCCAGCGAACCGTCTTCCCTCTCTATGACGGGTATCCCGCCGCCACCTGCTGTAACGACTATGGTAGTATCCCACAGCTCTTTAACTGCAGAAAGCTCTACTATCTTCTTTGGCATTGGAGACGCAACGACCCTTCTCCAGCCTCTTCCGGCATCTTCCTTCACTGAATAGCCCTTTTCAGCCTGAAGCTTCTTGGCTTCTTCCTCGGAATAGAATGGTCCGATAGGCTTTGTCGGGTTCTTGAAGCCCGGGTCATCCTTATCGACAACAACCTGTGTGACCACAGTAGTGACAGGTATGTTTCTTCCCCTTTTCCTCAGTGCTTCTCTCAAGCCCTGCTGGATATGATAGCCTATATAGCCCTGGCTCATGGCTCCGCATACGTCAAAAGGCATTGCCGGAGTTACATTTGCAGCAGCTTCCGAAGCAAGAAGTATTCTTCCTACCTGGGGTCCGTTGCCATGTACCACTGCCATTTCATATCCTCTTATGCTCATTTCCGCAAGATATTCCGAAGTCTTTCTTACAACCTGCAGCTGTGCTTCCGCAGTTGCAGGAGTACCTGACTCCTGCAGGGCATTTCCCCCTAATGCTACAATGACCTTTATCACTGACATATAATTTCTCCTTTACGAATATAAATGTATATTGGGTTGGGATTCTAAGCGGTTACGCGTTTCGGGTTTCGCGTTGCGCGGTTCAGTAAAGGCTTCGAAGCCCTACTCGATTACCCGCAACTCGTAACACGCAACCCGTAACAAGACCCCATAGAGCTACCCTGGTAAATTATAATGTAGCCACCATAACGGCTTTGATGGTATGCATTCTGTTTTCTGCCTCATCGAATGCAACGGAATGTCTGCTTCTGAATACTTCGTCTGTAACTTCCCTCATATCGATGCCCTTTTCCTTCATTTCCTTCGCCAGCTTTGTTTCAAAGTCATGGAAGGCAGGCAGGCAGTGCATGAAGATAACGTCAGGATTGCCTGTTGCATTGAGCATTTCCATTGTTACCTTGTATGGAGTAAGAAGTCTTACTCTTTCAGGGATCTGATCCTCTTCTCCCATTGATGCCCAAACGTCTGTATATATTACGTCAGCGCCTTTTACAGCGGCCATGTCATGGGCAACTTCGATAATTGCTCCTGTTTCCTTTGCTACTTCATTGACCTTGTCCAGTATGTCCTGTCTTGGCTTCAATTCTTCAGGTCCGAGAGCTACAAAGTGCATACCCATCTTTGCACAGCCGTACATCCAGGCATATGCCATATTGTTTCTTGTATCTCCTGCAAATACTACCTTTACCTTGTTAAGTGGCTTTGCAACATGCTCTTCTATTGTAAGCATATCTGCAAGTATCTGTGTCGGGTGGTCAACGTCCGTAAGGCCGTTCCAAACCGGAACTCCAGAGTACTTTGCCAGGTCTTCAACTACTGACTGCTTGTAGCCTCTGTATTCTATACCGTCATAGAATCTTCCGAGAACCTTCGCTGTATCCTCAAGAGATTCCTTTTTGCCCATCTGTGAGCTGTTCTGATCAAGATATGTAACATGTGCGCCTTCTTCCAGTGCGCCAACTTCAAAAGCACATCTTGTCCTTGTAGATGTCTTTTCGAAAAGCAGAACTATGTTCTTGCCCTGGAGCAGATAATTTACTATTCCAGCTCTCTTCTTTGCCTTGAGGTCATGGGACAGATCAAGCATATACCTGATCTCTGCCGGTGTGAAATCCATAAGTGTAAGAAAACTTCTTCCTTTAAGGTTAACTGCCATTTTTATATCTCTCCTTCAATAATTTTTGTTTCGCGTTTCGGGTTACGCGTTTCGCGGCCCAGGATTGTCCTTCGAAGCCCTGCTTATACACTCGCAACTCGTAACGCGCAACTCGCAACGAATGCATATCGGCTTAGTTTCTATTATATCATTTTATCTATATTTTCCATGTGCAAAAATACCTAGATATCTTCCCTGACCAGAGGCATGCTCATACATCTTGGGCCCCCTCTGCCCCTTACAAGCTCTGAACCGTCTATTTCAAGCACTTCAATTCCATTCTGTCTGAGAACCTCATTGGAGGCTTCATTCCTAGAGTAAGTCACAACAACTCCTGGCGCAATTGCCAGAGTGTTGGTGCTGTCATTCCACTGCTCTCTTGCCGCTGTTATCACATCTCCGCCGCCGCTTTGTATGAGGCTTACAGCCGGAAGCTTGAGGCTTTTCTTAAGCGCATCCACAAGGCTATTCTCTGCAGAAACCTTTATCCCATTGTTGCTTCCCCGAGTCAGCTTGTATACTGCAACCCTGTCCAGAATACCTGGGTATACTGTGAATTTGTCCCTGTCAACCATTGTAAATACTGTATCAAGGTGCATGAATGCCCTCACTGGGGGTATCTGAACCGCAAGAACCTCTTTCAGGTTCTCATTTCCGGCAAAAAGATTCCTTGCAAGGATCTCTATACAGTTTGCAGAAGTCCTTTAACTACAGCCAACTGCCACAACATCTTTGCCGAGAACCAGCACATCCCCGCCTTCTATAATTTGGGGAATAGTGTAGTTATACCATATTTGTGAGTAATCCTTTCTAAAAAGCGGATTATAATCATAGATATACTTTATGAGCATAGGCTCTCTTCTTCTTGCGTCTGTATGCATGGAGTTGATGGATATGCCGCTGCCTATAATGGCCAGCGGGTCCCTCATGAAGTACAAATTGGGTATTGGATTGATATAAAGAGGATACTCTTTATTTACATAGTCTGAGAGGCTGTATTCCCTCTCCACATCCGGGATTTCCTTTTTATTGAGCCCTGCTATGGCTATTTCGGCTACTTCTGCGGGACTCTTGTCAAAAAGGTAGGAAGATATCAATTCACGCAGATCATTATTTTCAATATTGCTGTGAATCATCATATCATTGATAAGGTTTCTCTTTACATCTACATTTTCAAGAACCTCTGTAAGAAGATCCTCAACGTAGTATACCTTCGCACCCCTGCGCCTCAATACCTCTGCAAACTCATCGTGCTCATCCCTCATTTTTCTGAGCCAAGGAATGTCATCGAACAAGAGCTCCCTGAGATAGTCCGGCGTAAGTCTTTCCAATTCCTTACCGGGCTTGTGAAGCAGCACAGCTTTTAGATTGCCTATTTCTGAAGTCACATTCAGAAAAGGCCCTCTGTCTTCATCAAACATTTTTTATTCTCCTCCCTATATAATTTGCATCGAATAAACGCTATTTAATTTGCGGCGGATATACACATTATGATTTCCGACGAATAGACACTAATGTAGATTTGTTCGTCGCAAATAAAAATCAAGGTAGCATAAATCTGTTAAAGCGAAGCTTAAACAGATTTTGTATAATGCAGATTATTTCGCTGCAAAGAAAATCATCGCAAAAATGTCCCTTAAGCACCTTTAGTATATACAAATGGGAACTGTTCCACAAGTGGTCCAGTTGGCCTGACAATACGGCTGTTTACAATATATCCCATAAGCTTGCATATAAATTCAGTTAACTGGTGAATAAATATAAAAATCAGTGGCCTCAATAAATTATTACCTTATTCAAACCACTTTGCACCTGAATAATATATTTTGCCGATTTTATGCAATGTATGCATAAAAATTTAAAGACAGGAATAAAAAATTATTACAAAAAATAAGCAAAAAAAATTAAGAACCCTTAACGGGTCTCAATTTTTTTACCTCACAAGGTCGCATAAAGTATATAGCTTCGCCTTTGGCGACAATTGCAACATATTCTTCAACATAAATTACTGCAATGAAAGCTTTAGGTATATAGGGATTGTTACATGCAGCCTATCTTAACATTGTCCTTACATGCAAATAACTCGATAGACTTTGTCAGTATATCTGAATAGCTGAACGAAACGGTCCTTCCAAAATCTTCAGGCACTTCGCCTTCAATTCGTACTAAAAATATACTGGGGTATGTCTTCTCAATGACACCCTGCTTGACGCTGATCTTTTTTCTGCCTTTATTGGCTCTGAGTACAACTCTTTCCCCAACATAGTTGTCTATATTGCTTCTGATGAGGGAGAGGGTATTTTTTGAAGCCATAAAAAAATCACCTTCCTTCCCAACATCTATAATTTTATCATAACTTATATTATATGTCAAATGAAACAAAATATTATATCAACTTATACTTTATTAGTCAAATTTTTTTTAACTTAAAAAATAACAAAAAATAAAGTAATACTTCTATTTTTCGCATAAATTCAAGTTTTTCATACCATATATTCAAAAGAAAGCAACTGAGCCTCAGCACAGTTGCTTTCAATAGCTTTTATCATTAATTGGCATTTTGCTCCACGAAATACTCTGATATTCCTTCGAATATTGCTTCCGCTGCCCTTTCTCTGAATACCTCTTCACCGAGCAGCGCCTCATCCTGTGGATTGCTTATATACAGAAGCTGTACGATCACTGCGGATGCCTTGACCTCTCTCAGTAAATAGAACTCTGCCGTTCTGGCGCCTCTGTCCTTGACTCCAAGAGCTTTTACCAGGCTTTCCATTACCAGCTTCGATAGCTTTTGTCCTTGTACATCTCCCCTGTAATAGTAAAGCTCTGTTCCAGAAGCAGACGAATTTGGAAAGCTATTCTGTCCTATGGATAAAAAAAGATCAGGTCTTTTGCTGTTGGAGAAGGCAGCCCTGTCAGACAATGCCATTGTTGAGTCGTCGCCTCTTGTTAGAAACACCTCTGCCCCTCGGTCAACAAGCAGCGCTCTGAGTTTCTTGACTATATCAAGATTAATGTCCTTTTCCCTTAGCCCTGTTGCACCTTTGTTATCCTCGCAGGCTGCTCCGCCTTGAGCTGCATCAAGTACTATCCTGAGACCCAGGAGCGGCGTTTGGGCGTTTGGGACCTGCATTGTGCCAAAATTTACTCCTGTATAGTAATATCTCAGTATATCCTTATAGCTCCTTCCGGCTGTTGCCATCTCCTTTGCCCCGCAGCGGCAGAGTCCAAGTCCATGACCTGTTCCGATGCATTTTACAAGGAATTTGATAGGTACATAATCGAAACGTGTGGAATTCAGTTTCAGAAGCTCCCGTACCTCAGTTCCCTTATAAACCTTGGAGCCAATGGTTATTTTATTGATTTTCCCCTGATCATCAACCTCAATGTTCTCGAACATACCTTCAATATTATAATAAACGCCTTCGGGTTTTGCCAATCTGGTATTAAGAAGCTCCTCCAACTGTTCTACCGTAAAATACCGATCATTGTCATTGTCCCCTTTATCCTTGCAGTAGGAACAAAGCACCCTTCTCAGATAGGTGATCCTGTTCCCCAGGACATTCTCCGAGTTTTCAGTAGCTCCACCGCATCTATAATGAAAATACGGCTTGATGGGCCTTTCTTCAAATATTATTATCTCGCCATCCGTTGCTGTGACAGCGTCATACACTGCCTGGGGCACTTCCATCCTGGCATAACCATATTCCAGGCAATGTCCCGGCTCTGTGCATATATCGAAGCCCTTATGGCTTTCGCAGCCTCTACCTCCATATACAAAGACTTTCCTGGCCAGCTCCGTTCTGGCCATCACGGCAAAAGCCTTTAAAAGCTCAGGCTCATTTTCTCCGGCTGCATTATAGCTGGTTATTCCGGCTATCAGTTCGTTCATTTCAACGCTATAGCCGCTGTTTTCCTCACAATCAAATACCTTGAACAGCATTTTATTCCCTCCCCTGCTATGGAATATAGGGAGACCTTGGCATTCCCGTCCTGAATTTGCCTCTTGTCTCTACCCCTCCGATCCCCTTCATACCTGTTGTTGTACCATTCAGGACCTCCTCTATCGGGGCAGTCCTGTCAATGGGAGTAAAGGCAATTTTCTTGCACAACATGCCCGGATCCAGTGCATGTATCATTACCCTGCCGGGAGAGCTGGCGAAGTTGGCTCCTGCAGCCAATATACCCTCAAAATATGACTGGCATGCCCCTGCTATTATTACCAGTTCATCCATTGAACTTTGATGCCTTCTTGCTTCCTTGACCGCCTCTATGAAGTATTTCGAGTTCCTGTACCTATCTACGGAATCCTTACCTGTTGCTTCCTGCTTTTGCATGCTGTCGTGGCCCGTTATTACAACTATATCCGGAATGTACTCCATAAGGAGGCCCTTTATAAGCTTTGGCTGTTCTGCCTCAGCCACAAGCTTGCCCACTGCGTTTATCCCCTGCTCCTTATAATATTTCATGCTGATTGCCAGATAGTCGCTGTCTCCATCTATATGAAGGACTTTGCCGGGCATTTTGAATTTACCGAATTCATCTCTTTTATGCAGCAGGTTCCCAGGTGAGGCAAATGCCCTGAATCCGGCGCTTTTGCTCAGCTTCCCGATTTTCCTTTCAAAAGTATGAATCTCATCATTTATTCTGTTTGCAGGCACTTTTATTATGTCGGACTCCGGTGCGTCGGCAAAAAGCCTGTAGTATAATCCCTTTAAAAATACGGTCCTTATACCTTCCTTACCGGTGCCCATATCATAAACCTTGAACAGTATGTCATAGCCATAGGATTTTCTCGCAACAACATCACCTACCTTGATATCCATGACCCGCCACCCCCTAACGAAACAACTTGCAGGCGCTTTACAGCCCGTATAATACATAGTATGTTGCTCATGCTGACAAGGTGATGAAAAAAACAGTACTTTGTACTGTTTTTTAGACTACAGGCTTCTCCTGAACTCCTCTACAAAGTCCAGAATAAACTCTTTCATTATAACTACATCGTTGTATTTGCTCAGAAAGGTTTTTTCATCCCAGCCGGTCTTCTCCCGGTAATACCTTTCAGTTATCCGCCAGAACTTCTGAGGGAACTCGAAAAGTGAAAGCATGAGCAACAGGTCTTCCTTGTTTATGGGCGCAATGCTGTCATATACATCGATCATCCCCATGGCCATCTCCGTATTAAAGCTGTAACGTTTCAATATCTTCTGTATAAGTGATGCCAGGTCATATACCGGAAGCTCATGGCAGCTGTAATCGAAGTCAATTACATTTACCTGCCCGTCATAACCTATTATAAGGTTGTGATATGTATAGTCATGGTGGCATATAGCATTGTCCATTTTTGCCTTATTGCATATCTTCTGGTATTCCGAGCCTTTCAGTGTATCAAAGCCCCGGTAACACATTTCCAAGTAAAAATCCACATCCTCAAGGAACTGTCGGTCAAATTGAGATTTCTTCTTTTTCCTCTCCGCCAGAGCTTTAAACTCTAACAGATCCTCTATCTTTTTCCTGTATGACTTCTCCCATTTGCCTATATTGTTCCTGTGGGCAGCCCCTGTGGGCGGGACATACCCTCTGCCGGCATTGTGAAGGCAGGCCAGCGCCTTTACTATGGCAGTCCTGTCATAGGGATTGGTAAAAGTACATTCCCTTCCGCTTATATAATCCTCCATCACAAAAATCCTGTTTTCATATATTGTAAAAGGAAGCTGATATTTGGAGGGAAGATACCGGTCGAGTCTTGTAAAGCCCTTTTCATATAGGTACTCCTTCAGCCCGTGTATATATAATATCTTATCCGGCTCCCTGTAGGTCTCCTTTATTATCACCAATCCTCTGTCTGTCTGTGCCAGGTTCACTGCACGCAAAGGCTTGCTGTACAGCACCCTGCAGCCGAACTCTCTTGCAACGGCATCTATATTCATTGGCAGCACCTCGTGAATACATGATTGTACCCCCTATAGGGGTACTATTAGAATATATGAGGGTGCATACTTTTATAGACCCGGTAATATATCAATAGTGAAATCATAACATGGATTATATTATGGTTACGGGTTGCGAGTTTCGCATTTTGCGAATTTCAGGGTATTCCTCCGAAGCCACACCTGAACGTTCCACGCGCAACGCGTAACACGAAACGCGTAACCTTCTTACAGCATCCGTTTTCCGTATTCCTCAATGAACCTCCTGCGCAGCAAGGTGTATTCCGATTTTGTGTTCATCTTATCCACATAATCCTCCTCATCCCAATCCTTCCTTTCAATATAGTATTGCCTTGATATCATCCAGAAGTCCTGCGGAAAAAGAAAAAATGGAACAAGCACCTTCAATTCCTCATTGCTCAGGGGATTTATATGGTCATAGGAATCCAGGATCAAGAGGGCTTTGTCGATATCCCAGCCTGACCTTTTCAGGTTTCTCAGTATCAGGCTGCCTACATCGTGTATCCTTAGGTCCATGATGCAGTAGTCGAAATCTACCACATAGCTTTTCCCATCAAAGGTATGTATGATATTATGATGGGCAAAATCATGGTGTACAAAGCCGCCTTTTGCGGCCTCCTCCTTCGAGATACCTTCATAACCTGTTTTTTTAAGCATCTGTATGGCTTCCTCGCCGTCTTTTATACACATATCCACATAGTCAAGGTATATTTTGTCTATATCATTCTTTTGGGTTTGCGTTAGCACCCTTTCCTTCATAAGCTCCATTTCCGATATCCTTTTGGCAAATTTGGACGGCCATTTGCCGTAATAATATCTGCCGGCCGGGCATTCGGAAGGCTCATAGCCCTCTGCCGCTTTATGGAGGCCGGCGAGCAGTCCTATAGCCGCCTCAAGATCCAATGGGTTCAGAAAGTCGCACTCCCTCCCGTCTATCCATTGTGTGAGGAAATATTTTTCCCCGTTGAAGTCTATAAAGTTATCCCCATTATTCTGCTTTACGACTTTGAAGGTATTGTCAAAGCCTCTGGACTCAAGGTGCCTGACCGCCTCAAATATAAAATCCATATCCCCTACCGGGAATCTGAGCTTTTTGAGGCAGTAGAAACCTTTGTCCGTGCCGATCCGGAATACGCTCCTCACCGGGATTATCTGCCTTACCTTCAAGCCCATCCTCTCAAAAAGCATCACATCCAGGTCATATTCTCCCAGAAATTCTCTTTCCAGTTGTCTGTTATCATCCATAAATAACTCCATC
>CAZNMO010000023.1:0-6482 GCA_964574195.1 uncultured Clostridiaceae bacterium | reverse complement strand
TTGAAGTACCCCCTTATTGGTGGGACTACCCCACAACAGCAGCCCCACCATAGAATCACAATCTAGCCAAATAATTCGCCAGCTCCTGCTTCTTTTTCTCACGTCGTATACTTCTCTCAAGCTTTTGTGCAAGCTCTATCTCGTTGTAGTTCTTTTTCCTGCCATACGCACTATCTACTATCTTGCAGAACTTCCTGGGATACAGCAGGAGCGCTGTTATTATTTTTATGGAGGACGCATCCAGAGGCCTGATGTCCGAATACGCCTCCAATGCAGCAGCAGCAAGCCCCAGCTTGTTTTTCCCTGAAAAGCTTTCAAGTAGTGTGGCAATATCCGATTCACAGATATCGTAGCTGCATTCCTCAAGGTTTGTTATAAACACCCCGCCGTCCTCTTCCTCCAATATGGCATGCTTTTTGAAGCCTCCATGGGTTATCTGGTTGCATGCCATGGACTGCCTTACCTTTTCAAGATACCCGTTCTGTCTGAGCAGTTCATAAGCTCCCTTCATGCTGTCCAGATGTTCGCTCGTATGCTGCATAAACACCCTGTCAAACTCAGTGTTCTTTTCTTTCAGACACACAAGCTCCTTGAACTTGTTTATATTTGCCGAATTGGATTTTAGCTTCTCCATCCATTTTCCCCAATCCACACGGGCACGGCTGCCGGGCGCGGGCACAAAGCGCTCCCCAGCCTTATGGAGTTCTGCAAGGGCTCTGCCCACTGCGGCAGCTTCCTCACTTTCTCCTACTGCATATACCTTCCCTTTGGTAAAATCCTGAAGTATATAGCTGCTGTTTTCATACCTGATATTGTAGGTACCGCTCAGATTACGGTTTATACAGCTTATTTCCCTGAAACCATTGTTATATATATGTTCATAGGCAGATGCGGCAAAAAGTATCTTCGCTTCATCGCTCTTTGTCTCCCTGAGCCTTTTGATACCCTGGTCGGTATAGACAAGGGTGCCCCGCTCGCCCTCCTGCATGTTTTTTATCTTCAGACCATACAGCGTCTCAATAAGAAGCTTCAGATCATGCCTTTTCAATTTACCATACTCTCTGGACATAACATCATCCTTTCATATGCCTCTATTTTAGTGGTGCTTATGATGGCCATGGTGCTTCCTGAGCTTCTTGCTTATGATCTTTTTCTTCTCTCTCTCCAGCTTCTCTATCTTATCCTTGTGCTTCCCGATCTTTTTCAGCTGCTTCAGTTCATTTTTCATATCTTTTATGAAGCACTCCAGCTTTTCGAGCTGTTGTTCGGGGCTTATGCCGCTTTCCACGCCGTATGCTTCATTTTCCTCATGCTTCCTGTCGCTCATAAAATCATCTCCTTAACTGAATTTACTGTTACGCGTTACGAGTTACGGGTTGCGCGTATTAAGCAGGGCTTCGAAGCATTTTCCCGGATCGCGAAACGCGCAACCCGTAACCATTACATCTACGCACCCTTGTTATGCTCTGTTTTCATAGGTTTCGAAATTCCTTCAGAAATCGGTCTCTGATCTCCCTGTCATTTACGATCCTGCTGAGTCTCATAAGAAAATATTCCATGGTCCAGGGCTGCTTTTCTACATAATACTGCAGGCCTACCTGCCAGAAATCCTGTGGGAAGGTCATAAATGCCTTAATTACCTCCAGATCCTTCTGCCCTATGGAATAAACGCTGTCGTATTCATTCAGGATAAAATATGCCTTCTCCATGTCCCAGACACCATATCTCATGTTCCTTATTACCAGGCTGCAAAGGTCATGAAGCCTGGTATCCATTATGCAGTAATCAAAATCAATAAGATAAATATTCTCATCCTCTGATATCAGAAAATTATGATTAGCCATATCATGATGGCAGAATTCACCCAGCTTTTCGCTCTCAGCAGAGATCTCCCCATAGGGGCAGCTTTTGAGCATTTCGGTGCTCTCTTTGGCTTGATTCCAATAATAGTTAAGGTTTTTTGAGAATATTTCATCGAAATCATCTATATATTCCTTGTCTTCGATGATTTTACTGAACTCCAGCAGCTCTATACTTTTTCTGTGGCATTTCTCCACCCATTTATTATAGAATACTCTCGGCCTTGCTCCATTGGGAGGAGCATAACCTGCCGATGCCTTATGCAGCTCTGCCGCCGCCCTGATCGCCTGCTTCAGTTCATCTTCCCTTCTGAACCTGCACTCCCTGGCTTCGATCCAATCCACCACATAGTAGACATGGTCCCCATCAGGTATACATATACTTCCGTCTATGGTCGTATTGTATGGGATCACCCCCCAAAAGCCCCTCTCCAGCAGATGGTTTACCGCAGAGTAAATAAAAAGGAAAAAACCAGGACTCATATGAGCCCTCTTAAGACATTTCACCCCGCAGTCAGTTTCTATCCGGCTTACATTCTTGATGCTCCGGATGTCCTTGATCTTAAAACCGTAAGATTCCTCAACAAGCTTTGTATCCATACTGTCCTCCCCCCCGCAGGCCAATAGGTAAAACCAGCCACAAGCCTTAATTATCAGGGAATATGATTATTGCGCATTTATAATCATTATATGACAGGGTAAAAATAGTGTTACAGGTTTGCGGCGGATTAACGCTGATACGCAACTAAGGAATTATGCGACGTATCTGTTTCGAGTTGCGTGTTACGCGTTGCGCGTGGAACGTCTTGGGATGGGCTTCGAAGATTAAGATCCTTCGTTTCACTCAGGATGACGCTTATCTGTCATCCTGAACGCAGTGAAGGATCTTTGCTTCGAAGGCGGACTATAACCGTTCCACGCGCAACTCGAAACGCGTAACACGCAACCCTTATGTCGCATTCTTCCTATATTCTTCTATAGCTCCTTCGCACAGTAACAGGTACAAGAGCTATTCAATATAATGAGTATATGACTTGAAAAGTGGAACTCGAAACGTATATATAGGAGTGAAATATATGCACATATGCATAGACACCAGGGGGGCAAAGCTATATGCCGGCACCGGCATAGGCACCTATACAGCAAGACTGCTGGAGAATATAATCAATATAGACAGCCATAACCGCTACAGCCTGTTCTGGCCTAATGACGGATATGATTTCCTGTTGGGCAGGGACAATATAGATCTGACATTATTCGGAGAGAAAAACAAAAAATTCTGGGATGAGATCTTTCTGCCTGGCCAGGTGAAAAAAAGCGGCTGTGACGTATTTCACCTGCCCCAGAATGGGCTTGGGCTTCCCAGGCCAAAGCACTGTTCCTGTATTGCTACAGTCCATGATCTTATACCTTATGTCATGCCCGAGACCTGCGGCAAAAGCTATCTGGATAAATTTCTGGAGGAGATGCCCTACATACTGGACGAGTGTGATAGGATAATAACGGTATCAAACTATTCCAAACAGGACATCATAAAGTACTTCAAGCTCCCCGAGGATAAAATAACCGTCACTTACCTGGCTGCCGACAGCAGGTTCAGACTTATGGAAAAGGAAAAAGCCTGGGAATTTCTGAAAAGAGAGTATAGTTATTCAAATGATTTTATTCTGTATCTTGGAGGCTTCAGTCCAAGAAAGAATGTAGACGGGCTATTGGAGGCATATAAGAGGCTTTATCGCCAGCTGCCGGGATATTACGATCTGGTGCTGCTTGGTGCTTCAAAGGATAACCACTATGAGCTGAAGAAAAAGGTGGATGACATGGGTCTCTGCGATAGAGTGGTATTCGCAGGTTATGTTCCATATGAACACCTGCCGTATTTCTACAACTGCTCCACTCTTTTTGTGTATCCTTCCCTGTATGAGGGCTTTGGCCTGCCTCCTCTGGAGGCAATGACCTGCGGCACTCCCACCATCACGACCAATGTGACCTCAATACCCGAGGTCGTGGGGGACGGAGCCTTGCTTGCCGATCCCTACGACATTGATGAGCTTACAGAAATGATATATAGAACTATATCAGATACCAGCTTCAGGGAAGAGTTATCATCCAAGGCATTAAGAAGGGCATATCATTTTTCATGGAAAAAAACAGTAATTGAAACAATAAAGGTATATGAAGAAGTGTATAATAGAGGCTATAGGAGATAAATCACAGGTCCAGTTACGCGTGGAACTTTTAGGAGGACACCAATGAAAAAACATATTTTTATAATTATATTACTTATACTGGCTCTGGCACTTCCCGGCTGCAGTATGGATCAGGAAGCAGGCAGGGGATTTGATATTCCTGAGGCTGAGAAAATTCAAAAGCTGCTGGATGACTTCTCCAAGGCCGTTATGGAGAAAAATAAGGAAGCAATGACCGGAAGCATCTGGGAGGAATGTCCCAGCCGGCAGCTTGAGCTGGACTCCCTTAACATGCTTATGGCTGGCGGTGAACTCAACAGCTATTCACAGTCAGTGCTCAGTGCCCGAAGGCTTAAGGACGGGGTCATATGCACAGTAAGAACAAGCTGGAAAGGTACATACGGAGACAAGGAACGGGAGGGCGGCAGTACAAGGGATATGTACTTCATATATGGTGACTCCGCTTGGAAAATCGGAGATTTCAATTACCACCCATATATAAGTCCGACGATAGTAGTCGGAAGCGACAGCGAATTGTACGATGCCGCATACAGCATGAGTGAAGCCCTTGTTTCCAGACTAAGGACCGATACTGAGCATCTTCAGACTTATGGCGACATTATCCTTGTCGGAACCCCTTATGATAATGCCTCCATCCTGGATCTTGAGGAAAAGGGGCTGACTGCTGCCAGGGTCACTGACGAATATCCGGGAAATAGCCTTGGTATTGTTCAGGTCTTGTCAAATGTGGGAAGCTACAGACATGTGATAATAATACAGGGAAGTGAAGTAAAGACTGCAGAAAGCTCCATAATTTATATGACGCAGTATATCAAAAAAAATCCTTATATCAATCCCGGTGTGTACTTTATTGAAGAGAGCGGTTTACGTATTGCCTCTGCTCTTGAATTGACCACACTGGTAACTCTGGACATGGAGAAATCTTCACAGCGCATCCGGGATGTACAGAAGCAGATAGAAGCCAATCTGTCTGTAATGGAGGAGGAGCTTCTGTCCGAGAAAGCCCAGCAGGAAAGAGAGCAGCTTTATCTTGACAATAAGTATCAAGAGGATTATCCCAAGGTTTTTTCCAGATACCAATTCTATCCCCAGCATTCTCCTTTTGACGGTATGGTCCTAGTCAACGCAGGCTACGCAGGAGACAAGCTTTGCACCGATGCCTTCAGGCTTCCGTATGGAGCCAATGCCGGAACAGCCCATGCTTATGCCGGCTATATGCGCCGCAGCGTTAAACTTTCTGATGATAAGGATCATGATGATAAAGGGCCCTTGTTGGGAGAGGATGTCTCGCACACTCTGGCAGCCCATGAAATAGATACTTCTGCCAATGAAATGGAGCTTTCGGCTTTGGGTACAGCTATTCTAAGACTATCAGGCTTTTCTCCCGAACAGGTCTTCACCGCATCGGCCTCAAAAGGGGACTCAGTTTTTCTGAATATTGATGCAGGCTATACCATAAGTCCTGCAGATAATTCAGTTTTGGATCCCCAGCTTCAGCCACCCGATGCAAGATTGGTTTCACTGTATAATGACGGTTCCTTTATTGACTATGAAGATAATACCTCCAATCTTGATGCTGAAGAGGCAGCTTCTATTTCTGAAGTGGCCGGAAGTCTGTTCAAGCTGAATGATCCTTCTGGCAGAAAAGCGCCTGAAAGCGTGCCCTTTGGAGGCTCTGAGCTATATGAGCCCCTCAGTATGCCCGACGACTCAGAAGAGATATATGATCTGCTGAGGACGACATATATATCTGACGATTCTCCCTGCTTATTCTCAACTCTGGATGAAGCCAGAGAGCAATTGCGGATCGCCATGGGAAGGCTACTTGCCCGGAAGTGCTCCAGATACTTGGTAAATGCCGCTGTAAGGTATCCTTCCAGTCAATTTGACCTTGCCAGATATGCCGTAGGTTCGATAAATGTCGAGCATCCGGAGGCTTATGCAGAAGCATCAGAAAACTCGCTGGCGGTAAAGCAGTTGAGCGGTGGTATTGCCAACCTATTGTCCGACACCTCTGATAAAACGGATAAATTACTGGAGGTTCTTGAAGGTATCTCAGAAGAGGAAGAGGCTGTAGACAGCTTTCTATTCCCCGACTACTGCGCAGCGAGAAAGAAAGGCAGCCACCGGGACAAAGCTCTGCTTGCCTTCGGCCTATACAGCAGGATGACAGGAAACTCTGCGGATGCATATGTTGCTTTGGGGGAAAACAGCTCTTATCTCATTTTTAAACAGGAAGACCAATGGCAATATATCGACTGCAAATACAACACCCTCACAGACTTCATAGAAGATGAGCCATATGTAGTTTTCAACAAGTCTTTTGTATACAATAAGAGCCTGGAAATAGGCTACTTGCCTGATGTTATGGAATGAGCCGCTGCATAGAGCAGCGGCTCATTATACATATTTG
>CAZNMO010000022.1:33165-34396 GCA_964574195.1 uncultured Clostridiaceae bacterium | reverse complement strand
GGATGGACGTATTACATTGCTTATATTATTGCCCACGCCCCAGACCCTACCCTGCACATCTAACGCAAGTATAAATCCGTTGCCTGCTGCTATATCAACTATATCCTTCAAGCCTGATATTTTGACAGGCTCAAAAACAAATTTCTGTGTATAATCCACAGATCCCCCAAGCTGTCTACAGCTATTATCCCCCCATGCCCATACCGAGCCATCCTCCATCAATACAGCTGTATTGTCAACACAGGCTGCAATAGAAACAACCTTTCCCGTTGGCAGTGTGTTCTCATCAGCAGCTACAGGGATGGTCCCAGCTAAAGCAAAAGTGGCAATCATTGTTATAGTAATTAGGACTACCAGCATATTCATACTTTTTCTCATACTTTTCCCACCTTAAATTAAATATGGCACTACAAGTTGTCAACAAGTTCTATTATAATATAATACCATAGCTTTGGTACTATGCCATATGGACGTAATTATTATCGATACACAGAAACAGCAAACTTTTCAAGGCAGCTGCTTTTTAAACCGTCAGGCATCCCTGCACATATCCTGGTGTAAATGATAATCTAAAAGTGTACCCCCGTGGTAAAAAAATTTGTTGATATTCATAGACCAGTGGTCGCCCCTTAATCTATGCATTCCTAATAACCTTTTCAAGGATATCTGCTACTGAAGAGTGACATCTCAATTGATAACATATAAAACTAAAGACGCTTACAGGAAATTACTCTTAAAATGTAGAATTATTATTCAAATAAAAATCAATTTTGGGGGAAATTTATATGCAAAAGAATCATTTAAAAAGATATTTTTGGGTTGTTACTATTTTGTTAATTTCTGTCTGCCTGTTTGTAGCAATAAATAATATGGCTTCAATAAGTGTTCTGCTTAATTTGCAAAGTGTAGTAAATATTGTAGCAATTGTTTCCGGTATATCAGGGGTGTTGATTGGTATTGCTGCCAGCAGAACAGCGAGCTTAGATGCGGTAAAGGAATATTTCCAACAAGGTGATAACGAAAACTATATTTCAGCAAGAAACAGAATATATAAATTAGGAGAAGAAGGAAAAGAAATAGAGCGGTATGATAAAGATGCTTCATTTGTATGTTCTTTTTTCTATATGTGGGGACTTTTAGTTAAGAAAAGATACCTCCCATTATGGGTATTTGAAAGCGCATCTGGAATTGCTGTAATTAAGCTTGTTAATGTCAATCGAAAATTAGGCCA
>CAZNMO010000022.1:29932-33140 GCA_964574195.1 uncultured Clostridiaceae bacterium | reverse complement strand
TGATTTTCCCTCAGCGCTTACTCTCTTAGCACTTAATGCTTGTCCCACAATTTCACCTACTTCTCGATAAAATTACAATTACCTATATTTTATAATATGATCTATACCATTCAACAAACTTTTTTATTCCTTCCTCAACCGATGTCCTGGGCTTATATCCCGCTTCCCTTATCAAATCATCAACATCAGCATAAGTCTTTGGCACATCTCCGGACTGCATTTCTACATATTTCTTTGTTGCTTTTTTACCAAGATTATTGTCGAGGGTATTGATAAAATGTTCCAACCCTACAGGATTATTATTCCCTATATTATATACCCTGTACGGCGCGCTGCTTGTTCCTGGATCAGGACTCATCGAATCCCAATTGGAATTGGGCTGTGGTGCTTTTCTTATCAATCTAGATATTCCCTCAACAATATCATCAATATAGGTAAAATCCCTCATCATTTTGCCATGATTAAATATGTTTATCGGCTTTCCTTCAATTATTGACCTTGTAAATATAAACAACGCCATGTCCGGTCTGCCCCAAGGCCCATATACCGTAAAAAACCTCAAGCCTGTTGTGGGAATTCCGAAAAGATGGCTATATGTATGCGCCATAAGTTCATTTGACTTTTTTGTAGCAGCATACAGACTCATTGGGTGATCCACATTATCATGCACAGAAAATGGTGTTTTTGTATTGAGTCCATACACAGAACTTGATGAAGCATATATCAGGTGCTTCACATTATAATGCCGGCATGCCTCCAGTATATTCAAAAAACCGATTATGTTTGAATTGACATATGCCTTGGGGTTTTCCAGACTATACCTTACCCCCGCCTGTGCAGCAAGATTTATAACTATATCTATACTGTTGTTTTTAAATGCACCTTTCAGTACCCCTTCATCTTCCAGTGCACCTTTTATAAATATAAACCTTTCCTTTTCTGCCAAAAGCTGTTCCAACCTTGCTTCCTTTAGAGATACATCATAGTAGTCGTTCATATTATCATATCCGACTACATTATAGCCCTCTGCTAACAACCTTTGAGTGAGATGAAAACCAATAAAGCCTGCACAACCTGTGACTAATATATTATTCTTCATATTACCTTCTCCTGTAATCTATTACTATAAACTCCAATATCTAAAACCGAGTGCAGTAGCTTCAGCTCTTTCATATAGTAATTTTACATCCACAATAACAGGAATCCCATAGCAGAATTTCTGTTTTAATTCTGCAAGCGTTATTCCCTTGTAGCCATCATGTGCAA
This sequence comes from uncultured Clostridiaceae bacterium, assembly GCA_964574195.1. Taxonomy (GTDB): domain Bacteria; phylum Bacillota; class Clostridia; order Lutisporales; family Lutisporaceae; genus BRH-c25. The sequence goes on along the minus strand of CAZNMO010000022.1, from coordinate 31,874 downwards.
CTGCTATTACTACTGCATCAATATCCTTAACTAAGCTGTAGTCTGTCATGTTGATTCCATATTCATGCTTCGCCTCATCTGCATCAGCTACAGGGTCAGAGATGACTACTTCTATTTCATATTCCTTTAATTCGTTCACAATATCAATGACTCTCGTATTTCTAGTATCCGGTACATTCTCCTTAAAAGTGAAGCCCATGATCAAGACTTTTGCACCTTTAATCTGCTTATCTGCTTTTATAAGCTGCTTTACAACATTCTCAGCAATATACTTGCCCATATTGTCATTAATACGTCTCCCTGAGAGTATTACCTGCGGCTGGTATCCAAGTTGTTCTGCCTTATAAGTAAGATAATACGGATCCACTCCTATGCAGTGCCCTCCTACAAGTCCCGGCTTGAAATCAAGAAAATTCCATTTTGTTTTCGCAGCCTTAAGTACAGATTTTGTATCTATATCCATCTTGTTGAATATTATAGAAAGCTCATTCATAAATGCTATATTGATATCTCGTTGCGAATTTTCTATTACTTTAGCTGCCTCAGCAACCTTGATGCTTTCAACCTTATACACTCCGCCTTCAATGATGAGTCTATACGTATCTGCAATATCATTAAGCGACTCCTCATCCATCCCAGATACTATTTTTACTATATTTGTTACCCTATGCACCTGATCGCCAGGATTGATTCTCTCCGGTGAATAGCCTACCTTAAAATCAACTCCACATTTTAGCCCTGATAATCTTTCAATGATAGGAACACAAATTTCTTCTGTGACCCCCGGGTAAACCGTAGATTCATATACTACAATTGATCCCTTGTGAATATTTCGACCAACCACCTCACTCGCACCTATTACAGGTCTCAAGTCCGGTGTTTTGTCATCATTTATTGGCGTTGGAACTGCAACTATATAGAATAATGCACCGATTAGCTTGTTCTCATCACTTGTAAACTGCATCTTCGTCTGTCTTAAGGCTTCATTGCCTACTTCATTGGTAGAATCGATACACTTCTTATACCTCTCTATTTTTCTTGTATTGACATCAAATCCTATAACATCAGCCTTTTTTGAAAATTCTATTGCCAGTGGCAATCCCACATAACCCAGACCGACTACCACTAAGCTTGTTTCCTTATTAATAAGTTTTTCATACACGCTCATGAAGTCTCCCCCTATAAAAACTATTTACTATACCAAGTTTGAAATATGAATAGTGTTCATTATGGAGATGCGTTATTTACCTCGTCTTTTATATATATTCATAATTGAGTATTCACTGCTCCTCTTCTCTCAGGATGGCAGGCGGTAATAAGTCAGAGAATGTGTCCTTAAATGTCCTTTTGCTCTTTCCCATCTTTTTATAATCTGATAGTATAATGAATGCTAATTCTGTTATGTTCGAGTCCAGCATTGGCATTCTGGTCTTAATTGAATTCAGCACGGTCATTCTGTCCACCTTAATCAACAGGTCCCCTTCCAATACAGTTTTATAATCTGTATAAAATGGCCTGGTCAGTTCATCAAATATATCATTTCTTAGGTACAGGTAATATAGAAAGCTTGTACTGACATTTGTATATAGTTTATTCTCTCAAACAGACATATAGACTCCAAAATATTACAATAGGTATTGACAGAGTCTACTTACCTTAGGCTATAGTAATCTAACAGACTATCTCCGTAAAGAGTACAAGAATCAGCGAGAAGCCTTCTTTGACGGACATATCAAATCCTTCGAATTAATGAATGGTGTGCCTTTCAGGATTATCTACGACAATCTGAAGACTACCGTAAAAAAGGTATTATAGGGCAGTAACCATGAGGATCAGGAACAGTTTATCTCCATGAGGATACATAATCCCCATGAGTCTTCCTTCTATAAGCCGGCTCGTTATAACGAACCCATAATGTGAGACACGAAATCCAAAAAGTAAG
>CAZNMO010000022.1:0-29892 GCA_964574195.1 uncultured Clostridiaceae bacterium | reverse complement strand
ACTGTAATTATGAGTAAACGAGATTATTATGCACCCGTATTCAAAGCAAAAGTTGTACTGAAGATTCTATATGATGCAGCAACTGTAAATGAAATTGCTGCTAAGTATGGGTCCAGTCCGGTAGTGCTGAGACAGTAGAAGCAGGATGAATATTTCGTTGCGTCGGAATCGCGATTCTGGTGTGGCAGGGGTCGCCTATCCGGTCAGAATAACCAATCAGCGTATATGCCGCGAAAATCTCTTGATAAAGAGAAGGCATATTAGGCATGCGCCGGGCATCATCCATTCTCCAAAGCCCTGCTTCCTTGTTCAGCATAGGTGATACCCTTAATGCCTGCAAACATGAAGATGGAGTTTCTAACCGACCGGACAAGTTGCTTAAAGTTAACCGATCTACTCAAGCAGGAATTCCTCGAGAAAGCATCTGAAGTGTTTAAGAAAGGGACATCTGATGCAAAGATACTACTTGAGGAAAAGAATAATCACATGCACAACTTGAGCGTAAAGTCAGTCAGCTCTCTTATGAGGTGGACTGGCTTAAAAAAATCCTAGCAAATTCTCAGACCAGACTTGAAGAAAAAACCTCGTTGAGTTTTATAATCATAATATAAATGTAAAGCTTAAGGCAGATTTGCTGTCAATCAACCGAACCAGTGTATACCGTGAGGCCTTACAGAAAAGCCAGTATCTGATGAGGTTTTATTTGTAATGAGCAGAATTGATGCAATCAATATTGCTCATCCAACCTAGGGATACAGGACTATCGCTGATATTATTTACATGATGATAAAATCCTTATCAACCGTAAGAGAATAAGACTATTAATAGAGCAGATGTGTGTAGAAATAATTTATCCTAAACCCAACCTGAGTAAAAGATACCATGCACAATACATCCGTCCATATTTACTGAGAAACCTTGTAATAACCTGTCCTACTCAAGCCTGGGGTACTGATATCACATATATCCGTATGAGAAAAGGATTCATTATCTGTTCATCATTATCGATTGGTATAGCTGCTCCATTGTAGACTATGAGCTGTCTACAGCACTGGGAAAACATTTGTCGGAAACTGTTTTAAAAGGGCACTAAGCTGCAATAAGCCTGGAATTATCAATAGTTATCAGGAAAGCCACTCTACAAATCCCGAATACCTGAAGCTCCTGAATGAATCAGGATTGAAAGTATCAATGGACGGCAGGAGACACACCCTTGACAATATAAATACCGAAAGATTCTTCAAAACGATTAGGTATGATCATGTCATTTAAACGAATATGAAGCGCCCAGAGACCTTAAAATGCTCTTAATCAGTATATTCAAGAATACAATTTCATTCATCCACAGAATTATTTAAATTACCTTGAAATAAACACTTTAATGTATAAAATTATCTTCAATTATATTATTTGTTCCAGTTCCCCAAGAGTAGTTGTTGCCTATCACATTATTTCTTAATATATTATGGCTAGCATAGTATAGGCTAATGCTATGAGTATTGCAATCTGTTGCAGTATTTCCGGTAATTATTGTATTGGTTGATCCACCTATTATATATATGCCAACTCCAGTAATATCGTATATTGTGTTGTTTAATACTACAGTATTATAGCCATCCTGAACAAGTACTCCATGTGAGTTTCGACAAATAATATTGTTTATTACTTTATTGTCTTTACCAGCTGATACTGCAATTCCGGCTGCGTTATTACTCCTTACAATATTGTTAGATATGACATTTCTATTTGGTGATCCATATGTAACCCAGATTCCATAGCAAGATCCTGATTCTATTGTGTTACCACCAACAATATTTTCGCTTGCTTTATTGTAAATAGTTATTCCATCACCATTTCCATAAGCGCTACCTGCACCCACTATTGCATTAGCTGTAACAATATTTTTACTGCCACATATTAGAATGCCTTCCCAAGTGTTTGTTAAACTATTATTATCAATATTGCTTAATCTAGCATATTGAGATAAAAAAATAGCATACGAACCATTATAAATTCTATTATTAGATATGCGGATATTCTCAACATCATTTAACCATATTGTATTTTCTTTATTTAAAAAAGAACTTGGGGGTAAGCTTCTCTTCTTATAGTCTTTGCCACATTTTAATGTGTTGTTTTCAAAGTTCACAGCATGTGCATAGTCAAGATATAATATTGATTCTATCGATGCATTATCAATAATAAATAGGTCTTTTATAGTAACATTTTTAACTAGGTCTACTTTAACTACTTTTGCATCTTCATTTACATAATAAGAATTGCCCGGTCTCTTTTGTAGGAATATATAATTGCCATCAATGTTAATAATGCGATTGTATTCCCTTAGCTCGTTTTCGGATATTTCTACTTCATCCCCTATAGAAAACATACTCGCATCAGCAACAGCAATCTTAAAAACCGACTTGTCATAGTACAAATCATAGGTTATATCACTTGTTATTGTAGTGCTTGGGGCTGCTGTTCCTTCCACAACAAACAGTTTCCCAATATCAGTATTAATAATTAATTTGCTTGAGTTCCCTTGTCCAACTATTGACACATTATCTTTCAAATATACAGTCTCGGTTACAATATAATCGGTATTTGGTATTATTACAGTACCCCCGCCCATTGTGCTAATATAATCTACTGCAGCATTCAAACTCGAGTAGTCTTCAGCATGTATTAATGTATCAGCATGTATTGTTATGGACAAAGCTGACATAAATACTAATATTGTTGTAAAGAGCCATTTCATATATTCACCAACCTCAATAATCTTCTAATTTTTTGATTCACATAATCAATATTAGTCTTTACTTTGACTGATTTACAATGCTTCCGCTGGGCAATACACACATATGAGTGTGTACGGATATATGGCTTCTGGAATATATGATTCCATATATCGAGCAGCTTTGTCCAGTATATATATGGTCTTTGAATCCTTTGCTCATTGATTCATCTTTAATGTTCTTTTAAATACTACCTAGTATTGTTTCTAATTCCATTCTCAAGAACTGCAGTTACATACTCTATCTCTTCATTGTCCATATCATTGTAGAACGGAAGTGCTATACAGCTTCTTCCAGCCTTCGCAGTATTAGGAAAATCGAATTCTTCATATCCGTACATTTCCTTTATATATGGCTGTATATGAATTGGTGTAAAGTAAGGCCTGCAGGCGACCCCATTATTCTTCAAATATTCCATTACCTTGTCTCTATTAATGTTTTCGGCCAGCCTTATAACATATACAAACCAACTCATTACAGTTGTTTTGGGTGATACATAAGGAATTGTAACTCCACTTATTTGAGACAATCTTTCATTATATTTTTCTGCTACAGCATTACGCTTCTCAATAATATCATCCAATCTGTCCATCTGTACAGAACCAATAGCCGCATTTACTTCGCTCATCCTATAATTATAACCCATTCTTTCATGGTGCAACCAGAAACCAGTTATTGCCCTCCCCTGAGACCTATAGCTCCTGCAAAGCTCAGCTATATTATCGTCATTTGTCACGATCATGCCGCCTTCGCCTGTAGTTATCTGCTTATTTGGGTAGAACGCAAAAACTCCTGCATCAGCTATCGATCCCGATTTCACGCCATTATATTCCGAGCCCAAAGCTTCACAAGAATCTTCAATCAAAATAAGCTTATGCTTATCAGCAATCGCCCTAAGACGACCTATATCCATTGGCTGTCCAAAAACATCCACTGCCAATATTGCTTTTGTCTTTCCAGTGATTTTAGCCTCAATACTATCAATATCCATTTCAAGTGTTTCAGGGTTGATGTCTACAAACACCGGTTTTGCCCTTTCAAAGAGAATGCAGTTAGTTGATGCAACAAAACTGAAAGGGGTGGTTATTACTTCATCATCATCTTTAATGTCAAAAGATTTAATCAACAGATGTAAACCACTTGTACCGCTGTTTACTGCAATTGCATGCTTTACACCAATATAGTTTGCAATTTTCTTTTCAAATTCTTCTACCATTGGACCTATACTAAGCCATCCTGATTTCATTACCCCCAGCACTGCATCTATCTCTGCTTGTGTTATGTCCGGTCTTGCTAAGTCAATCTTCATTCGCTTTCCCTCCATCATTGTTAAAATTTTCAGTTCTCAAGATTATCCTCCACGTTTAAGTTACTCCCATGCCCAGATATAAAAATCTCCTTTGTTATGGTGTTTTTTTGTACAATACTGTTGTCAGCATCAACTAGATTTATATCGTTTGCCAATACCCAGTCAGAATTCCCATTATTTACAACAATGTTGCCACTAACTGTGTTATTGTTAGAATTCTCATATACAAAAATCCCAGCACCCTCATTACTATCTATAGTGTTATTTTGTACTACAGTATTATTTGCATCTTGAAGCAAAACCCCATGGGAGTTATTTTGTATGCTATTACTGGTAAGTATATTATTCTCACCCTTATTAACATAGATTCCTGCTGCAATGTTAGCCCTAATTATATTCCCCATTATTACGTTGTTTGTAGGATAATCACCTGTAATCCATATACCATAGCAATTACCCGAATCAACGCTATTACCTTTTATGATGTTACTGTTTGCATACCCACCAATAGTAATTCCATCACCGCTATCATGTTGATTACCAGAACCTTTGATAAGATTACTGTCGATAAGATTCCTATGCCCATTTAAGGCAATCCCAGTCCAGCAATTATCAAATGTGTTTCCTGAAATAATTGTACTGCTCGTAAAAGGCCCAATACTTACCCCGTGCCCACCAAACTTTATCTTATTGTTTGCAACCTGCACAATTTTACAGTTACCTAAATATATAGAATGTCCTGTTGCTAATTGTCCGGTAATGCTATTGGAAGTTATTCTTGCATCCTGCACATAATCCAGAAAGATTGCATGCCCTGAGTTTCCTATTTGGCTTAGATTAATATTACTTATTTCAATGTTTTTTACTATATCGACCTTTCTAACAACAGAATGCTTATCGACTTTATAGGTATTACTTGGGCGATCAAGCAATTCTATTGTTTTTTGCTCAGTATTTGTACTAAGTATCACATTATACTCACTGAAAACACCATCACTAATCTCAATGTCATCTCCAGAAGAAAAGCCTGAAGCATCTTCAACCTCAACAATAAATGGAGCTTTAGCTGCAGAAGGGCCGCAGGACAAATTATTACGAAGTCTTACTTCGGATAGTATCTTACCCTGGGCTACAATAGCATTGCTTTCATCTATGTCATTTATGATAATCGTTCCAGCACCCTGACCCTTTAGAGTTACATTGCTTAATAATTCAATAGGACCACCATTGTGCTTTAGGCTGTATTTACCGCCTTCAAGTATTACTGTACCGCCGCCTTTATTGGATAAATCTTCTATTGCCCTATTGATGTTATCATTTCTTCCAACTCGTATAACTATGGCGTCTTCCTCGTTACCCATCAGCGAGGTAATGTGATAGTTAAACAAGGCAAATAGAAATCCTACAAGGGACAGAATAGCAAGAATTAAAACCTTATTAACTTTTTTTTGATATTCTTCTTCCACTATACATTCTCCATTAAAAATTTTATTGGCTTTGCCGGGGTGCCGACAGCAGTGCATCCCGAGGGTATATCATCAATTATTGTTGCACTAGCACCAACAATTGACCATTCCCCTACCTTCAGACCTTGAATAACTGTCGTTTTAGTCCCAAGAACACAGCCTTCGCCAACTTTTACATTACCAGAAATGTTAACATTCCAATAAAGTGATGAAAAATCGCCTATAATGCTGTCATGGCCTATACCACACTGGGGATTCAACTGCACATGATCACATATAAATACATTGGTGGAGACTATGCAGTACGCCTGTATTATCAAACCTGATCCTAAGGTTGCACTACTAGATATTAGAGCGGTAGGATGGATGAGATTTGCAAATCGGATTTTTTGATTGTTGATCTTACTTAATGCAAGCTTTTTGATTCTTGGGTTTGATATTGTGCAAACCGTATATGCACTTCCATCAAAGGCACTTAAGTATTCGCTACCACCAACTACCTCATAGCCGTTAATGTATTTACCCCACATTGTAGAGTTATCATCAATAAATCCTAATATGTGCCATTCACTACTGACTCTATTGATATCTTCTATAAGCTGTGCCGTTTCCCTGCCAACACCGCCCGCTCCTATAATAAAAATATCCTTCATTACATCTCAACTCCATTACTATTACTACCAGTGAATTTGCTCATTGTAACATTTCCCTGTTGTGATATTCCATCCTTCTTTAAAACCTTAAAGACTGTCATGAATAGTATTTTTATATCCAACCCTATACTCCAATTATCTACATACCATACATCCAGTTTAAATTTCTCATCCCACGATATTGCATTTCTCCCATTAACTTGCGCCCATCCTGTAATGCCTGGCTTCACCTCGTGACGCCTATTCTGCTCAGCTGTATATCGATTCAGATATTCCACCAGTAATGGCCTTGGGCCTACAAAACTCATATCCCCTTTCAGTACATTGAACAACTCAGGAAGCTCATCAAGACTTGTACTTCTCAAAATGCTCCCTAGCTTTGTCATCCTTAGTTCATCGCTCAGTAGCTGTCCTTTTTCATCCTTCTTATCACTCATTGTTCTAAACTTATACATGGTAAATATCTTTCCATCCTTGCCAGGACGTAGCTGTTTGAACACTATTGGGCTTCCTAATTTCAATCTGATAATTGCACCTAATAAAACAATTAATGGCGAAATCACTACAATTATCAACATGGACATAATTATTTCCAGGCACCTTTTTATAATGGAATTGACCCCCATAACAACCACCTATCTATTCATATTCATTTTACTATTACTCACATGATTACTTTATTCTGAACCTACAATTGTACTACCATTACTTAAGAACTAATTCATCTAAGTGTATTATGTTACTCTCCCAACAAATAATAATTGAACCCTATTGCCTTCAACTTATCCTTGGGCAGATAGTTTCTACAATCAAATATATTCTTACTATGCATAGCATGATATATACCTTTGAAATCCATATCCTTAAACTGGCTGTGATTTACTGCCAATACAAGCATATCACTATCAGCACAAGCGTCTAGAATATTATCTGCCTTAAACTCAGTCTCCTCCACAAACGGATCAAATACCTTTATCCCGTAACCAGCATGCTTCAATAGTTCAATGAGTTCAATTATTGGACTTTCACGCATATCATCTATATCAGGTTTGTATGTCACCCCGAGTATGGTAATCGTCTTCTTCTGCAATCCGCCTAACACTAATTCGATCCTGTTAAATACATGATGCGGCATGCTATCATTAGTTATTCTCGAATGTTCTATTATTCTAGCCAGCTCCTTGTTACGCTCAACAATAAACCATGGGTCTACTGCCAGACAGTGACCTCCAACTCCTGGTCCAGGCTGGTGTATATTTACTCTTGGATGTTTGTTACACAGTCGAATTACTTCCCATACATTGATGCCTTCATTTTCGCATATTTTACTTAATTCATTTGCCAACGCTATATTGACATCCCTGTAGGTATTCTCCATGAGTTTGCACATTTCAGCTGTTGATGCGTCAGTTAAATATATTTCTCCCTTTACAAAGGTTTTGTATAAATCTCTTACGAGCTCTGCAGATTTTGTGTTTATTCCGCCGACAATTCGATTATTCTCTACAAGCTCAATTAAAATTCTGCCAGGTAAAACTCTTTCAGGAGAGTGAGCAACAAATAATTCCTCGCCTATCTTTAATCCTGACTTTTCAAGTATTGGGATCATGAGGTCATTAACTGTTCCTACTGGTGATGTCGATTCTAAAATCACAGTATTCCCCTTTTTTAGGTACGGAATTATTGACTCTGTAGCTGTTATTACATAAGACATATCTGCTTTTTTATCTTTTGTTATTGGTGTCGGTACTGCGATTATAAATACATCGGCTGAGCTTGGTTCGGTATATGCAACCAGATTTCCCGAGGTAACGGCAGCTTGTACCATTATATCAAGATATGGCTCCTCTATTATTATCCTTCCTTGGTTTAGCTCTTCAACTAACTTGCAGTTTACATCAACACCTATTATTGAGTGTCCGTGAGTCGCAAACATTGCCGCTGTTGGCAACCCTATATATCCTAATCCAATTATACATATTTTACTCTTCATCGTATTACTCCTTTATCATTCAGTCCAAGCAAATGAGCTTCGTACATTGTAGCCAATGCTTCCCGACTAAAATTACTTTTTACAAATTTATATCCATTGATTCCCATATTTCTGCACAGTTCTCTATCCTTGTATAGTATGTCTACAGCACTAATATACTCCAATACATTTTCCGGTTCTACATAAATTCCACATTGAGCATTCTCCACTAGAGATCTTGCAACTCCATCAATACACAATAATATTGGTCTTGCACATGACATATAGTCGAATACCTTGTTAGGATATACTGTTTTGAATGTCTCAACCTTCTTCAGAACCGCGGTGCATACATCAGCTGCATTACAAAAATCACCAATTTTTGACTTTGGCTGAGAATCAACAAATATTATATTACTTAAGCCATATTCTTTTGCTTTCTCTATAAGCTCCATCTTCTGCATGCCATCACCAACAAGCATAAAAACAATATCGCGATTGTCTCTCAAGGCCTTCGCAGCTTCAATCAAAGTGATAAGGTTGTTTGCTATTCCATGCGCGCCCATATAGAGTATAACAAACTTGTCCTCAATAGCATACTGTTTTCTTATGGAGTTGTTCTTATCTCCCGGAGACATCAGATCCAAATCAGCACCATTGGAAACCATTATTAATTTATCTTCACTGACACCTTTATCTTTCATGAGTTTTTCTTTAAAGGCTGGCGTCAATACATTTATAAGCTTTGATTTCCTGTAAATAAAAGCTTCCAACCAGTAAGACAAGGCAATAATATGCTTATTTGTCAGGACTCCTGTATCTATAGCAGACTCAGGCCATAAGTCTCTAACCTCAAATACAAGAGGAGCCCTTTTAATCAGACTCATTAAATACCCACATATCCCGACAAATAGCGGGGGTGAAGTTACCAGAACCAAATCAGGCCTCTTAGTATGAAACACTCCTGCAATAATCGAAGAAAATGTGAAAGAAAAGTATCCCCAGAGTCTTCCTATAAAGCTTGAGTTATACTTCTGTGATACATGAGTACGTATTACTTCAACTTTATCATTCAAGCTTTCCTTTACAATGAATTTCCCCTTGTACTTCTCACTCTTCTTCCCTGTATTATAGTTTACCATTCCTGCAATAATCGTGATATTATGGCCCCGGGCCGACCAATACTTAACAAACTGATTGAACCTGGAGCCGCCTCCACCATCTTCTTCTAAGAAATATTGATGAACAATTAATATCTTCATATAATCACCACTTCTTATTAATCAATAAACTGCCTAAACCAAAGCTCCATATTTAATGAGGTCCATACAATCCTTTCCCAATATCTGTCATCTGAATGCTTCCCATTAACAACTTCCGACAAAGCCTTTGCATTGAAAATACCTCTTTCGGCAGTGCTCTTGCTTGAGAGCACATCCATAGTCCAGTCCCTGTGCTCTTCCTCAAACCACTTCTTGATCGGAACCGGAAAACCCATCTTTCTTTTATTTATTATCTCGTCCGGCAGATATCTTTTGACCAGCTTTTTTACAATATATTTTGTAGTAAGTCCGTTCAATTTCATATTATGTGGGAGCTTCGCAGCAAATTCGACAATCCTGTAATCCAGGAAAGGTACTCTGGCTTCAAGGCTGTTTGCCATGCTCATTCTATCTTCCAGCATGAGAAGCCCATTCAAGTATACCTTGGTATCCCAATACAACAGCCGATCAAGTGGATCTTTGGATTTGCATCTTTCTATCACATTGTTGAACTTACCGTAATAGTTGCCTTTTTCTATAGTACGCTTCATATCCTGGCTTAACAATTCAGACTGCAGATTATCATTCAACAACCTGAATTGATTGTAATACCTCTTTCTATCCGGCATAAGTAAAGTATTGAAGTTTTGTTTGAGCCAGTTCTGAACCCCCTCGTTATATTGCTTCTGTATATTTGACCCTACCTTACCACCACTATTGTTTTTGGCAAAAGAGCTTACTTTATTTTTTGCAAGTTGTAAAGCACTCCTATATATCGTACCATAGAAATATCTGGCATAGCCCGCGAATATTTCATCTGCTCCTTGACCCCCAAGACATACCTTAACATGTTCTGCTGCAAGCTTTGATATATAGTATTGGGGAAAAATTGCAGCTCCTATTCTAGGCTCATCCAAATACCATATAAGTTTAGGCAACAGTTCGGGAAAATCTGCAGAATCCACATACAGCTTATAGTGCTTCGAATCAATAATACCCGCTACAATATCAGCATATTTTGTTTCATCATAATCTTCACCCTCATCAAAACCGGCAGAGAAGGTTTGGAACTTTCCGTTATACGCCTTTGAGGCAATTACCGCTATTGTACTGGAGTCAATACCCCCGCTCAGATAGCTCCCCACAGGAACGTCACTCATTAGTCTCAGCTTAACGGAGTCCTCCAACAGTTCTGCGAACATGTCAATCAGTTTATCATCATTGTATTCATATTTCTCATAATCTACAACATCCCAGTATTGCCTTTTTACAACCTTACCATCTTTAATAATTAGGTAGTAGCCCGCTTCTAGAAGCTCTATGTCCCGAAAAAAGGTCCTGTCCCCCAGCGCATTATAGAAGTGCAGATATTCCCCCATGGCTTCATAATTAGGAACTCTCTCCACGCTTTCATCTGCAAGTATGCATTTGATTTCAGACCCGAAAAGAAACCTGCCACCTTTATCATAGTAATATAGCGGCTTTATCCCCAATCTGTCACGAGCTACAAATATACTATTCTTATTCCTATCCCATATGGCAAATGCAAACATTCCGTTTAGCTTGCCAAGCAAATCTTCTCCATATTCCTCGTAGAGATGTATTATGGTTTCTGTATCACAGTCAGTTTTAAATTCATGGCCTTTGCCTTTTAGCAGAGGAATATAATCAGCATGATTATATATCTCTCCATTAAATGTTATCCAAATACTCCCATCCTCATTACTCATAGGCTGGTGGCCTTTCGTAAGGTCTACTATGCTTAGCCTTTTATGCCCAAAGCCTAACTGTCCATCAATATATATACCCTCACCATCAGGTCCTCTATGTGCTATCTGTTCATTCATTCTTCTTACCAGAACTTCGTTAACTGGTTCTTTTGTACCATAGTTAAATACTCCACATATACCACACATTGAACTTCCTCCTATAAAGCTATTTTACTAATAATTCTATCCTGCTCATCGACCGTCACAACAACAGTGCTGCCTTCAAAGAGGCCTATACCATCTATGCTGATCATGCAATCTGCAGGTGCGTTGAAAACATGTATGAAATAATCTGTAAAATTTTCTCCTGTTATCATTATGCTGAAACAACACCCACAGTATTCTCCATTAACCTTTACCTCGCCATGCATCTCTTTAACTTTATAGTTATTATTACGGCTGTCATAGATTACATTTCCAATACAAGTGGGCAGCTGCAATTTTTCTGAAGTATACAAAGCCCTCAAGCATGGCTCCTTTACCCCGTATTCTCTTGATACCCACCCACCAATAGGGTACTCCTCACCAAATTGTGTTTTCAGCTTAAAGTCCTTATAGTAACAATTCACCATTTTTAGGTTGCTTTCTAAGCCTATTATGCTAATCATACTCTCGTCATTTATTTCATAATCTTTGCATGCAATGTTGTATGTTACACCTATATCATGTACTTCTTCTCCGTATAAATAATCTGTTATAACAATGTACCTTCCTTTTCTGAGGAACACGGCTCTGCTGTGCGTCACTTTATCACTTAGCCTATTGTAACCGAAATGAGATCCTACCGCGAAACTGTAGTCCTTATCATCTACCCACTTGTGTATCTTTGCATCTGTACGCTTAAGCCATTTAAATCTTCTATGATTTATCATCTGATCCTGTCTGTCTACACAAACAGTATTATGGCTCCCTGTACCTTTAAAATAATCACGCCATTCCTTAGGTCCGTTGTATAAATATGTTCCGCAATCTGTTAGGACACTGTCGCCACCAAAGGCAACATCTATGCTCAGCATATCTGCTTGTCCGTACCCTGATATGTTTTTCCCGCAGTGATAAACGATTTGAAAGGTATCATCCTTAAGAACATAATAACCAGCGCCTCTGAATGCTTCAGACATATTTTCTGTACTTTTTTCAAATGTAGTGCTGTCTCCCAAAAGCCAGTAGCCTTCTTCGTTATAGTCAAAACTGAAGTTTACTGATTTATCTATACCAAGCAGCTTATAACCGGTGGTTATAACAGCGCGGTAGTCATAGAAAGGTAAATCATCGAACTTATATGCTACACCACCATCAATCTCACCCAGATTTGGTACTGAGCCGTCCGGGAGGATCAGTGCATTTAGAAAGTCCAACATTTTTTCAACCTTCAAAAGCACTTCCTTAGGTATATCAATCTTGTTTTCTCTCAACAACTTAATCGTCAACAGGTAGAATTGAGTAACAAATCTGTGGTAGTTTACTGAATAAGCAAAATAAGAACCATCTTCAAAAACCTGACGATCCAACTGCCTCCACAATTCTTTAATAGCATTATTACGCCATTTTTCTGTATTCTTGAACTGTGGAAATGAAATTGAGAAAGCCAGCAGTCCTACACAGTCTCCGATTATGTGATCATTGCTAATGCAATATTTAGAAAAATTCAAATTTTTATCAATATGCTCAGCCATAAGATATAATGTCACCAAGAACTTTTCTTTCAGTGACTCGGTAAAGTGTTTTGAATCCTTGAAGAAATCCCACGCAAATACCCAGGATATTGCCCTCAGGGCTATTTCGAGATTGCTATACCAATTAGAAGACATTTCATGTGGATTTTGATCGATCCAGCTTTCAATTTGCCTTGCAAAAGCTTCAGCATATTTCTCATTGCCGCTGCGCGCATAAGCCCGTCCTAATGTGATTAGGTGCTGATGTCGATTCAATTCCCAATTATACTTTATATCTCCATATTGGGGATCATTAATATTGATTTGGGACCAGTGGGTATTTACCGGCCATGTATAACCTGTGGTGGGGTCAAGGTTCCAGTTTATTGGACTGCCCCAATAGAAGTCTTTTAGGTTGAATACATTGACCTTATTGGCAAAAATATTATCAGCCCTGGATATCAATCCTTCCAAAGCAAAGTCTAGCTCTATGATTTGATCATTTCGATGAGCTGCATTTTCACTGTTGAAACCTAAACAGCTTACAGCACTTTCCACTGACAGGGCACTGCTACTGCCAAAAAGAAGTAAATTGATTGAAGTATCATTAATACTTATACCCCTGTACTTATATTTGAAGACACCAAACTTTTTACATACTTCGTAGAAAAGTCTGTAAGAAAAATTCTTTGCCCCCATTTCCAATATCTCAGTAAGAAATCTACCCATAGCTACTCTCCCTATAAAAATACTATGCTGCACGTTTCCTATTTCTAATATAGTTTATTAGGTCATTGATTTCTTCAACCTTTAACAATAGCAGTACTACAGCGTATATTAAGGCAGCTAAAACAATAGTGATTAAAAACGATACTGACGCTGCATTTCCTGCACCATGAAAAACCTTAAGGAGTACAAAATCATTGATACCTATACTCACAATCCCCATTACTGAAGAAGCAATAGCTGCTTTGGCCAGTGACTTTAGTAGTGGATAATATTTTATATCTCTAAATCTTCTTTTTAAAATGACTAATAGCATTATACTTGAAACAATATAAGAAATAGAAGTTGCCAGAGCCAACCCTTTATATGACATTACCCTAACAAGTATAAAATTAAGTAGAATGTTTATAATTGCACATATAGCTCCATTATTCATAGGAGTTTTTGTGTCCTGAAAAGCATAGAATGCCCGGTTGAGTAATTCTCTGACACCTAAACTAACCAAGCCTATAGAATAAAATATTAGCGCTGCAGAGGTCATGTTTAAATCGCCAATATCAAAGCTACCTCTAAAGAATATTATCTTTGTAATTTCTTCGCTGAAAATAATTAACCCCATCATCATAGGAAATACTAAATATATTATGATATTTAGCATCTTAATAAGTGTGCTGAAAAAATCTTCATAGAGTTTTCTCGAATATAGATTGGATAGGTTTGGGAATATTATGGTCAAAATTGATACAATAAAAATCGAATAAACTAGATTACTTACTTTAGATGAGTAGTCGAGTGCAGAGATGCTCCCTTCAACCAGGCCCGAAGCAAAGATCCTGTCCACTATCAAATTTAACTGATAAACGGAAACCCCAATAATAGCAGGGAGCGATAATTTTAAAAGCCTGATGATATTATCATCATTCAACTTCAGCTTAAAACGGTATCTAAACCCATGTTTATATATCCCATATAAACACACTATAGACTGAAGTATCACGCCAAACCCAGTTGCAAGAGATAATTGGACAGCATTTATATCCGTTATCATTATAATACTCAGAATAATCGATAATGACTGAGGCAATGCAATAATTGAAGGTATAAAGAACTTTTCGTTGGCCTCCAAAAAACCATTGCATACTGCCACAAATGATATAAATACAATAACCGACGCCATTATTCTGGTTAACCCTACAGTCAAGGTAAAAGTATCACCGGTAAAACCCGGTGCTAGTACATGGATTATTGGAGCTGCAAAGGCATAACTTAATACCGAGATTATTGTTGATATCAGCAGTATTATATTTAGAAAATTACTGACAAATCCATCTGCTTCCTCTTTTGACTTACTATTCTTTATGTCTATATACATAGGCAAAAATACCACCAGTATCACATAACTGAGTATTGAAAAGACCAGGTAAGGGTATGAGGACGCAACTTTGTAAGCATCACTCTGGTATGAGGCTCCGAACTGATAGGCAATAAGCACTTCCCGCAAAAAACCAAACAACTTGCTTAACAGTGTAAAAATAGTAAATATTAACGTTAGTTTTGCAATTTTTCTAAAATCTTTCATGTATGTCATCCTTTTCATATATCAAACAGTTATACCATTGCTGTGTTAATGCAGAGCCAGTCTTTTTTACTTGTAACCCAGTTGGTTTAATGCTTCACTAATTTGAGCAAATAGAACTTTATGCCCTTTCGCATTTAAGTGGTGTTCGTCGGAAATGACAGTTTCTATATCCTCATTAGCACAAGGTACAACGTATTTCACATTATCGTATTTGCTGCATAATTCTTTTAAAATATTATTATATGAATCAATATTATTCTGTATATTTGGGCTTTTCCTGATAAATTCACTTGACGCCTTTAGAATACCTATGCATATAACACTGCAGCCTTCTGTCTTGCATCTCATAAAATAACTGTCGAAATTCCGTTCATATTCCTTTATATTTACATAGGTGTGTTTCCTACCGGAGAACCTCTTTTTTAGCCAAAGAATATATTTGGTTAGGCTCCTTGGAAACTTATTCAAAATCAATAAGAATTTGTAGGAAAAATATCGCGGCGCACAGTCGCAAATACCAATCTGAACAATAACTATATTCGGCTTAAACCCCTCAAGGGAATCTACTCCGTTAGGCCCATCGTCAACCAAGCGAGTTGATGTACTCCCCCTGCGCATGGAAGTAATAACATCAAATTTGTATTCGCTTTTAATCATATAAGGCCATGTATCCTCGTAATTCGTATCAGCTCTTGGTATAGCCAATGAATCTGATAGAACAAGTAGTTTCTCCATGCTTCGACCTCCCATGCTAATAAAAATATATCAGTCATTTTACTGGTCTAATTAGTACCAGGCCCTTGAATTGACTGCGTTTTCCCTATTCTGCCTTCCAGTATTCCAAGAAATATAATAAAAAATAGATCTGAGAATAGACTAAATGCAGTAAATGAGTTTATGAATGAAGTAATAGTGTAAAACAACATAACCTTTTCATTAATAGACAAAGTACCTTTCTTAAGCGATATCATGCCTTTTGTCAGAATCCGTATTATTATAAAATAAAGCAGTATTGTAATCACCAAACCATATTTCGTTAGTAAATTTACTGGTGAAAAATGTACATTATTATGATTCCTTTCATACACAAAGTCATTCTCAACCCAGTCATAAGAGTAGCCTACTCCCATACCGGTAAACAGGTAAAGCGGATTTTCCTTAATCGGTTTAATTGCAGATATTATCTCTCCGACCCTTCCTCCAGAACCAAACACAAAATCAAATCTATCACTTAGAGGATTTAACAGCATTATTCTGAAAGCAATACCTTTCATCGAGTCGGGAAGCATGTTTACCCTATCGAAGGATGCTGTAACAAATACAATACTGACAACTGATATAATTAGTAGAGCTAAAAAAGCAATACGCTTAATACTGCTTACCTTTTTCTCAAATAATACAATACAGAAAATACTGATAAAAATGGCTAATAAGGCACCTCTTCTTTGGGTATAGAGCATAAGCCCAAATGATATAAAACTCATTATATACGAGGACCTAAAAATATAAAAGAATAAAGGTACCACAAAATACAATGAAGCTTTTCCTACACTTAAAATGTTTATTCCTATAATAGGCAATACGTTTAGTATAATGATATTTATTATCAGTACAATAAATAAAGCCTTGCTATACTTATCCATTTTAGGTTCATCAGTATAAAACTGCCGGTAATATGTGTATATGCAGAAAAAGATTATGAAGCCGTAGGAACCAGTAAACAGGTTTCTAATATTATCTGTGTTAATAAT
This sequence comes from uncultured Clostridiaceae bacterium, assembly GCA_964574195.1. Taxonomy (GTDB): domain Bacteria; phylum Bacillota; class Clostridia; order Lutisporales; family Lutisporaceae; genus BRH-c25. The sequence goes on along the minus strand of CAZNMO010000022.1, from coordinate 12,955 downwards.
AAAACTTAATAGACAATTAATTATAAATACTGTTATTATCAAAGAATCAATATATCGAAAGCGCATACGCCTTATTTGCATTACGAAGAAAAAAATAAAAGGGAAGGTAATGATAAGCCTAAGGTAGTTGTTTATATATTCAGTATTGAATATACCGGCTCCCCTAATAAAACCCATTATCTCCATCGTGCATATATATACTACTGTGATGAATATGAAACCATTTCCTATTCTATTTTTCTTTAGGCTATCACATCTAATCATTGATTATTTCATGCTCCTTTAGCAGCATTACAGCAGCATCCCCATTATATAAGGGAATATATTTGCTTAAATACAGCTTTCTATTAACAAGAAACTTGTTACGCAAGTTTTCATAGCCAAGTATTGCATCTCTAATACCATCCTTGGTAAAGGCTTTGGCTGTTACAGCATCCGAAAGATAATCTATTATATCAATATTGTACTTGTTTCTATAATTCACACATACAGTGGGAGTTCCTATCAGAATCGACTGAAATATTGTGCCTGAAGTCACGGAAAATATGATATCTGAGTTTTTCATCAAATCATTTGTGCTCTCCGCTCTGTCAATTATCTTAATAAATGGTTCTCTTTTTTCATAGTCATGATAAAGATCATAGTACTGGTCTCTTGGATGCATTTTTATGAATATATCAAAATTTAAATTATTATCTTTCCTGATAGAAACAATATCGTCCAGCAATTCAATAAAGTCAAACCTGAAATCATCAGGCTGTGTAAGTATCGTTACCCTCTGCATTGTATTTGTAGATTCACTGGTATTAAATATTGAATCATAGCTAATAGGTCCAATATACTTACATTTACTGCTATCTTCCATATACTCGCTCTTATACTTGAATAGCTCATAATCCATGTAGTAAAATGAGTCTGTCCAAATATCTACAGGTATCTTAAATCTCTCCATCCCCACATGCTGAATGGAATATATCCTCGTACCCGCCCTTTTAGCCCATAACCCCTCAATAGCTGCATTATGGTTATATGTCTCAGTTGTATATACTATTTTTACGCTATCCTTCATATTGGCAATCAGCTTATCCATTAAATACAGCCTATAATTATTCTCAAACCAGCAGGTTTTGATTTCCTCAAGTATTTCTTTATTGCAAACACAAAATTCATTGCCTTTATACCTGACACTATATGACTTTACTTCTTTATCCCTACTGCTCTTGAAGCAACCCAGCAGTAATTTGACTATCTCTCTGAAATCCATCATGGAAATCAGATCAACATATCTTAAATTATTTCTGCTCAATATATGATCCAAATTGTTCTTTTGTAGCATTCCATACTTTATAAAAACTGCTTCATGCGCACTTTGTTCATTTACAATATTATATAATCTCTGCATGGGCTCTACCTGGACGGGGTTTCTGGCCAGAAGTAGCACTTTGCCCTTTCCATTATTTAAGGCCTCGATCCCTATACCTTTACTATCAAGCTTAGCCGCCAAGGTCCTGTAAATAATAGTAACGATTTTTGATGCACTTATAAGCTTTGTCCTGACATACTTGAAAAGTCTCAGCTTTACTGCATTGTCTTCCTTCTTCCATGTTATTTGGAATCTGCCTCTAAACAATTCATATATAATATTATTTATGAACCAGCTACGCTTATATAATAGGTTAAACGCCTTTTCGCCTTCTCCCAAAAACAAACCTGTATATTTTACCTTTCTATTTCCGCCAAATAGATATATTTCATCAATAGACTCGTCTTTTAATTTATTGTCTATATAGTTTACAAGGTTAAAGGCAAGCAGGAAATAATGACTAAAGATATAATTAATGAACGGACTAATCTCAAGTTCAGAGTAGGTATTCATCAAATGCCTAACATAATCCTTAGTTTCAGCAATAGCATCATCTTGCACTGCAATACTGCCTAAATCCATATTGTATATACGGCAATTAACTTTTTCCTTCAGTTGGTTAAAAACTTCTGAAAAAGTTGTGATTATAATATCATCTGGCTTGTAACCAAAGGAATAGTATTTCTGGTCAATTTCTTTATCAACATAAAAGTACACATTCATTAATATACCCCTCACTATAGCCTGGAACTAACTTACCATGCTTCATCCCATTTCTCATTGATCTTATCTACTGATTTTCTATACTCTTCCCATTGCCCAATATCAATCCAACTATCCTCATCAACTAAGTAAACAGACACCTTTCCCCCATGCTCCTTAATGTCATTTATTAAATCTGTGATATGGTATAGCGTATTCTCTTTGATATATCCAACTACTTCCTTTTCCAATACGTACATGCCTGTATTTACTACAAAATTCAGCTTTGGCTTTTCATCAATTTTTACCAGGCAGTTTTCATCACTTACCCTTATAACTCCATAAGGAATAGTAATGGTTTGATTGCATCCTATTATTGTAATATCACTGCCGCTTGCCTTATGGTGCTTCAGTATATCACTGTAATTGGCTTTCACTAGGATATCACAATTTGTAAGGAAGAAGGTTTCTGGAAAATCATCGGGCAGCAGCCTCAAGCTACCGGCTGTCCCCAGAAATTTCTCCTCATTAATATAGTTAATTATGCTGTTATATTCAGTATAGTCGAAATAAGCTTTAATCATCTCTGCTTTATAATTCACAGTTATGTGAAACTCTTTTGCCCCAGCTGATTTAAATTTATCAATTATCAATTCTATAATCGGTTTGTTGTTAATGGGAATCAGCGGTTTGGGCAGAATATTAGTGAACGGAGCCAGCCTGGTTCCTTTACCGCCTGCCATGATAACCACCGGCGTGTCGATACCACTCTCCTCAATAATGTGTTTCTTCTGACCAAATAATTCGTTCCATGTTACAACGTTCATTAGTCTATTTCCATCGTCGATTATCGGAACACAAGTAATGTTCTTCTCAATCATTACCCGCTTTATATCGTCCGCATCAAAGCCGCTTGCAAAACAAATAGGCTTTTCGTTATAAATATCAGCAATCGACTCCGTCGGCTGTCCATCCCTTAGAATAAACTTTCTAATATCACCGTCTGAAATTACTCCCTTTAACAGCATATCGCCATCGCACACGATCAATAGCTTCTCGCCGCTTTCCTCAAGCTTTGCAAGGGCTTCCCTAACAGAAATATTATCATTGACAACAAGTTTTTCATAGTTTCTCATATACTACCTCTTCTCTACCAGCATGTCCATCCGCCGTCCACTACCAAGTTATGGCCAGTAACGTATGTTGATGCATCTGAAGACAAATAGACTATTGCACCATTTATCTCATCAGGATTGGCCTTTCTTCCTAAAGGTGTCCTCTCAGAGTATTTCTTCAGAAAATTCTCATTCTCAGCTGGGTGATAGACTCCTCCCGGTGTTACGCAGTTTACTCTTACATTATCTTTTCCATAGTAAGCTGCCAAATATCTTGTCAATGCAATCACGCCACCCTTTGCGGCAGGATAAACAGGATGTGAATATACCTGATCTTCTTCATCAACCTTTCCATCCTCCAGATAGCACTGATTCAGATTTGAACCTTTGTAAATCCTCTGATCATTACCAACAACGCCGTATATTGATGCAATATTTATCACTGAACCTGCCTTTTGCTTTGCCATTAATGGGATAAATTCCTGGCAAGCCAGAAAGGAAGCTGTCAGATTACCCAATAATCCGATTTCCCAACCCTCTACCGACACCTTTTCAAAGGGCAGATAAAAGTCATCGCCTTTCATAGTTGTTGCATTGATCAGCACATCTACTTTATTTGATCTGCTTACTATCTCGTCTCTGCATTTTGATAGTTCGTCACGTTTAGTGCTATCGCATTTATAATTGTAAAACCTATCTGGGAACCTGGAAATGATCTGTTTAATCTTATCATTATAATCTTCAGATATATCCAATGCGTGCACTTCTGCGCCATACTCCAGCAACGCTTCACAGAAATTAGTCCCCAGGTATCCCCTGGCACCAGTAAGAACAACAGATTTTCCTTTTAAATTAAAAATATCCATCTATCTCAACCTTCCTTCCTGACTCATTTGACAATTCTGCCGCCCTTATTATCTCCATTACCTTAACCCCTTCTTTAAAGCGGCAGCCTGAAATGTCCTCATGATTATTGCATAACTTAATGAATTCTCTCATCTGACTAACATACATATCATCATATTCCATGCTTTGACCGCTGAAAACCGTATGCTCCTGCAAGTTATCATACTGCACTGTAGATATCTTGTTTTCTGTAAACGAATACGAGATTTTCCCTTTTTCACCAAGGACTGTTCCTTCTCTGACCAAAACTGGCTCCAGAAGGTTCATTTCAATGTTCACAACAATGCCGGAATCTCCCTGCATCTGTAAGAATGCATAATCATCTGTTTCAATATTTAGGTTGCTAAGCTTATCAATCTTTGAATATACGGAGTATAAATCTCCAAAGAAGTAATTTGCAAGATCAATCTCATGAGACAGGGTTCTTATTGCGCCGCCTCCCAGCATCTTTTGCGCCACATAGCCTTTGGAATAATCCTCATATTTGTGCCAAAATGGGAGGTAATGTCCCACTTTCATTTCTGCTTTCAGTGGCGAGCCAATAACACCTTGAGAGAGCAATTTTTTTAGCTCCTTAAAAAGCGGATGAAATCTCAATACATACCCCACCATAATGCGAGAATCCGACTTTTCTATAAAGTCAGCATACTGAGCAAGCTCTTCAATGCTTCCGCAAATCGGTTTTTCTATAAATACATTGATGCCACGCTTCACACACTCGATCAATATGGGTAAGTGAAGACTTGTGGGATTGCTTATTATAACCCCGTCAGGCTCAGATGCAAAAGCGACCTTCATATCATATACTTCAGTTACATTGTGCATTTCCTCAGATAAATCCTTCAGAGCACCCTTCTGTGTTCTATAAGCGATGATATCCTGCACACCAATATGCTTTAAAGCCTTTATGTGCCTTCTTCCAATAGAACCACAGCCAAATATAAGTATTTTCATTTATACCTCCAGCTTGTTTTGCTGCTCCCATCGCTTCTTGTACAACTCTTCACACTTGCTGTTTATACTTACTACCTCTGGATTTTCATCAAGATACTCAAGTATATCGCTTAGTTTTATATCCAATATTTTATCAGAAAAATGGTTTATGATTGTCTTGAAAAACTCAAAATCTTCAGGGTAGTCCAATGTCATCCTGATTTCCGGCCGCCTATGTTTTTCATCAACCTTCAAATCAACAACATTGAATAATCCTGTGTCCGTAAAATATTTACCCCAAACTTCTGTCTCGTTGCTCTTCTTTATTTCGCAAACCTTTTTTAATGCTTCTACTTTGATTCCATATGAATACGCTCCATGTGGCAAATCAAAGGCTCTGATAAGATCTGCATTTGTTTCTTTGTACTTGTCTATTATTGCATCTACATATTCTGTACTGACCAAAGGACAGTCCGCAGTAATATTGAGTACATAATCAAAGCCATACTTAACACAAGCGCCATACAGTCTACCTATAACATCTTCTTCGCTGCCTCTGAAGCAGCCTATGCCATATTCATTCGCAAGAGCCTCCAACGGATCGTCCTCATTGTTTACAGATGTGCATATTACAATTTTATCAATAGCCCCCACCTTTTTAAGGCGCTCAATCATATAATAAATTATTTCTTTCTCATTGATCTTCAATAGCAACTTTTTGGGCAGCCTGGTAGACTTAAGCCTTCCTGTAATCAAATATCCAACATTCATAATATACTCTTACCTCTCTTTAATTACTAGATAAACTAATCTTTCACTAATAAGCTTTACCCTATGCGGTACTCCCCTGGGTATTACAGCAAAATCAGAGCTGACCAGCTTTTGTTCTTCATGGTTTACGATCTGCGCACATATGTACTGATCGTTGTAACCTTCTACTAGCTTTTTCTCCAGCATTTCTCCGCCAAATTGCAGAATTGCCTCACCCTCAACGATATAATATATATCATCTTCATTACCATGCATTTCTGGTATTGTCTTATCCTGCTGGTTTTTTACTACTAACAGTATGTCATAATCAACGCCATTTGTACCATGGTATATTACCTTGACGCTCTTATCCATCCCTGCCAGAATATCATTGATTATACCTTTAGTGATTACAAACATATTAATCCTCCAACTGATTCAGTTTGATGACAGTGTCCTTTAGTATCTTTTCCTTTGTACGTTTTCCGTTAAGTTTATGAATAAATGTCTGTGCGAGCAAAGAGCTTTCGCCTGATCTTTTATAGGTTATATCATCGTAGCTGATTACCTCTCCGGCATTTATATCCCTCGACGCCACCATGGCCTTTTTCATTAGACCTATTGCCCCATACTGCTTTTCATCTTCAGTCATGTCTACACTGCCGCTCCCCAACGTCTTATACACAATATTCAAAGCATTCATAAGCTCAACGAACTTATTCATACCTATCGCCGCCTGATAATCAATTCTTTCTTTCCCTTCATCCAATGTAAAATGCTTTTCAATAATTCTAGCACCTTTTGCCACTCCAAGAGATGTAACTTGTATGTTGTAAGGATCATCAAACCGGGTATGGTCAGCATAGCCTACAGGCAATTCAAAGAATCTTCCCAGCTTTTCCATCTTATTGAGATTTATCTTTTTATAATCTGTCGGGTATTTCTGAAATCCATACATAAGTACTATATCATTTATGCCATATGAATTTAGGGTCTCAACTGCATAAGTGATTTCATCGATACCTGTACCGCCTACTCCTAATAAAACAACCCCCTTGTAATCAGCCAGGCTTTTCAACATATGATAGTCATTAATACAGGTTGAATGCAGCTCTATACCGGCAACTTGAATAGATTCACCAATTATTATATTGATACTCTCGATATCATCCGTAAGTGCAATAACTTCCAGGCCTTTGCTGTGTGAGTAATCAATCAGCTCTATCCATTGTTCCTTTGAGAATACCCAATTTTTAATAATATCATATACCTGATGGCTTTTAGTGATGTAACTATCTAATTCTATCAGCATATGAAACTTTACTGCACTGGCTCCAACCTCAGCTAAACTATCCACCATATCCTTTAAATATTGAAAATCACCTTCATGGTTATATGCTGTTTCTCCAATAATATATACTGAATCAAGTTCGTTTCTCATGGCATTTTGTAATTTATACATAATAATCTCAACACCTTACTCTATATCGTTATATTTTATTAGTGAGTCTTTCTTTATAAGTACTTTGGCCCTCTTGCCGATTATAAGATCCCAGAGCTTTGGTTCAATACCCTCACCAGGCCTTTTCACAGTCAGAACGTCCGATGTCAGCTCATCTCCAGGATAAATATCCGCTTTCGCCACTATACTTTTCCGCACAACCTTCTTGTTTAGCGCTTCTTTCTCCGTCATACACTTTTCGCCGCTTCCAATACTTAATTCCACATTTCTTATGCATCTTACCATCTCGGTCAGTTCTTCAGGTGATAAGGAGGCTTTATGATCCGGCCCTTCCATATTCTTGTCCAACGTAAAATGCTTCTCTATTATTTCTGCCCCCATTGCAACTGCTGCAATCGAAACCTCAATACCCTGGGTATGATCGGAATAACCTGTGGTCAGTTTGTAAGTCTCTTTCATTTTCAACATTGCCCTTAAATTCACATCAGTATAAGCTGTAGGATAGTCAGTAGTACAATGCAGCAATGAAATATGCTCGTTTCCCTCAACCCTGATCCATCCTACAGCATCGCCAACCTCATCTAGACTACACATACCTGTAGACAAAATTATCTCTTTGCCAAACCCTGCAATGTGCTTTAAAAAAGGATAATTATTAACATCACCAGACGATATTTTAAATACATCGATCCCCAGTCTATTTAAAAAATCTGCGGACTCAAAATCAAATGGTGTAGATAGAAATTTAATATTCTTACTAATACAATATTTTTTTATAAATAGAAAATCATCCTCGCTAAGCTCCAGAGACTTTAGCATGGTATATTGATCAAAGGCTGCTCCTATGTTGTTTTTCTGATACTCTGCCATAGCTGCTTGCTTCGTTACCAAGTTTTCTGCTTTAAAGGTTTGAAATTTTACAGCATCGCATCCCGCCTGTTTTGCCGCATCTATCAGCCTAAGTGCAATATCCAGTTTGCCGTTATGATTTACTCCTGCTTCTGCTATTATAAAAACTGACACTATAATCACCTCTTTTGCACAATTCGAGATTTCTGTTAATCATATGCTAACTTTTTTTTCAGTAGCTTTTCCTTGCTGTATTCGGCCTCAAGCTCCCTGACAATCAACTTTGAGGAGTTTCCCTCACCGTAGGGGTTTTCCAGATCCATCAAGACCTGTTTTGTAAACCTGCCTTCCAGCACCAACGAAATGCACTGTTCCAACGCTTCCAAACCATAGCCGCAATCCATTACATTCCTGCCTTTAATCCGGCCATCTTGTCTGCTTCCAATATTTATAACAGGAAGATTAAAGCTTGCAGCTTCAATAATTCCACTCGAAGAATTCCCTATCATTGCATCGCAGTACCTCAACATCGACAAATACCTTCTCTGCCCCAAATTTTGAAACATCTTTATATTTGTGTCTTCCTTCGCTGCCTCCATCACCCTTGCATTGATTATATCTCCGCAAGTATCGATATTTGCGCCGGTAAATACTACTTGAAGTCCTTTGTGCTTCAGTGCAGTCAAAAGATTGTTTATATATAATTCCGTATTCTTATACTCTAATGTTACAGGGTGAAATGTTGCAATAAAAGTAGGTTTGCTAAAATCTATTCCGAGTTCCTGCTCCAGATCAGTCTTTGAATAATAATCTATTCTCCGTATACTCTCTAGTCCTAGAGCCCCGACATTAAATACTCGCCAGTCCTCTTCGCCCATTCTAACTACATTTTCACGGTACCTGTCCGTAGCAGTAAAATGCAAATGGCTGAGTTTGGTTATTGCATGCCTTATCTGCTCATCTATTGCTCCTTCAGTGGATTCACCACCATGAATATGTGCAATAGGTATGTTGAAAGGTATTGCTGCACATGCCGCAGCCAGCACTTCATACCTATCTCCTAATATAACAATCATATCAGGCTCAAGTTCCTCGTATGCTTTTGAAAAGCCAAAAATACAATTTCCAATCGCCTTAGAAATATTCACAGGCGAATAATTGCATAAATCAAGGGGGATGGTTTTGTTAATCTTTATACCATCCTCCTCTATATTTTTATATGAATACCCGGAAGATTCTTCCAAATGTGCACCGGTAACTAATACCTGCAATTCCAAACACTTTGATCTCTGAATCTCCTTAATCACCCAATATAACAGCCCATATTCAGCTCTTGAACCGGTAACCACTGCAATTTTTTTCATATTAACACCATTTCTTGTCTATTTGCATGGGTTTTTCAGTCTCCAAACGCCATAGCGCTTTTCAACAATATCACGATTTGCAAATTTATCAGCTATATTCCAGAACTCTTCTTCGGTATAACCACAAAAATCTATAAAATCATTTAGCATTCTCTTATCAAGTTTATATTCTTCCTCATTAACAATCTTGCAGGCTTCTTCCCTTGTCATATGACCTTCCCTTATATAAATGCTACAATAATCTGTTGCTAGCCAATGGCCGAATTTCAAGAACTTCATCCAAGTATGTGTGATATATCCAACAGTATCGATTTGATCGTATTGTGTCCAAGTACCTTCCCTATGCCATTCACCTGTATCATCAAGATCCTGGAAGCCTTGTGACTTTGCGTACTTCCAATTTTCTATACTGCTCCATGGAGTAAAGTAGCTAAGGAAAACAGGCTCCAATTTGGCTTTCTGTATTTCTTCCATTGTAGGATATATTACCGGCTGCACATCTTTCCACGATACTTCTTCATCAAACCAGTTTTCCCATGGATATGGCTTAACTACATCATTATTTATCTGGTCAATGGCACTATAGGTATCAGTGTCGGTAGTTCCTCCCCTTTCGTAAGTCGTATTCTCTCCATATACAATCAGAGGTATGTTATATTTGATTCCGACTTGAATGGGATATGCATAGATCGCCTTATCAAAATACCATGTTGGCGAGCCTAGTGTTTCAAACGCTTTTCTGAATAGATTACGACATACTTTAGGATTCAAAGACATAACATGAGCATCCACGCCAAAACGTTTGCGCATATTATCCCAGTTTTTTCTGCCAGTCTCAGTCCAACTGAAATTGTCTACAGATACAATTAATGGGTTCATCTTCAGTAACTCCTTAAACACATGTATCTGGAACCAGCTATCTTTGCCACCACTTGCAGTTATAATACAGTCATAGCCGTCTCCATTACATCCGCGATATTTATCTGCGAGTTTCTCAAGTTGTTTCCATCTATCTTTCCAGTCAATCTTCTGCTTTGCTTCATGGTTCCTGCATGCATAGCATACACCTTCTTCATCAAACCTTATTCCAGGGCGTGCGTCAGGCATTACACATTTTTTACAGTACTTCATTTTCACTCCTCCAAATTAATCAATAATTTTGGCCGTCAAGGCAATTTAATATATCCTACATAAAGAAACTATACATTATAAATATCTGTTTTATAATGATGCAGATTCTTTTTCATCCACTCGATTGTTTCCTCAAGACCTTGCTCGAGGGAGTACCTTGGTTTCCAACTGGTTATGCTTAGTGCTTTAGTATTATCGGCACACAACCTCTCAACTTCACTAAACTTTGGTCGTAATCTCTGATCATCGCTCACAACTTTAACATCTCTACCTATAACCCTTATAATACTATTTGCCAACTCACCAATGGATATCTCCTTGCCAGTCCCAATATTTGTAACTGTCCCTATTGTTTCGCTGCTTTCTGCAATTTTAATAAAGCCTTCGACCGTATCCTTAACATAGCAAAAGTCTCTTGTAGGCAATAGTGACCCCAACTTTATCTCGCTTACCCCGGACAAAACCTGAGTAATAATCGTCGGTATGACAGCCCTAGCTGATTGACGCGGCCCGAAAGTGTTGAAAGGTCTAATAGTTGCTACCGGAAGATTAAATGAACGATAATAGCTCTCTGCTAACATATCCGCCCCTATCTTACTAGCTGAATAAGGTGATTGGCCCTGCAGCGGATGCTTTTCATCTATTGGTACATACTGGGCTGTTCCATAAGTTTCACTGGTGGAAGTGTGAACAAGCTTACCTACACTGTTATCCAAGCTTGCTTGCAATATGTTCAGTGTACCTTTAATATTTGTATCCACATAGGAAAAAGGCGCACTATATGAGTATGGTATCGCTATCAATGCAGCGAGATGAAATACTACGTCTCTACCCTCCAATGCCAGCTTAACACATTTTTCATCCCTTACATCACCTGTAACAATCCTGAGCTGTTTTCTGACACCAGCATCAAGAGAATCAATCCAACCCCAGTTGTTGAATGAATTATAGAGTACAAATGCCGTTACGTCGGCACCTAACTCAACTAATCTCTCAACCAGGTGACTTCCTATAAATCCTTCTGATCCAGTAACTAATACTTTTTTCCCTTTCCAGTCCATACATAGTCTCCTTTATATTTCTTTCAGCAAATTATATACTTTATAGCCCAATTGGGAATATGCTTCTTCCAAATCTGAATTTAGTACAATCAAGGCAGTTTGATCATTTGAGTCCAATTCCGCACTTTTCGTACTGATATTAATATTTAAACTGTGCATTTCACTGATTGCGGTTCTTATCAACTCGCCGATTTCACTGTCATCCAGTACAATTGTTAGCTTTGACTCCTTACTCATTAAGTACTTGATTGCATCCTTCAGTCTGTTCTTTGTGCTATTGATATAACCGTAGTGTATAGTCAGATACTTATATGTTTTATTTACCTTTTCCAACATTCCCTTTGGTGTCAACATATAAACGATCCTATTAGCAGGCATTTTTTCTATTTTAATTAAACCTTCTCTTACCATTTTCTTCAGCAATAAATTGATTGTACCCAAAGACAAACCGGTATTCTTTGATAACTCTCTCTGCGTAACATCAGAATTGTCCTTAATGTATGTTAAAATCAAAAATTCGTTGTCCATAATCTACCTCTTGTTCAAATAATGAACATCATGCTTATATTTTACATTACTGCTATTATTTCGTCAAGAAATCCTACTTATTGGATAATCATTTAGAGATTCTTCTTATCCCTAGTATAAGTAGGTACCATCCGCTCTACTAATTCAATAACCTGTGAAGCCTCACCAATATTGTTTTCTAGCAGCTTGATATATTCCCTAACCTCACTATAGCTTAAGTCCAGCGGCTTGCCCACAAATATCTTATTATGTTTGGTATTCTTAATAGCCTCTTCTTCAAGCAGCAATTCCTCATACAGTTTTTCCCCCGGTCTTAAGCCTGTGACTGCTATTTCAATATCTATATCAGGTTCAAATCCGGACAGCTTTATCAAGTCTCTTGCCAAATCAGCAATTCTCACAGACTCACCCATATCCAGTATGAAAATTTCACCGCCTTTTGCCATTGCTCCCGCCTGTATAACAAGCTGTGCAGCTTCAGGTATAGTCATAAAATATCGTGTAATGTCCGGATGTGTTATTGTTACAGGTCCACCATGAGATATCTGCTTCTTGAAAAGTGGTATTACACTGCCGTTACTACCCAATACATTACCAAACCGCACAGCTGCATATTCTGTCTTGCTATGCTTGTCCATGGATTGAATAATCATCTCTGCAATTCTTTTGCTTGCGCCCATCACATTTGTTGGATTTACTGCCTTGTCTGTAGATATTAGTATAAACTTCTTGCAGCCATACTTATCAGCTGTTTCAGCAACGTTTAACGTCCCAAAAACATTGTTCTTGTT
>CAZNMO010000021.1:30296-34759 GCA_964574195.1 uncultured Clostridiaceae bacterium | reverse complement strand
TTTTTACATCAATAATGGCTTCATTTAATGTCAGCATACTTTTTGAAACACCACCGAAGTATTTACTGCGGTAGTTTCAATAAAATGATTTATAATAAATTATAAAATCAGAGATTTTTTATATGGCTAAAAGTATTCGTTTAAGAGATCGTCAAGCTGATCAAGTAGAGGATCTAGCTAGAAAGCTATCTTTCGAGCATGGTATTACAATTAAAGAGTCCGACATTGTTCATGCACTGGTAGACAAAGGTCTTAACGGACTGACAATTGATGAAATCAAGCTTTCAATTGAGAAAGTCAAAAAAGAAAAAACAGGGGCATAAGAAACCCTTATTGAATTGCTTTGGCTTTTTTTCGTTTAGAAAAAAACGGGGTAATAAAATAAGGGGGTATTTTTTAAATTTTAAAATCTTCTAGTTTGGCTCCATTCTCAATAGCTATTACTAACCATGTTGGACGCTTACCTCTTCCAGTCCAAGTTTCATTTTCATTATTTTTATTACGGTATTGTACTTCTACTGGTTTTCTTTGTTTGCTTTTTATTCTTTTTTTCCCAATTTCCATTAGCTCACTAACACTAAAACCTACTGAATCAGCCAATCGAAGAATTTCGTTATAAGCATCATCAATTGCTTGTTCTTTCTTTTGTTCAATGAGAATGCTGGCTTGTATCTTTAAATTTTCAAGTTCAGGTATCGTATATTGATCAATATCTTTCATCTAATTTCTCTCTATTCATTTACGTTGCGGATCCGCAACATTTAATGTTGCGATTGCATTCTTCGCCATTCACTAGGATATACTGGATTTGATTCGCTCCATAAACCCAACTTATTCAATTTTGCATAAGTTTCCAGGTTTAGAATAATTGGATCTTTCAAATATTCTTTGTATGCCCAAGCATAGCCATTCTTCACCATGATTCTGTTAATTGGGTCATTACCTTTCATAACAGTAGCAATCAAACGATTATGTCTATCATATCCATTTTCTTTAATATATACATATTTATCAAAGACTAAACGTGATAGCTCTTCTTTTGCTTTAGTTCCAAATGGCTGATTCTTTTCAGGGGCATCTATATTCGCTAATCTAATTTTGTATTGGTTTTTATTTGCATCAATGACAGTGATTGTATCACCATCTGTTACACCAACTACCCTTGCAACAAAATCGGCAAAACTTGTATTTGAAATTAATACTAATCCAGTAAATAAGCATGCTTTTAAAAGTTTCACTTAACCACTCTCAACTTGGATAATCTCATTTCATATTGTTCTTTGGCTTGTCTACTTGCCTGTAGCTGGTCCAATGTCTGACTACATCTATCGCAAAGCCTTTCGTCCATTTCTCCAAAGCCGTTTGCATCTATTACGTGTTCAGCATTAGGTGATCCACATATTGTACAAACTCTTGGAAACATTATGAGTGAACTATTCATCAGTGATTCTCCATTTACCAGTTCTCATTAATTACTGCAAATTCATTAGTAGATATGACTCTATGATATTGATCTTTATCATAACTTCTGACTTTGATTTCAGACTTGTGAATAGACTTATCATTACCTATTACTGTGAAAAACTCGTCTGCATCATTTTTTGTGATAATACAAATTAAGTCATCATTTCTAGCAATTAGAGATTTATCTTGTATTCCTTTGCATTCAATAAATAGAAAATGTTCTATCTCTTTAGTATTTAATTGAAGTTGGAATACTGACTTTCTTGAGCGATAAAGACTGAATAAATTATGACCGATCTTGATTATGAGTAATAAACATACAAACAGAGCTGTGTTGAAAAAAAATAGTAAATTGGGATCATCAACACTAATCTGAGCTATGATTGTTGCTGCACCAACAAATAAGATCATAAGCAAATAATTAACGTTTTTCTTGAAAGATTTTAATAGCTTAAATGAAATTACATTTAAGCTATCACTCTCAAATCTACTTAGATAAATTAGTTTTTCCATGCAATGTCCATTTTTAACTTATCAATGCATTGATTTCTTAACTGCAACCAGCATCTTAGATGTTCATATAAGATTGCATTGATTTTTATACTTCGCTTATTACATTCCACAAAATATGTAGCATGTCTCCTTTTGATTTTTTTTATCAATTTAAAGTGTTTTTTCTTAATTTCTTTAATTGCTATCTTCATCAGTTAAGACTCCATTTCTGTATAACTTCAGTTGTACAAACCAAAAGTTATGAACGTTCTCAACTGTCGCTGATAACTGAGCATAAAGACCATCTTTGTTAATAAATAGAAAAACGTCTTCTATCTCAATTTCGCCATAATAATTAAGTAGTTTAAGATCCACATACGACTTCAAATCAAAATTAGCAACTCGATATGCTGCGTATAAAGAAGTTTCAAAGGATTCAAGCTTTGCGATGGCATTATCTAAGTCTTCAATTATTTGCTCAGGTAAATTACATATAAGAGCTTCAAAATCAAATCGACTTGATATGTTGATGATATTATCGGGGAATGCGATGAATTGTTGGGTTTTAACCATTGTATCTCCTTAAGCCTTTCGGCTCATAATTAAGTCATAATTGTACTACTTAAACATATAATTTTCAAATAAAAAGACAGTTCTGTATTTTTGTTTTGTAAAAAAAAACTGTTGCGGATCCGCAACAGAATACATCATGTCTTATCAATAAATTGTCTTGCTAATTGAGTAAACGTTGCACTTCTATTATCGTTTATTGCATCAATACCCTTGATTACATTTTTCGGAATTGTCATCGTTACTCGTTCAAGTTCACTATCAAATACTTCGTCTGACACTTCGATTAGCATACCCCCTTGTTTCAGACTCTTATCAATATCAAATTTTATTGCAGGCTCCCCATTGATTGAAAAACTTACATACTTTTGAATTACCTTTTTTTTAAAGTTCGCTATTGCTAAGTATAGGTTACTACTTTGCTCTAGCAAATCTAACTCTTTGTTACTCAAGTAATAAATATCATTCTGTTTTAATATTTTTACTGGTACTAATATAGATTGATCAATCATATTTGCTCGATAATACTGTATATGAAAGAATCATATCAAAATGAAGCTTGACTAGAAAGTTGTGCAAGTAGTTTTTTAGCAGGTTCCATAATCTTAGGTTCAATTTCTCTATTGTGGTTTAACATTCGTCTAAGGTTTTGCGGATTAGTTTTAAGCATTTCAGCATAGATTTTACTCGTTAATTCCTGGTCTTCACCATGAATCCGCTTATATTGCTCCTTAGATGCTGCATAAATTTTATTTAAAGTTAGAGCAGCCAAGTAGTCATTTCTCTCTTGAATAATTCCACGTTCTATAAAATTCCATGCTAAATAGTGCATATCAAAATTCTTATTTCGGACCTTTGCTTCAAGCCTTTTAAGTCGGTTCGCTATAGCTGGATCCTCTACTCCACTCAATATCTCAAAAACTTTGCTGGAGTGATAATCAGGATCTTCTGTCATAATATATTTTAGAAACGTATCCCCAATAGTTTTAAATTCTGTATATCTTGCATCATTTTTGTCTATAGAAGTTTCGAGGAAAATATCATATAAACCTTTAATCTGCCCGACTTGAATTGAATAACTACTCATTCCTTTCCTCTATTTGAGTGTGTGAATTGGTAAATCAGGCATAGCCATTTCTGCTTCCCAAATCCATCCTAAATAATCACTTTGTTGAATTAGATTATCAACACTTTCTCTGTAAGTATGTGATTGTGCAGGGGGAATAATATACATAGCTGTAGGTTCTGGCAAAGTATTCAGATCAACTAAACTCGATAAAGGTTTCTTTCTATCCAAGTTGTATCTTAACCCCTTTATGAATGGTCTTTTTTCGTTCAACATTTCAGAGATTAGTTGGTATTCGTAAATATTTTCATAAGGAATCCATTGTTCATTGACTACCATTAGACTGACCTCTTCTAAATTGGCAATACCTGAATTTCCTCTAGTAAATGTTGAAATTGTAATGAGTTGAGAAGATTCATTCATACCCCATAATTCGAGATCTTCTTGAAATCTTTTATAGATACGCTTGTGTAGATCTTTATTCATAAAGAAATGAAAATCAGGACAATGTTTTACAACCATTTTGTAATCATATCTTGCTTCACTGATTTCTTTAACAATACCAATCAGAATCATTAAATTTTGAGTATTTTTACCTGTGCTCATGTGAGCCATTTTTTCATTTCTTCTTGCTGTAATTTCTCTTGTTTTTTTATCATCGAAGACTTCAGGAATGTATAAGTTATCAGTTAAAGAAGCTCTTTTAGCAACTTTTGAATCACTTGCATTTAATAAAGCCTTTCTGACGTTAAACCAATTTCTTTTAGGGAGATCAGGATTCCAATAATTCAAACGAGCTTCTTCAAAAAGATAATGTAGTAATCCTCTTAAGGTTAGTTTTTTGCCATCTGTCCTTACAGAGTCACTATCT
>CAZNMO010000021.1:29897-30286 GCA_964574195.1 uncultured Clostridiaceae bacterium | reverse complement strand
TAAACTAAAATCCAGTTTTAAATTTGTAGTGCCATCCTCTAAATTTTCTTGTATTGCTTGCCCTTGAACTTCGCCTAAACCCGATAATTCTTCAGGTGGTTCAAAACTTAAACAAGTGGGTGCATGACTTCCACCAGTTTTAGGCATTCTTTTTAAAATATAGCTTTCGTTTACTTTAGCAATGTATAACTCAATACCTGGTTCTCTGCATAAACATAGTGGTCTTCTTTTTCTTTCATAAAACTGCTTTAGTAAATTTTGAAATCCATCAAAATTGCTATCAACTACATCAGTACCAAATTGAAAATTCATTCGCTTTCCTTTGTATTATCTATTATGTTCTAAACCAATGTCATGTGATTGATTCGCTATCAAATGATGGTCCATAA
>CAZNMO010000021.1:21147-29887 GCA_964574195.1 uncultured Clostridiaceae bacterium | reverse complement strand
GGTCCATAATTTCTTGTTCATTCATTATTTCAGGTTGGTTAGCTGAATGATTGATATGTAATTCTTGACCTAATCTGATATTTTCAAATTGCTTTTGATCTTTACTTAGTTCTTTTGGATCGTATGAAATGCCAACAGTATTGTTAATTTTTAACACAAGTCTTTCGTCATTATTTTCAACGACTATACCACGCTGAACATCCTTGTAATTCTTTGATTCACGTATATATTTAGGCTTTTCTAGCGTTAGCTCTAGTTTTTTTATTTCTTTATCATTAACAATTTGATTATTGTGTTCATTAACGATCGTGTGTGAATTTTTGATTTCCCTTAATTGATGTTGAGCTAATAAAATATATTCAGCTTCAGATTTTGCTAACGGCTTATTTTTCTCAAAATTATAAATGTTGTAAGCTTCTTTTTGCTTTAACCAAGTCTCGCCATCTGGATTTTTTTCATTTGAATAAACTTCATTTCCTACACGGTCATATATACTAATTTTATCAATATGATCTGTTGCTTCTAAGTGCTTTAAAATTGATCCTGTCTTATCTTCATGCAAAATAGAACTAGCTGATTTTTCAATATTTTCTTCAATATCTTTAATCTTATTTGTACTTTCTCTGTGGTCTATAATTTCTTGCGGTGCTGAAATTGATCTTACATCAATTTCATACCCCTTATCTTTTAGACTTTTACTTAACTTATCAATTTCGTTTTCGTCTTTATATTCTTGATTAATAACAAGGTTATATTTATCAGAACTTGCCTTATCTATTAGTTCACTAATCTTTTTACTTTTTTCATCTTCATTTTGTTGCGGATCCGCAACAGTAATTAGGGACGGATCAATTAAAATTGATCCACCTCTATGACTTAATTCGTCTTGTGCTTGAGCTGTTATCACTTCTTTACCTGCACTCTCTTGCCCAACAGTTAAAATAGCAATTGGCTTTTCCTGTTGAATAGCCTGAGTTTTCGACATAGAGAAATATTTATCAAATAAATCAGAATGATTAATCATTTATTAAATCCTTAAAGTAATTATTTAAAGTGTTATGAAAACTAATTAATTTTTTAGTATCCCAGTTCACGTAACATCCTGAACAATAAATTTTTTTAATTGATTCAAAGTTAGCATCTTCAACATCTGACGTTAGCTTTGTAGCAATGATTTTAATTAATAAATGTCTAATATTTATTAATATTTTATAACGAGCATCAAAAACATATAAACTTTCCATGATAGATTGAGCCATTAATAAGTAATTCATAATCATACTAACATACAAAAAAAATCAATCATATTGATACTAAATTAGTAATTTTTCATTAAATGTAACTTCTATTGTTAAGACATCATCTTCATTTAAATTAATTAAATACTCATTTATAAAGGTAATCACTAAACAGGCTACGAAAGCGGCTAATATCTGATTTGGGGCATTGTCACATGACCTTTTTAAGTCGCTTAACTTCATTACTGCTGCTTTAAAACTGACTTTTAGAAGCCATCTAATTACTGTTCTATAAGAAACTTCAAGCAATTGTCCTATTGCTCTTTTACTATTCCCACATCGAAATAGCTTTACGGCTTTCTTCCTTAACTCTATATACTTATCAGCTTTAGCTTTACCGCCTTTTTTAGCTTTCTGAAGCTGACGATCGCAAAACTCTTGATAGCAGTAGGCATCTTTTTTCCAACAATACTTAGCGATTGATTTAGAGATTGATTTAACTTCTGAATATGGCAAGGGTGTCACTAGAACATTGTTTTCAGCTTCAATAAGGCTTTCTACATGATTCTGCCATTCAATATAGCTCTTTGTTCTAAATGCTCTAATATCGACATACGCTTTCAATCTAACACTGTTAAATAGAAGATCATTTCTTCCGTTATTTAATACATCTTCAGCTTCTACTTTATTTTTATTTCTGTATTCTCTTGGATCTAATTCTAAATGTTCAACCAGTTCATGTAGTGTATATGGATCCTTGCGTGGTGCTTCAACAATCCATTTTTCATGCGCTGGATTTTTAGCAATTAAACCTGTGTACCTGGTATCACCTCTTAGAACTTCAGTGAGTTTATTGCTAACTGCATTGAAGAAGTCTTGAGCTTTTAAGCTTGAAGCTTCTGTAAAGCTTACTGGAGCACTTAGTTCATAGTAAAAATGGCAATGGGTATTATCAGGGTTAGTTACTATCAGATTAGGTACAGGAATGTTTTCTGCAAAATCATATCTCCATGCATTAGCAGCATCAGGATAATCAGCATCAATAACTATGTATTTCTTAAAATTCGGATGATTAAACTGGATATGCGAATGTGATATTGCATATTTTTTCTCACGAATATGCAATCCCATGAAGTTATTTGTGCAATAAGGTTTTTTGGGCAAATTCTCATATAATCTATTGATAAGTATAGATTTATTATCAGAATAAAAAAGATTGTTATTGTGCATTTACGTGTCCAACGTATTATTTGGACACACTTATCTTGTAATTATAGGTATCTTTATGCTTGCAAAAGATAAGAAGTAGATGTACTATTAATCTACGTTATACATATAACCCTGTTAATAAGCGTGTCCAACTTTTATTAACAAACAGAGAGACTGAATGCGTCAACATTCGGTCTTTCGTCTTTTTAGGCATAGCATTTTATTAAAAGGTTAAATTTTCAATCAAAGTGCTACACAACTAGAATATTTTATATCATAAATAACCCTACTTATCCACAATTTTAAATTTATTTTTTATCACAAATCTCACTCATACATACGAGTATTACAATCGACTGGTGTTGAGTAATATTTATCTTTCTCGATCATCTGACAACCTGAAATGAATATACTAATTGCTAAAATTTTGATTACGAATTTCATATTTAACAATTCCTATTTTTAGTCTATTATATGATCAAGTCATATTATTTTATTAAACTATAAACCTGTTTAGGAATAAAAAATGAAAAAATTTGTATTGCCGATCGTTCTTGCTCTTACAACAATTTCAGCATCACAAGTTGTTTTGGCTGCTAAGAAAGGTGGATCGTGCTACTCGATGAATAATGGTGAGCAATATACATGCTCATTTATTAGTTCAAACAAACGTTTCTCAGTCGAGGAACTTTATGATTCTGGCTATCGAGTTGTTGCATATCGTGGACCTATCCCTACAAGTCCAGCTCACATGATTATTATTGAGCAACAGTAATTTTAGGGAATTGCTGTTACCAGGAGAAAAAGATGAAAAAATTTATAACTTTCATTCTTTGTGCTGGCTTAGGCTATTCAGTTTCTTATTTTTTTAATAATGGAATATTCCTAATTATTACCCTAGTTCTATGGGGTATTTGGGCAAAAGATCCTGGTATATCTGCTGTTAAATTACATTATGTTCCTTATAGCAGATCTAAATCTAACATCGCTCCCTTTACCCCTCCATTCTTCACTTCAAGCAAATAAATAAACCCATCTCCAAGATGGGTTTTTTAATTAACTCTTATCAAACCATCCCAAGTAAATGGATTTTGAGATAAACGATCTTGTTTCATTGACCAATTTCTATTTGGTAAATTGCAGCTTCCTACTGATATTTTTCTTTTCCCGTATTTATCCTGGATTTTCTCAAAAGTAGTCATAAATCTTTCTTTTTTTTCAATCTCTTGCAACTCTGTCAGCAAGTCAAAAATATGATTATTCTTTGATTTTAGATCTACCAACACAACACCGCACTTTTTAAAATTTATGCCAGGTAAATATACTGCTTCAACCATGATTGATGTTATCCGTACTATCTCTAAAACATCATCTGTTGCTTCAGGAAACTTGTAGTTTACTGCTTTACTGTAAAATCTCTCGTTCTTATTAAATGGGTTTGATTGTACAAAGATTGATAGTTCACCACACAAAAGCTCTTGAGATCTTAAGCGTTTAACAGCGTTTTGTGCATATAAGCTCATAGCTTCCTTTAAATCACTTAAAGCATTTACTTTAGATCCAAACGATCGGGATGAAACTATTTGTTTTTTAGTTGGTGGTTTTGGTACTAAAGGTATGCATTCAACGCCTAGTAGTTCAAGTACAGTTCTTTGCATAACAACGCCAAACTTTTGCTTCATTTCTAGGTGATTACTACATGCTAAATCAAATACCGTTTTTATATTTAGCTCATTTAATTTCTTCTCATATTTTCTACCAACTCCCCATACTTCTGAAACTGGTATATTCAAAATCAATTCATCTCTACTACATGGATCCATTTCAATCAAATTACATATCCCTTTGAAAAATGGATTCTTTTTTGCTATGTAATTAGCAAGTTTGGACTCCACTTTCGTTCTGCCAATTCCAATACAACAAGGTACGCCAAGCCACGTTTTTAACCGATGTAAAATCTCTTTTGCAACTTCATTAACTTCATAATTTTTAACGTAATTTGTCATACATAACCACGATTCATCTATACTGTATTCCTCGTGCTCTTCATAGGTGACAAAATCTCTTAAAATATTATGAAATCGTCTACTCATTTCTGCGTACATTGCATAATTACTTGATAGAACAACGACATTATTTTTTTTTATAATATGCTCAACCTTAAATAAGGGTTCCCCCATTGCAATTCCCAAAGCTTTAGCTTCAGCAGATCTAGCCACAATTGCCCCATCGTTATTACTGGTCACGACAACTGCCCTATCAATCAATCCAGGATTAAAAACTCGTTCAAATGAACAATAAGCATTGTTTATATCTACTAAGAATATGATTTGATTACTCATTTTTAAACTTGAAAACGTTACAATTTCAAAGTAAATGATAGTTTTATTCTGATTAGAATTTCAAATTTATAAATTCTTTAAAATCAAAATAGCGACAATTGGTGTCGTTTCAATTTGTTATTTTGGAAAATTTGTTGCGGATCCGCATATTTCAAATTTGTACCAACTTAATAAGCACAAAGTTAAGCTTACCTAGATGATGTTATAAGTTTAATCAGAGTGAAAAAGATGATTTAATTAAGATCCTAAACGACTAATATTTATAAAACTATCGAATAGTCATCCATTTAAGAAAAGGTATAGAGTAAAGTCTTAATGTCCACAATAAATTCTATCAGCAGCCCAAGATTGTCTTCATATAAGACTATTTTTAATTGCCCAACTGATCCTGAAGCTTTGAAGTTTTACTTCTGGAATCAAGCTGTATCATCAGAGCTGTATGTATTGTTACATAACATTGAGATTTGTTTAAGAAATCGGATACATGAAGTATTAAGTTTAGAAGCTTCTAACCAGGTTTCACACAACTATGCTTGGTATGATCAATTCGATTTCACTATACCTAATGCTATTAATAGAAATGGACAGCCGAAACTATCTAAAACTGGTGAATCAATCGCTAAGGTTATTACGGACTTACAAGCTAAAGGTAAAGCATTAACGCCACAAAATGTAATCTGTAATATTGAGTTTGGTAAATGGTACTTTATTTTGAAAACTTCAAAATATAAAAATGGCAATCCGATTGATTGGAACACAAGTTATCCCAAAATTTTTAAGAATTACTCTAACTTTTCTAAAGCTGGACGTGCAGCTCTATTTAGTCGTGTTGATGAAGTAAGACTATTAAGAAACAGAGTCGCCCATCTCGAACCAGTTTGGAAATTCTCTACTAAAAAAGTGAATGGCAAAATTGTTGCTGCTCCTACTAACTATAACGATGTAATGCTGCGCCTAAATAAAGAAATTAGTTGGGCAGTAAATGTATTGAATTGGCTTTGCAATGACAGCCATGATCATTATATTCATACCAACTCTTACAGAAGATTGAGAATATTAGTTACTGATCCTGGCATTATGTATTTTGCGATATAAAGCAAAAAAGGACTTCTTATGCATACAATCATTGATAAAGAAGATCTGTTATTTTTTCAAAACCGTATCAATGCTTTAGGTTTGGACAAAGTTTATACAAATCGTATTCACTTAATGATCAATAAATCTTTAGCGAATTATGACAGCTTAATTGGATCTTACAAAATTCAACACGCTCTATTTCATACTATATGGCTTGAAATATCGAAGTTATGCGAAATGTTTTTTAAGCGTGAAGATGAATTTTTCAACACTTTAAGAGCAATGGAATGTGAATTTGCTGGTCGAACGTTTTTGGCAAGAGTACAACTCGGTTGGGTAAATCAATCTTCAGATTCTCCTGAATTTGTTGATGATTTTTTATTGTTAGATATTACATAGAATCAATTCAGCAAAAGAAAAAGCCATTCTGTTAAGAATGGCTTTTTCAAATCTATGCTAATGAATACCGCTAAATACGCACTTGGGTAAGTAGTTTGCTTTTTAGAAATAATTCAGAGAATGAACAATTCTTTAAAAGCTGGCTTCAAAAGACTACAATCAAATGATATATCACTAATATATTAATTGCAAGCATTACAAGCCGTTCTTCAGTTTCGTATCTAAAATCTTAAACTTCCGATCGACTGTTTCCATATACTCCCTAGCACTTGTATTTAAGCCTTTTTTGTATAGCCCTGCATTATGCCCAAGATCCTTAACACTCACTCCAGCAAGAGCAGATTGTCCACGTCTTGCAGCAATTGCCATGCTTGGATTACCAATGTTATGAACGGTGTAAATATCAGCTAAAGTTACATCTGATTTAATTCCATTCACCGCAAATGCATTCTTTACACGGTCCTCTGCTGCTTTAATATGTTCAGCTAGAGCTAATGAAGCAATTCTTGGATTACTTCTCATTTCAAGAATTTCAGAGCGACTCTTGTTTTTAAGTGCTCTTAATTCAGGATGATTAGATGCTTTTATACGATCTAAGAATGTTCCTTTAGTAAATTGCCCCAAACCAGTAGCACCTGTTGAGGATACATTATTAGATACAAATGAACTCTCTAATCCTGAGATCAATATCACTTTTTGCGGATCAACCCCCACCTCTCTAGCAGCTCGAATCAGTTCGTTTCCGTTTCGTTCAAACTGCTTTACAAGTTGAGGGTCTTTTACTTTGGGTCTACGTCTTTTTTACTCCATTGTCCGATGCTTGCGCCATTGTTATTAATTTGAGTTCCGCTATTAGAGTTATTCTCAGATTTACCAGTTACATCATTCCATGCAGCTTTAGTATCTTTCCATATTTGCTGCGGTGTCAAAGAGCTTACAAGGTTGTATGCTGCATCCTTAACATCCTCTCTGCTACGACTATCGACCTTATCTTTTAACTCAGCCTTTTTATCTTTTGCTTCACTTGTTTCCGCAATTTTTGCATTATTTAGTGTATTCATCTCAGAGTTAATATCCCCTATAGATGAACGTGTACTACTTATAATTTCAGGTTCCTTAGTATTAGCCTGGACACTTTCAATTCTTGTTCCAACTTTATCGGCATTGCGTTTAAAGTCGTTATCAATTGAATTTACTGAGCCAACTTTACTTTTATTCAAGCTAAAATCTTTTGGTAGGTTGAACGTTATTGGTTGACCATCTAAATAATTTTTAGGCGTATTTTGAATCGAACTTACTTCTTCAGATTGATATTGTTTCATCAATCTAATTTGATCATCAGCACTTAAATTGCTGAATTGAATTTGATCCATTCCAAAATGTTCAGCTACATTTCGTTTGAACTCTGGACTTTGAGCTAAGTTATAACCCTCTTCAAGTTGGTGTGATGAAGAGTAAGCCGTACTTCTTTCTGAACCATTGCGTTCAGAAATAGATGCATTACTTCCATCGGTATGAGATGTATTTGTAAATCTCGATGCACTTGTTTCAAAACCGTGTCCTGTCGATGAATTAACAGTTCCGCTATCTGTTCTCGAATAATCAATACCTGTATGAGAACTTATACCCTTTGAAAGATTTCTGTATTGATCAACAGCATTTGAGCTAGATTTAGAGTCAGTTTGATTAGCATTGTAATTAACACCCATTTGCCCTTGAGCATTTACGTCAGCACCAAGACTAAAGCCAGCTTTACCACCTTTAGCACCCTTTCCACCTCCTGAACCACTTGAGCCATCTTTAGCATTTTGTCCAGTTGGCATCGTTTGACCTGGATTAGTTGGTGAACCATCTACACGTTTGCCATTATCGCCACCAGTTGATCCAGCAGCTCCAATACCAGCATTTCCTGAAATACCTGTACTCATTGCTGTATAAACTGTTCGACCATCTTCTAATGTGTGCCCTGTAGAGTTCGTATTGTTCTCATTAATACCAGTATCAAATTGATTTGTGCTATTAACACCTTTATTTGTAGAGTTTGAGACACCTATTGATTGCTCAGTTCCATAATTTTGGTTTCTTGAATATGTATCTGATTGAGTTGATCCTGATACCACGTTCTGATCTGTTGAACGTGTCAAACTTGAATCTTCAGATCTGCTATAACGTTCTTCATTTGATCTATTTAAAGAGCGTCCAGTATGTAGCGAGTGTGGTACAACATCCTCTAATTTTTGAGTGTTCAATAATCCATTAGGTGTCAGTGTATGTGATGTTCCTGATTCATCTGTATAGGTGGATAAGCCACGACTCATGCTCAAATTAGAGTCATACTTATTCATTGATGTATTATTAACTGTTTTAGTATCTAATGAAGTTTCTCCTAGAGAAGTATTACCCATTGCTAAACTTCCACCTACTGAAGATCCAGCAGAAGTCATAGACGATAAAAGTCTAGGCGCAACACTTAAG
>CAZNMO010000021.1:0-21100 GCA_964574195.1 uncultured Clostridiaceae bacterium | reverse complement strand
CTTTCTAGTACCGATAATTTAGAAAATGGTACACCTTGACTTAAATCCATCGCTTCAGCTTGTTTTTTCAAGTACACCATCGAAAGATGATTCAAACTTGTATAAAAGACTGGTATCAACCCAAGCCCTATAAAGCTACTTAAATATGCTGAAAGGATATTTAACGTATTATCTGGTCGAGCTATTACAAGCCAAAGGATACATATTGGGAAAAGGCTATATAAAATTGACTCAAGCCAATTTCTTATTGTTGGAATAGCTTCAAAAGCAAGTTTTGATACAACACTTGCGCTACCTTTGGCTTGTTCGGCTGCCATAGCAGCACCACCTGAAGCAATAATTTCTTGAATACGAGTTGGATCATTTATTAATGCTGGTAATTCTGAATTTGCTGATCGCATGATATTGTTAAACATTGCCTGTTTAACTGCATCTGAAGCATTTTGATTAGCACCTAATATCCAAGAATAACTTTGCCCTAAAGCACCAACATACATACTGTAAGCCGTATTAGAGTTGAAATTGTTAAATGCATTTTTACCGTAATAACGCATTGCTGCCTCAATGCCATTGTTTACACTTGTATTTAATTGTGTTGCAGCATCTACACATGAGTAAGTTTTAGGATCACCTTTTACTGTTCCTAAAGTAACGAATCGAGCTGGATTAGCTTTAGAAAACATTAAATTCCAAGAGTTTGTCTTGTTCATTAAGTCATCAACACTTAAAACACCATCTTGCATATCATAAAGAGCACATTCTTTGATGTACTGCATCAGATCTGCTCTTAAGTATGGATTAGTTATTGTGATTTGATTTGTATTTCTGATTAAAGCTTGACCAAACCCCATATCACCATTTGTTGTTAATCTCAAATTTGTAGGAACACTAGCTAATTTCTCGTATTCAGTAGCAAGCCATCCTGTGACTGTATTGATAGCCCAAGACGTTCCTGCAATTAACCAGGGGACGTTCCCTACAATTTTCGGTGGCTCTTGACTTAATTTATCTACAACTGCAACAGAACTCACAGGAGCCATAAATACAACTACTAACAAATAGGCTTGAGCAAACCACTTAAGCATATTGCCTATATCTCTATCAAAGGCAAACTTAAGCATTACTGTCATCAATGCTGCCAAGAAAACAAATTTAAGTAATCCAGACCATCCTGAACCACTCATAAACGCTGCAATAAAGTTAAGCGTTAAATAAGTTGACTCAACATTCCAATATGTTTCTATTACGAAATCCATGCTTCACCCCCTTATTTTTTATTTAACGTACTAGCAAAAACGATAGATTGTCTTAATGCTGGTGTAAGGTTTGAATGAAGCGTTCTTTCCATGTGCTGTACTTCTTGTGCAATATTCCAGGATACATTTGATCTTGAATAAGCTGTTTGTACGCTTTGATTTAAGTCGGCTCTTGTCTTATCTAATGTTTCTCTAATTTTAATAATTTCTTGTGAAGTCATTGGATCCGATGTTCCAGCAACCATATTACTTAAGGCTGCTTCCACCATCTTTGAGGTTATCTCAAAATAGGCTAATGCATATTTAGCAGCGATTAACTCTTTATATTGCTCCATAGCAGCCATAGCTGCTGTACTGTCTCCACCATAGCGAGTATTCAAAGCAATAATTTTATATATTGGAATGTCTGTAAGATTGATAAACTGGATTACTCCGTTTTGATCGCTTATAGGTCGTCTTTGTGTAATTGCATCAGCAAGTATTCGCATTTTTTTATCAACTAATGTGTAGAACGTTTCATTAGTTGTTAAATTGTCCTGCACAAGCTCTCTACATTCATCTTCACTCGTTCCATCTACGCACCGCCATACAGGGAACTGCTTATTAGATAATGTGTTCGTTCCAATTAGAGTAGAAATGTTATCTATTCTTCTTGGATACGCTACAATTTTTGGTGCTCCATTTCTGCTATCTATAACAATAGTTCCAATCATTGCCATGACTAAATATTTCTGTTCATTAGGTAATGCAGAAATTTTTGATAAAGCTC
This sequence comes from uncultured Clostridiaceae bacterium, assembly GCA_964574195.1. Lineage (GTDB taxonomy): Bacteria > Bacillota > Clostridia > Lutisporales > Lutisporaceae > BRH-c25. The sequence continues at coordinate 19,075 of CAZNMO010000021.1, read as the reverse complement.
TCCAGGTCAAATTACCCTCTGGTATTTGATCTTTTACGCTTGGATCTGAACCTTTAATTTGATCTAGTGTACTGTTTGTTGCTTGATCATTTCCTTTGACTTTGCCCCATCCCTCAGACATATCACTAAAAATGTTTTTGATGTTCCCCCAACTCATCGAAGACTGTTCTCTTCCACGTTGTACGCTGGTAGGCAAAGATGCATTGACAATACCTTTCGCTGCTTCACATGAGTCAATATTCAATCTATTAACTTGCTGAGAAACTGCCTGTAAAGCCTGCATTACGTTATCGCATGTTGGACATAGGTTTTGAAGAGCAAGTTTAAATCCGTAACCAAGTGCATTTGAACCGATATTCTTAAGCATAGCGACAAACTGCTCTTTATTTACATAACTGAACCCACCCATATATAAGTCAATTCCTCCACAACCTGCGTTTGCAGATGGTGGAGTAATAGCAGCTAAGTTATATGTTGTATTGGGCATACGCATAAACAAACTACCACCTGTTGTATAGTTCATTGTTTGCCCTTGAATAGCAGTCGGTGTAGTAACATTACCTGTAGCATTTATCTGATCAAATACTTCATTCATAGAAGTACCTGAAGCAGCTTCAGCGTTAGTTATAGATAAACAAAGTAAAGCGAGACATATTGTTTTAAGTTTCATTTTTTTCACCATAAGCCTAACGGCTCCATAAAATTAGAAATCTTGACCAGGTTTAGTATTTGTTAAAATCCATATACGCTCTATCACTTCATTAAAAGACATCACACCAAAACCAATAGGTGCATGTTCTTTCGTCTTTTTAGATGCAATAAATGTCGCTGGTACTTTATCAATCCCCCAATTTTGAGCTACAGCTCTGCCATCGACAGGATTAGGAAAATCAGGTAATCCACCACCATCAATTGTTACACCAAGAACTTCAATGCCGTATTTTTCAGATAAAAGCTTTAATGTTGGAGCCATTTTATGACAGTAAGGACAATCACTTCTGAAGAAGAAAATTAGACCTTGTTCTTTACTAATGTTTCTTAAATAGTTATCAAGCTGATCTGCTTTAACTTCATTCTGCACTTTTATTGCTGAATTATTGCTTGGGCTTTTTAATGAATAGTCATACTGTGGATTTTGATATACAACTCTTCGCCACTGATCAGCAAACACTGTCGATTTATCAAGCATAAATTGATTAGCTTCAATATACTTCTCAACGTTTTGTGGTGTTGGATTCATTGTTGCAATGTTCAAACGATTTTGAACTTCAATTTTAAGTTCCTCGACTGTTTTGATCTTATTTAAATCTCTAAATGGAATCTTCAGTTGCGGATCCGCAACCAATTTCTTAGGCACTACAGTTGCATTTTTCTTTACTGGTTTATCATCACAATACCAGTTCATTTTTTTGTTATCGCATTTCCAAACTGAATCATAATCTAAGGCTGATTTTGCTTGTAAGCCCATTGAGCTAAATGCTATTACTAATGCTAATAACTTATTCACTGTAATACCCTCCAACACTTTGCTGTTCTACTCGTTGTTTAATTTTTTCTGCTCTATCTCCAAGATTTATATTTTTCGGAATGACTGATTCCTTAAACTCGGTCATGTCAATTTTTGAGAAATCCAGTTTTTGTAACTGATCAACTGTAATACCCCCACAATCTTCAAGTGAAAGACCTAGTTGTTTTTTCCCCTCTCTATTAATGATTTTCGCTAAGATACTTTTGAAACAACAATAGCTTCGACTCTCTTCTACACATCCGATTAGTGGTACTTTGTTAGAGCACCATGTACGTGCATGAGTACATAAACTACCCCCACGCTTTACAGCTAAATCTCTTTCTTGTTCATTGCATTCAAGCCAACCAAAAGTTAAATCAGCTTGTAAGTTTTTCATCGTTTTAGAACCATCGTTATATAGATCATCATATTGATAGGTTGATCCAGGTGTTTGTTGTGCTGGTTGATTTGGATTGTTACCCATAGCTTGTGTTTGCTTGCTGTCAGTTGCGTAATTGCTTCCTTGATCCACATTAACTTTCACTTCTTTGCAACAGCTCATAATGTTATGACCAGCTAATAACTTAACTGTACAAGTGCCACCCTCACCATTGAATACTTTTAATGTTTTACTAGCATCCATTTCGCCATAAACACCAGCTTCACGAGTTGCTTCCATCATTGCTACAGCTTGACCGAAATCAGTATCAGGCTCGCTGGTTTCTTGATAGCACTTTCCATCAATACAATTTGCTTGCACACAAATGGTTTGTTTTTCTGTTCTTGCTGGTGACTTTTCACATCTGTATGTTTGACTGTAGCTCAAGCACTTACCTGAGCTATCTTTTGAAGTACAAACGCTACCAATTTGATCACAACCTTTATTCACATATTGCTGACAATCACTTAATGTTGTTCCACCATTTTGACAGCTATAGATTTTTTGAGACTTCCAACAACCATTTACCATCACACCATTAATATTTCTTGGTGCTGAGTCAGTACAGGTTTCCGATTTGACTGTGCAGCTATTACTGATACTGCATGTATTTAGTTCTTGTTGCTGGCATGAACACTGGTAGTTTGTATCGACTACAATAGCTCCAGAGTAAGGACCACCCCAGTTATCAATAAATAAACGAATTGAATTAGATCCATTTTTCAAGAATGGTTTTAAATCCATGTTTACCGTATCTGTTTGATTTCCTCCTGTTGATCTATTAAAGACTTCGTTTCCATTAACATAGACTATTCCTCTGTTGTCGTAATGCACTTGCTTTAGAATCATATTAATAGAGCTAACATCTTTAATATTAAATGACACTACATAGCTTCTTTGGCTCGTACCTCTCTTTCCATCATTACCACTTGTACTTACAGTGAATCCTGTTGCAAATTTATTGAATATTCCATTTCCATCATTTTGAGTCATTTCAAGTGATTCAAAATCAATACCCTTGTCACATTCACTTATATCTTTAGTTGCTCCTGATGGATTTTTACATTGAACATATTTGGTCGTTTCACATGACTTGTTTTGTTGGTAAAAGTTGCTATCTCGACAAACATAATTTTGTAAGTTAAGAACACAATTGCCTTTCCAGTCTCTTTCCTGGCATACATTGCTTTGAATCCCACAAGTAGGATTCTTTAGAATTTCATCACTACAAGTATTAGTCTTCTTCTTGGTACATTCACAATACATTGGAATATCAATGATTAGATCAGCATAGTAAGGAGAGTTGTTGACATTGTTATATACCGTTAATTCAATTGTATTTTCTCCCTCTACAAAGAATTGACCTAATTCTTGGTTTGAAGAGTATCCAGTTGAACCATCATTAGTTCCACCAATGTTTACAGCTAAGGCTTGTGAACCATTAATTTTTAGTAAATATGCATCATCATAAGAACTTGTTAAAAGCTTAATGTTTTGCAGCTTAGATCTATTTCTTATCGTTACTTTATAAGTTGTTGTAGCTGATCCGGTTCCCATTCGATGTCTATAACCTAGACCGAACTTAAGTTTATTCCCCTCATAAGTAATATAAGAGTTATGCAAACCAGTTGTACTTAAAGCACCTCTATCTATACCTGTAACTCCATTACAAGTATTACCATCGAACCCTACTGGACAAACATCATTAACTGACTCTTCTAAGCATTGAGCTTGTGAAAAAGCTTGTCCTTGCATACATTGTTGTTCTTCATATACAGGATTAATCTTCACATCTTTAACAAAGCAAGTTTGATTGTTTTCTAAGTTTTTAGGTGCTTCTTTAGTTATCTGCTTACTATTATTAATTACTTCATCTTTCTTTGGATCAATACTGTAAATTGGGCGAGAAGTAGCACTCTTATTAACTAAGTTGATAGCTTCACACTCAAGATTTAATGCATTGGAACCTGAGTTTCCATTTAGACAATTATTAACTTTACTATTACCAACAGCGTTAATATTACCCATACCATTTTGAAAATATCCTGATTCGGGTGCATCTGTTGAATACTTAGGTACAGTGTTTTGACCAGCATTTGAGTTGATTAGAGCAGACGTGCTTCCAATTGAATTTCGCCCGTAATCTATCCCCTCTTGTTCAGCAGTTTGACTCATTGCATTTGAGATACACATAGAACTTAAAAGCATAAATGCTACTATTCTATTCATTAGTTGTTACCTCCCTTGATGAATGAAAGGTAACGTTGAGCTATTGAACTGAATGATTTATCTTCCTTTTCTATTAACTCCAAAGCATGAGCAAGTGACACATCCCCTGTTACTTTCGTATGATTTTCAGGTAGAACACATCCCTCTTCATCTAAACTTTCTCCAGCTCCAGGCTTAACCAAAACAATTGCTGGCACAGCTTCAATCTTGTATTGCTTAAAAGCAGTTGGATTAATCTGTATGTTTGCTGATTTAACACCAATTTGAGAGATTGCCTTAGCCATTTCCATATAGTTTCCATCTTTAAAACCTCTGAAAACGACCGCACCGCCAACATTCGTTACATCAGTAACCAATTTCTTTAGTGACTCTTTCGGCATAGAAAGACTAGCAAAAGCAACAACGCCATCTGTACTTTTATTCGTTTCAACCTTGCGTTTATAACGTGCAGCAATATTAGCTATATCAATTCCAGTAGGTCTTACGGCTTCAACTTTAGGAAAGTTATTAGGTCTAGCTTCAACCGATTTGGTTTTTTCGATTTGCTCTAATGCTTTATCTTGCGCCTTTTCCCAATCACTTTGATTGATTTTTTGACGTTTAATATTTTCCATTTCTTTTGCAATTGCTTGGTCACTTGGAAAATCTCCGCACATACCATGAGAAGAAACAACACAAAGCATAGCTAAAATTAGTCTTTTCATTTGAATCTCCTCAATAAACATAAAATGGCGAAATTGGACCTAAACAACAGTTTTTCTTTCTAAATAATTCATAAGAAAAATGCTCACCAGTTACAGGATACGATTTACCAGCACCCCATACCGTTGTTGTTCTTCCAAAAGGTTGACAACATTTTCCATTGATTTTTTTAGTTTGCGGTACTGGATAAAGCATTTGATATTTATAAGCAGTCTTGTCCATAACAGGTTGCGGATATACACCACATAATCCAGCTTCCCCATTTGTTCCCCAAGTTAGAAACTGTCTGTGCATTTTTGCAGCTAATCTTTGAGCTATCAAAGAAGATGCTTGAATATGACTTACATGAGCACCAACATTTCCATTTAAAGGATAAATAGATCCGTTGCATCCAGCACACCAAAACAAGCCATTAGAACCAAAACCAGCCGAAGCCATAACACAATCACCAGCACATGCAGCTTGTGTGACTGGATTTGTAAATAAAGCAGCTTCAGGTGATAAAATCGCTGATAACTCGTCATCATTCCACATAGGATCTAACTCAGTCATATATCCTATGTCGAAATATCCTGTTTCTGTACATGGATGTTCATAGATAATTTCTAACCACATCATAATTGGATCTGTGTACCAGTGTGCTTGATAGAATGAATGCTTATCATTGTCACTATGTAGTCTTACTTCACCCTCTGGTGCTGACATACCAAGATCTAATTCAGTACCTAGTGAAACCATACAATAAGGAGTTCGAGTTACATCAACTCGTCTAACTGGCTCCCAAAAACCAGTTTGGATCCCAAGATAAATACGAGGAACTGCACAACTGCAAAAAAGTTGTGATGGATTTTTATTATCTTCCTGACCGCCTTTCCACAACGGAATATCACCCATGCTAATAGGAAAAATACAGCTCCAACATATATCAGTAATTGGATTGGCAAATTTTCCAGGACAACGCAAACTTGTTGCTGAATTTGATTCAGCAAAGACATTACTAGATATGAGCAACATTAAGATTAATAGAAAATTCCGTATCATGGTTTGATCTCCTTAGCTGGCACTTCTGTTATTTCAAGGAACTTACCGTTTTGTCTTACTATTGCTGGAACTGTATTAATCTGTAGCTTCCTACTGATATATCCTTGCTGATCAAAGTAAACTTGACGTTTCCATTTCTTTGTTAAGTCATACCAAGAACCATCGACTAATAAAGGAGTGATTCGATTTTTATAGGCATCTGCTAATTTCTTTACAGCTTCTACTTGTTCAGGATCGGAACCCTTAAATAGAACTAATGTTTTTGTCATTGTCACCGTATCAAGTGGATTTACACTTGTTCCAGCCTTAGCGACCACAAACCCCTCATCAGTTGTAATATCATTTGAAAGGCGCATAGTTGGATCAAAAAGTCTCACCTTGCGAACACTAGCTGTTTGTATGTTCTCAACAGGCTTAGGATTCTTAGCTGTGTTCATTGCTCTATCTACTGCTTCTTTTTGTTTTTTTTGCAGTTCACCTGTTATTTCCATAGCTTTTAATTTGTCATAAATCTGCTCAAGTGCATCAGGCTCTTGTATTTGATATACAGAACCATGAACACCTAAATCTTTGGAAAATGTAGTTGCGGATCCGCAACAAAGTAGTACAACAAATAATTTAGAAAATTTCATAAGCTTTCCCCAATATGATTTCTTTGTTAATAGTTCCAACCAGTGCATATCTACTGTCTAGGGAATCTTTGTGAGGTGTGCTTACAAATATTTCATTTTTACCGATAACTTTTGGCTGGATTACATCTAATTTAATCTTCCCATCAGAACTAACTTCTTTTGCTTTTCCTATTAAATTTTTATTAATAAAGACATTTCTACCAATGACATTAATGTGATCATTTTCTACGCCTGAAACGACTTTTACGAAAATTGCATCTTTTGGATACTTAATACTTCCTTGCCACAAGAAACCTACTAGATCACCTTTTACTACAGGCTCACCTTTCTTAATGACATAGACATGCCCTTTAAGACTTTGTGTTTGGTTTATCGTAAAAATGAACCATTTCTTACATCCCAACATTGCCAAACTTAGGAATAAAAAAATGAACATAGTGACAAGTAAAACTTGAGTTATTCGGAAATTCTTTACTTCACGCATATAAAATTCACACCTTAAGCTCTTCAGCTTCTAAAAATTTGAACCAATGTATTTTTCAGCTATTCTTTCAACGCATTTTTTACTTGCATCGTGTAATCGGTTGCTCTTGTAGTATCTGCCAGTAATGCTGCTTTATTAATCAAAATACAGTTGCATTCTTCACTTACTTTTTTAACTGCTGCATCTAGTTTTTTAGCAAAACGTTGATTTTCTACTTCTGCAATTTTTGTCTGTTGACTTAGATCAACTTGATCATCACTACTGTTTTTAACGCCTTGATATAACAGATTAGTAAGATTCCGTTCATGTTCTACAACCAGGCTTTGGACATTAATAGTGCCGATTTTCACCTTTCTGTACTCACTAATAAACATCAATGGTGCAGTAACAACGAAAGCAATCAATGCTGTAATAGCGACTTTTGTTGACTTCTCCAAAAGATCTGATTTCTTTTCAACTTTAACTTGAGCTTCATTCATTATGCTGCTTCCTCTTTAAGTCTCATTAGCGCATATACTGCTTCAACAGTAGTCATACCCTTATTGATACATTCCTCAATAAATACATAGTCATCTGCATTTGTTGAAGCCATAGCTAGTGAAAATGGATCAGCCAAGTGACGCACAATATGTTTACCATTAGGGCTAGTAACCATTACTTCTGAATACATTCCTCCTGCTGTCTCAAGCGTTCTAATTTGAGCAGCAACATTATCTGTAAAGTTTGCTTTACCATCCTTTAATAGCTTCTCAAATGATTCTGAATCTTGACGTAAATAAAACTTCCAGTCTGCTGAGTTATAAGCAGCTTTAGCAGCATCATTTTTGAATGCATCATCAATACCTTGCGTACCCATACCAAAGGATCCATGATACTTACGTGCTCTTCGATACCCCTCTTCAATAAATGAAGCTGTTTCAGCCGTATCATCTAAAAGTTGCCATGCTTCATCAATAAACATAACTTTCCCTTGTTTTCGAGAAAGATACATATCACGCATAATTCGGTTAGTTACACCAAACAACACAACAGTTTTAAGCTCAGGTGAATCTTTAAGTTCTTCTAGCTCAAGATAGATAGTGTCGTTATTCAAGTCGATATTCGCTTCTCCGTTGAAATACGCACCATACATTCCAGTGGTTTTAAAGTTTTCGAGCTGAGTACCTAATCTCCAACCAATAGGGTCAATTGCTCCAGTTTGATCAACAATTGTTTTTAAGTAGTCTGATATTTGGTCCACACCATTATTTTGTTTGTATTGATCCCATGTATATCTAATTGCCCTAGACAAAAGTGCTTTTTCGTATGCATCAAGAGGTTTCTCAGGTGATGCCATTTTTGCGTACATTGGCAACAGCATTTTCATTTCTTGGCTAAAGGTATTAAGTGTCCATTCACCCTCTGAATCTTCTTCATCACTAATCACTTCCAACCAAGAGAAAGGATTCATACAGATTTTTTCTTTTCTCGCAAAATCAATGGTCTGACCTTTCGATAAAGCTACGAAATTTTTAAATGAACGTCCTACGTCCAGGATGTAAATTTTATATCCCAGACTTTTGTAGGCTGCTAAGATTTCTAATGAAAATACCGATTTACCAGCACCACTTACGCCACAAATATAGAAGTTATAGTTACCAGCTTTATTCGAGAATAGATCAAAGAAGCAAGGTACTCCTCTTCTACCAAACGTCATAATTACTGGTCTACCAAAACCTTGCCACTCTGACAGCAAAGGCATTAAATCAACGGCATTAATAGTTGTTTTGGTACTCAAGTAGCGTAATTTTTTTAGATCATCTCTTGCCCGCTTGTTAAGAATCATAGGCATTGATATGTAGTACAAAGGTAGTTGTAATAAATTTAATGGCATTACATTAAACTGATTAGACTTCCATATATTGACTACATTATTCGTATAGTTATCTAATTCATTCAGTGGAGCAAAAATGCCAACAGTATTGTACATTTCACACATCGCACCATTCTTATGTAAATGATGTACTATGGCTTCCCAATCATTGTAGATTTCAGCATATTCAGGCTGCCATTTAGCCATTTTAGACTCAGCATTCTGCTTTGCTCTTGCATGTTTAACTCGTGCTGTAGTTTCTGAAGAGGTTTTGTCTAAAATATAAATACCTGTACAGATAATGAAAGGACACGGATATTGCTGCGTATTGTCATTAAACATTCCAATTATGTTGCTCATTTCCCATAACTGTTTTGTTTTTGGATAAGCAGTAACACCAAATGCTCTAAATGCAATTCGTGTATCTACAAGTTTTTCTTCATCATCATCTTCTTCCCAAAAGTTTTTAACATCAGAAGTTGCTGAAACTTTAACCTCTTCCTGTTTCTCTTTTGGTCCAAATACTATTTCTTTAGTTCTTACTTCAGCCATGTGCCCAAGTGGTGTGAGTTGCGTTTTAATACTGTCTAATGGACTATAGTGAACCGTTGGATAAGACTTAGGAACAGAGAATTTATCCTCTGCTGGTAAATTCTTGAACATCCCATCAGGATCTAATAAAGGCTTTATTACCTTTAAAAGTAGTCGTGGAGTTAAAACTAAGGCTGGCAATTTTGCTTGCGTTAATTGGCTTGCCATAGTCGTGCATAACTTAGACATTAAAGCCACTAGAGCTTTGTCTTGAAAACTTCCTGAGCGAGTTACAGATAAAACCAATTTAGGCTTTTTGATCACATAATATGAGTCAGGTCCAAATTGCGGTCTACCCTTTCGTGACTGAACATGCTTAATTCTGTTGTTTGCAAATTCAACTGCAAAATCATTTACTTTATTTGCCCGATATAATTCAGTTCTAAGGTCAAGATAGTCTTGAAGATCATCATCTAAAACTGGTGTTCCAATATGTAGTAATTGGATACCTGTTTCTGCTGGTAGAGTAGAAATAATATTTACTAATCTTGATACAAAATCTTCGTCTGATCCTGTCTGTGGTAAAACTTCTAAACAGAAGCCTACGGAACCCTCGTTGTAATAAAGTTGATTTTTAACATCGTACATATCAAGTTTGAATATTTGATACATGCCGTATGTTTCTAATATTTTGTTTCCAAGATCAACACTTGTAGGTCTTTTTCCATCAGGATCATCACCTAATACATTGACTTTCCACCAATTTGAAATCAATTCTTTGAAACTAATTTTTGCATTCATATTTCCAACTCCTAAACCCTAACTACTGCTTTGTAAATTTAGAAATATCAATATTTAAGTCTTTAATTTCACTATTGATTCCATTTCCAAGTTGACTAGATCCTGTTGTGATTGGTATTGGAGCTTCATTGTCTTGAGTTTGACGTTGCGGATCCGCAACAACTGTCGTTGTAGAGTTCAAAATAGGAGCACCTACAGGCGCATAAGCATCCTGTAATCTTCTTGAATTATGCTCAATACCCCAACGCCAAGTATCAATCACCATATAAAAATACTGTTGATCAAACAGAGTCCTATCTGAAGATTCAAAAGGCGCAATCCAAACACGTAATGTTTTTGGTTGTCTTAATAATGGAGTTGGTGAATAAGGTGCAATAGGCATTGCATTCTCTTGTGTAGCTCTTGTTCTTGCTTGATATTGTGTAGGTACTTTTTCCTTATTTTGTTGGTGCTTTACCTGTTGTGATGGCAAATTATTCGCATTAAGGTTTGCCATCACGCCTGTCATTGAGTCACACATCACACCATCAGGAGCTTTACATGAAAATGTACTTTGTCCACCAGTACCATCGAATCCACCACTGAAAACTGCACAACCACTTAGAGATAGTGCTAATGATGAAACTAAGAAAATATTTTTCATTTATCTTTACCTCCATTAGCTTTTTTATATGCTTCTTCCAATTGACGTTCTAATTCGGGCGCACTTATCGCACCTGGTATTAATGAACCATCTTCAAAAATTACGCTTGGTGTACCTTGAATACCCATGCTTCCACCGAACTGAACATTTCGATCAATCGGATTAACACATGATTTAACTTGTGGTTGTTTGTTATCTAGCATGTATTCGCTGTATGCTTTTGATTGATCTTTTGCACACCATATTGAAATAGCTGTTCCTTTTGCTCTTGGGTGTAAGCTTTCCAATGGAAATAAGAACGTATAAATCGTTACATCGGTAATGCTTTGTAGATTTCGTTCTAACTGTTGGCAATAAGGACAATCAGGATCACTAAATACTGCTAATTTACGCTTTCCATTGCCTTTTACTGTCTTTACAGCATCTTTTAAACGGTCTTTACCAGGAAATCCGATTTCTAATTTATTACTTGGTGTTGTAGTTAAATCTGTTTGAGTCTTCATATCAAACAAATTTCCAAAGATGAAATATCGTGCTTCTTCATCTGTATAAGCTACATTTTTACCCATCACCACCTCAAAAATATTTTTGATTGGTGTTTCATTAACCTGTGTAACTGTAGTTGCTGGATAGTTATTTAGAACTTTAGATTTAACTTCTTCCGTTGTAGCTGCTACAGTGAATTGCGTTAAAGCCAATAGTAATGCTGTTGGTAAAATTGATTTCTTCATTATTAGTCATCCATTAAAATGCGTTTTTTAGCGGTTGAATTACTTGCCTTAGAAGTAATCAAAAACTTGTTTTGGACTGTTGCGCCTTTTTGAACCATTATTTCTAATGTTCTTCCTGCACCGACTTCAACGATTGGAAAAATGTCGTTTGCTCTTTGCATGTAAAAATCAGATAGTTTTTCAGCTCCACCTGAAATAGCACCACCAACGGCTGCTTGCTTTAATTCACTTCCAGTAATAGTCCGAACTGTTCCTAATGCTGATTGTGTTGAAGTACCTACTGTTTGACCATATAGCCCACCGATAGCTTCCATTGCACTTGCTAATGCTGCTTTTGCTAAGATTTGTCCTTGCTTACTTACAACACGCCCACGAATACCTGTCTTACCATCTTCACCAACAATTTGACCTTTGATCCCTATCTCAACTGTTTGACCGTTGATAATGCAGTTACCACTTTCAATTCTCGCTTTCACTCGCTCACTTGAAAGCTCACCCCATGCCATACCGACAAAACGACAACCCTTTACATTCATTTTGTAGCTATTCGGCATATCAATTTTGCCTACCGTTTGAAATACGACAGGAATAGGATCTGACTGTGCTTGACCGCCTGTAGGAGCATCAACACCGTTAATCATTACAACTCTTACAAATGATCCATCAGGAATAAATGTAGTTGAACCTTTAGGTTGAATTGGATTTGCTGCATCGCTTACTGGTTGACCGTCTTCATTTTTTGTAAGGTCAATTACATTGAAAGATTTACTAGGTGCCATACCATTTTGCTGATCAGGCAAAGGAATTATTTGTCCTGTTGCTGGATCAACACTCGTTCCATTTGGATCCGATAAGATGCTATTACCATGTAAACCCTGTTTATTGGGGTAATTACCTGAGCTTTTACTTCCTAAGCTTGGTGGATTCGTATTACTGACTTGAGTTTCAATTCTCGTTGGTCTTGCATTCGCAACTTCAGATAATCTTTGATTTGTTTCACTTAGTTGTGTTTGCAATTGTTGATTCTGAACTGCTTGAGCTTCAACAATCGTTTTTAAATCATTAACCTGTTGCTTAGTCTCTTCAGCATCTTGAGCTGCTGTCATACGCCAATCATCTTTAGCTGAAGAATCACCAGGCATAGGAACATCAACTGGATTTTGAGTTTCTATTGTCACTTGTTGTTCAGGTTGATCATCACCCATAAAAAGGAATGCAGCTACACCAATAAATACAACAACAAGAACAGCCATGATGATGCCAAACTGTTTTTTCTTTGTCGCTTCATTAGGATTACTATCAATTTGATCGCTCATACACCCTCCTATTGTTCTCTAATTACATATAAGAAAGTTGTTGCACCAGGCTGTAATGTAAGACTTTCAATTGATACTGCTGCTACACCTTTTCTATAAAATTCTTGCTCAAGCATGTTTAACGGCTTGTAAGAAATATTTTTAATTTGATATAGCTCACCATACATACCGCTATCAGAGTCATAGCGTCTTAATAGCTTTAAATTTGCTTCTTTCCAAAGTGGTATATCCGCACCAATGTAACTTCTTGATATACCATCAATAGCCAATTCATCTCTTGGGCTATCTGCATCATCACCCATTGTATAAATCAGTTCTTTGATTTGTTGTTGGTATGACTGCGTTTGTTTAGATGAATTACTTTGTTCAGATTTAGGTGGAATTAAAACAATATCCTCTCCACCCATATTTCTTGGTTGGAGTTCAATTTTGTATCTAACCCCCTCTTCATCTGTAATAAACATTGGTATAACGTTATTTTGATAAAAAGGAGAAACTTTGAAATACAATGCACCTTGATTTGCATCGACCTGGTATTCGATTGCATCTTTATTGCTTGGTATAGCTGTGACCATCTTACGACCATCAACTACCAATACATTCAAGTCCTTGTTAGACACCGCCACTGTTACGGATTCTTTATCCGCTTTAGTAACATGCTGCGTACAATGACCAGAAATAGTTATAACTAACCCTGCTAGAAATATAGCTAATTTATTGATTACCATTGTTTTCTTTAACCTCACCCATTGAATAAAGTGATATTTTTCCTTTATCCATTGTGAATTGAATTTTGATCTTCTTTGGCACTTCAGAAACGATACGATCAGCTAAGTAAGTTTTTTGATACCCCTCTACCGTTACCGATTTTTCTGCTTCTTCATATTTAAATGCACCAGTTGAAGACCAAACGCTTGTTATGCCCTCTTTAACTATTCGAGCTTCAGCTTCAGCAAGGATTTTTTTCATTTGCGGATAACTTCGAGGATCTGTTGCTTCCAATAGAGTTTCAAAGTTCCCTTTAACATTGACAGGCGTAACGTTATAGAAGTTGTTAATGTAGTAATCTGCCATATCAACGAAATACTGCTGATTTGCTGTGTTATTACCTACGATGTAACTTGGTGAATCTTTTGCTGGTGGCTGTATGATTGTTTGATTGTTGTTTAGGGCAATGCCTAAGATGATGATTAAACCTAAAATGACTGCTATTAAAGAAAAGATCACAATGGTTTGTGATCTATTTCTTGCCTGCATCGCTTTAATTGTTTGATTTCCACGTTCTGCATCCATATCTCAACCATAAAAATGTCGATTATAAGATTCAGGTAATTCCTTGAATTTAGGTGAATTACCAATCCAATAAGATAGGTGGAGTATGTAATCAGGATGTAAGCCAGCTTTAGCCTTGTTATATTGATAAGCAACACCAATGCCCACTAAGCCCCCAATAAATGCTTGACCAAAATAAAAACCTGTTAAAAAGATTATGAATGCAGCTAACGCCACGTCTTGATCTAAAACAAAGAACTTACCTTTAGAATCAATCTTACTAGGTACATAATGTTGTAACTCAATACCTGAAGCCATACCCCCCCCTTAAAGCATTAGATCAATGCTGTGAATGATCCTGTGATCAAAGAAACAACCAAACCAATTGCAATTGCACCAACAACAGGGATTACAATTACTTTCAAGTCACGAGTCCAAGCAAACGCACCGATTGCAATAATCAATGCAAACAACATTGCTAATTTCCCGTAAGGACCTTTAATCCAGCCCTCTAACGTTGTCGCCCATGTACCGAATGAAGCACCAACACCTGTAGCTGTACCAGCGTTAGATAACCCCATCCAAACTAACATTGCAGCCAATACCACAAACCCAACCATCAAATGACGTTTGAATTTTGCTGCGTTTAAACTTTGAACAGAATTAGGAATAGTTAATTCCATAGTTATTTCCTCTTATTAAGGTTTTTTTAGGTTTCTTGCCCGAAGGCTCTATTATTTGGCGGTTGCCAAATGCTTTGTTGTGCGACTTTCAGGTTGAACACAACTTTTATCTTTTGAATCACATAGAATGAATTTTTTATCTTTACCCTCAGATTCTTGGCAAACATTCACATATCTAGTGATAGGATTTAATTCATTTAATGTTTTGCCTTTATCATCTTCTTTAGCAAAAGCATTAGTTGCGGATCCGCAACTAACAATTAATAAAAAGCTGAAGATTTTCTTCATATCTAACTCCGATTCAGAATCTTATGATTTCAAATGATGTGGTTGATTTTTTAACTGCCGCTTTATCTTGAGGAATCTCATAACTGACATTTGGCTGATTGTTTGGTTGTAGTGGTATATATTCAGGACCAACACCCGACTTTCTTTTATATTGTTCGTAATAACGCTTAACATCTTGGGCATACAGTCTCATTGCCGTATATGCTTTCGAGTATGGTCCACCGTAATAACAGCCTACAGAACGCCATACTTCTTTGTACTTATCCATGCACTCCGCAAGAACCCAAGCACCAACTTTCTGAGAAACACAAGGATCAAAAAGATCCTCACGTCTCACACCAATTTTGCTAAGACGATTTAAATGAATAGTGTTTATCTGCATTAAGCCTAGTGCTCTGTTCCCATCTTTTAACAGTGAACCTACTGCACCGACATAACCCTTACTCTCTTTCCAGGCTATTGCTTTTAGTAAATACGGATCTAATCCGTATGTAGCTGCTGCTTCATCCCAACAAACAGCTTTCGCTGGACTACTCATAAAAAATGCCAATGCGATCACATTTATTGGAAATAATGCTTTCTTTACTGTTATTATTTGAGTTGTTTGCATAAGACAAATTTACTCGGCTGAATATGTACATATCATACTAAAAAAACCAATCACTTTGATACATTTTTTAATCAGACCGTTCTGTATATTTATGTAAGTAAATCATTTACTTACGTTTAGTTATTAGAGGTTTTACTTAGTTTGTTTACAAAACATATACAATAGATAGCCTTGATAACGTGGTATTTATCCACGCAACAACTACTTGTGTTTAATTCTTGTTAAATAGAGAACAAAAATGAGCGAATATATTAACGCTGAACAAATACTTAAAATGTCTCCAACGCCACTAGCATTGAATGAAAATATTAGATGCCCAACTTGCAGTAGTCGCAATGTATCTCTATTTGTTAATAGGAAATCAGCCGATGTAATGCATTTCGTGAATGGGGTTTTAGACTTTAAACAACATGATGCAGTAAGTGTATTTAGCAATATCAGTATGGAATGCAAACAATGTGGAACAAAATTTGAAAGTCCATCAGTGACTAATATTAATCAAATATTCTTATAATCTTTACTGTTGCGGATCCGCAACAAAAAGCCACTAATGTCGAAAAGTATATTAGTGGCTTATAAGGGTAGGGGCGTTACTGCATTTGAGATTCTTCTTTGTATTTTCTCCATATTTTTTTAACTTGAGCTGTAGAACAATTAGCTTGTATTGATGTTTCTTTGATTGAAAATCCTTTATTTCTGAACTTTATAATCTTTTGATTTACTTCATCATTAGCTTTTCTGCCTGTATAAAGTTTATTCTTTTTTCTTACTTCTTGACCTTGTAACTGTCTTTCTCGCCTAACCTCATAATCTTCATAAGCCATTTGCAAAGCTATCTTTAAAAGTAGTTCCTGAACAGTGTCAACAACAATCTTACTCATGCCGTTTAAGTCTTTACTAATTTCGCTTAAGTCAACTAATCCTGGTATAGCCAATCGAGCACCTTTTGATTTGATAGTGTCGATAAGATGCTCCGCTTCTTTTAATGGCAATCTACTTATACGATCTAACTTTTCAGCAACTACAACTTCTCCAGGTTGTAGGTCTGATAGCATTCTTAATAGTTCTGGTCTGTCCATAGTTGTACCAGAAGCCGTTTCTTTATAAACAGCAGCAATGTAATAACCAGCATTTCTCGCATCAGAAATGACTTGTTCTTGTCTTGTCAAATTTTGTGTATCTGAGCTGACTCTTAAATAAACTCTGGCTACTTTTGGAACGGACAAAGTGATAATCTCAATTAATACTGGTTTCAATTAGCTATTTTGAGCATAGTCAAAAAAACCGTAGGAAAGGGTAGGCTATTATATAAATTGCACCAATCAAAATAGCCATGTTATTATTAGCCATCCTAACTAGCTATGCAATAACTATTTGTTGCGGATCCGCAACCTTTCTCGGTACGAAAGATAGGTAAATTTCAAAATTAATTTAGTTTCTAGTAGGGTAAAGCAACTGTGTGCTGAATTTATAAATTACATAACATTTAAAACGACTTTTAAAAACTGGACAGAATATGAACTCTAACCATATCATCGAAGTACCACTAAGGTTGATAACTTCAGATCAACAAAATACAGAATATTCAGGAATTGAGATTCTAGCTTCACTCATTGAGAAAGAGGGCTTTTTGATTCCAATAAGTGTACGCAACAATCCCAATAAAAAGGGTGAATTTATTGTTAATTTAGGAGAAAAGCATTATAGGGCTGCTCTAGCTCTTGGCTTAGATACTATTCCTGTATATATTGAGGAATCCCCAAAAACTTGTATCAAGTCTCTTTTAACTAAATTAAAATAGTATAATGTTTTTTATAAAGTTACATACTTTATATTAATATGCATGAATGAGCCGTAAGGCTTAAGGTGTTTGCTTATGATCATTGATCATTAAATACAAATTGCAAACTATAAATAGTCTTAATATAGAAAGGTGAGTAATGAAATCCCCCTCTTTTGATTTACATGAATTTTTAAATATCATTTTCCTGCCTATTGAGCACTTAAATTCATTCCAAATTTCAATTATGTGGGCTTGTATTTTAATATTTACAAATGGAACAATATTTTTAGTTTTTTCCTTTATTGCTTTCTTAGTAGAAAAATTCCATTTGAACAAACTTAATAAAATTAAGTCTTCTTTATAGAATTATTGACTTAATTTTTATAAAAATCACCATTACATTCATAGCTTTCTCTAATTGAATCAGACCATTCTATAAGATCTTCATCTTTAGATGGTTTTTTACTATGGATAACTAAATTTATATAACATGAACTATTATGTAACGGATCTTCTTTACTATTATTTTCTCTATATCGTTTGATCCCATGAGCTATATCATTTGCATAAGGCTCATAATGCAAATAGATATAACCTAATGAATACACATCTGCAAACACTTCTTTCCACAATGTAGATTGCTGTGCAGATTCTAAGTAGCTCTCTATATCATCAATATTTTTTCTTGCCTTTGGTACTATTGCCTTTGTGCCTACTATCAAAGACTTATTATTATTTTCTTCAATGTTAAAGCTTAGAAAATCCCTCTTCATATCAACACAATGTCCAAACTCATGTACCATTATTGTGAGTTTTGCTAGGTCTACCTCTAATTTTCTTTTTTCGATTTCTGACTCATTTATGAATTGCATTACTCCATCTTTCATAGCTGTAGAAGATATATCATCATAATTTAAACTACAGTAACCATTATTTAAATACAAAGATGCTCCTGAAGCATCAGGTATTAATAAACGAGTATTTGCCCAAGAGTTATTAATATTACCTAATCTAACGAATACATTATTTTGTTTTGCTAATTTTTTTACAACCATAAATTCAATACTTTTTTCATTACTTTCTATATATTTCTCATATTTACCTTGATCAACTAAATTTATGAAATACCCTATAGGTATAACCATAACTATAACCATAAAAAGTAAAATGCTTAAAGTTATAAAATCAACTTTTTCTTTATGTGTTGAATCAGATTTTATAAAATATCTACCAAGAAAATAAATAATATAAATATATGAAAGGATACCTACTGAAACCGTACTTATTAATACTATATAGCTTGGTCTTATATATATTGATAATGCGACTAATGTTGCAACACTGATAATCAATAATGTTATTGAGAAAAATATTAGTAATAAATGTTTGTTTTTATCCATAAAAATTAAACCACAATAAAAAAAGCCTATTAATTAGGCTTTTTTTCTAGTTCAAATTCTTTACCTATTAATTCCTTAAGTTGTACTAGCTCAAACCTGATCTGACAGTTACCCATTTTTTATTGTGCCTG
>CAZNMO010000020.1:6420-35045 GCA_964574195.1 uncultured Clostridiaceae bacterium | reverse complement strand
TAGGGCTGATGGTAAACAGTATAGCCATAACAGCCGATGCCGTAAACAATCTCTCTGATGCGGCTTCCTCAATTATAACCCTCGTGGGCTTCAAGATAACCAATAAGCCGGCAGACCGGGAGCACCCCTTCGGCCACGCAAGGATAGAATACATATCGGCAATGGTAGTATCCTTTATGGTAATACTCGTAGGCTTCGAGTTCCTGAAAAGCTCCTTTGAGAGGATCAGAAACCCCCAGGTCATGAAATTTGATATAATAGCCTTCTCGGTGCTGCTGCTCTCCATAGGGGTGAAGCTGTGGCTGGGGCGCTTCTATAAAAATATAGGAAAAAGGATAGGTAGCAAGACCATGGAGGCATCTGCAGTGGACAGCATGAGCGATGTCATAACGACATCGGTAGTTGCCGCCTCACTATTGACATCACGTTGGATAACCTTCCCCATAGATGGATATATAGGGCTCCTGGTATCCGCTTTTATAATGTATTCCGGAATAAACCTTACCAAAGAGACACTGAACCCACTGCTGGGCGAGGCACCGGAGCCTGAGTTCATAGCTGATATAACAGGAAGGACCCTTAGCTATGAAGGCATAATAGGAGTCCATGATATGATAGTTCACAACTATGGCCCCGGAAGATGTGTCGTATCTTTGCATGCAGAAATTTGCGCAAAAACTGATATCATGAAAGCCCATGATATAATAGACCTGGCTGAGCAGGAGATATCAAAAGCACTTGACATCCATATGGTAATACACATGGATCCTATAAATACAGATGATAAGCTGGTACAGGAAACACAGGGAAAAATCATGGAGATAATAACCGGGCTCCATAATGAGCTGACTATACATGACTTTAGGATCGTAGGCGGCGAAGAGCATATGAATCTCATATTTGACCTGGTTGTACCCTATGAATATGATGAGAAAATGGCAAAGGAGCTGTCGCAGAAAGTATCTTCGGCTATAAAAGCCAAGTATAAGAATTATAATGCCATAATATATATTGACAGGGCATATTCCATATTGAACAAATAGGATATACGATATATACAGAGGTGAGAAGCTTGAGAAATCAGGCTTCTCTTCTTTTTATGCGTTTTGGATGCGATCCATTTTGCGGATAACAGCTTGTATATTTTTTTAGTTGGTTTTGTTCTATATTCAATCGAAAAATCATATTACAATATTAATCTAAAACAAAAACCTATATCTGAGGGTTGATACTTTTTACCAACCAAATCCCGTAAACATATAACCACTTGATAAAAAGTATCAAAAGAGATGAGTAAGGCAAGGGGAAATGAGAGTTTCGAAGCAATACAAAAGCTGGCATGCTATTTGCTAATATATTAAATCAGGAGGGGCTGGGCATGTATAGTAGGTTCATTGCCATCATACAGAAAAATCCGGTAATAGCAGCAGTAAACAATCTAGAGAAGCTTGATATGGCCATTGCATCACCCTGCAAGATGATCTTCCTGCTGACAGGCAACATCATAAATATTAAGGACCTGGTGGAGAAGTGTAAAAAAAATGATAAGTGCATACTGGTACACCTGGACTTGATCGATGGCTTATCCAAGGATGAGTATGCATTGAAATATATCAGCGAATATATCAAACCTGATGGGATCATCACAACCAGAGGAAACCTGGTAAGGACCGCAAGAGAAAACAATATATTCGCTATTCAAAGGCTTTTTATCCTGGACTCCATGTCCCTGGACACGGGCATAAAGTCAATACACTCAACAAGGCCTGAGGCTATTGAAATACTTCCGGGGATAATGCCCAAGGCAATAAGGCGGATACATGCAGAAACCCAGATACCGCTTATTGCCGGAGGCCTTATCATTGACAAGGAGGATGCGATTGCAAGCCTCAATGCAGGAGCAATGGGGATATCCACAAGCAACAGGGCTGTCTGGTATATGTAGGCATTAAGAATGGGTAGTAAGGTTTATAGTTCGTACTGAAAGGAGGTGAAAAAATGAAACATTTAGGAACCATTATAGGTACAGCTATTGCCGGCATGTTTGTAATGAGTGTATGGGGTGCTTTTGCAGGAAAATACGGTATAGCCGGAGGTTGGTTCGCAGGGTTTATAATCATAGGTACCATGTGGTTTGTGAACCACAACATAGGAATTCTGCATAACAATGGTGCGTGGATAGATATGGCTCTTGGTATAGGTGTAGCCGGTACAATGAGAGACGTATTCAACAACGGGATCCAGGCTGGTATTTCTTCATTACCCACACTTATAACTGTTATCATAGGCGGCATGCTCGGCGGATTCACAGCTGCAAAGCTGCAGAAGTATCTGGCAGAGAAAGCGAAAGCCTAGTATATCATTATACTATAGATAAATAGATGATTTACACCGGATAAAAAAGAAGAATGAAATTAATGGGAAGGAGGTTATCTAATGACCATTCAGAATATTATTGCAACCTTGGCAGGGGCTTTTATATTCCCATTTATTATAAGGCTCGCCTGGGGTAAGATGGTAGAAAACTGGGGCCCCATCGGAGGATGGATGGCAGCAGGCTTCATAGTTGGTACCTGTTGGACATTGAATCATGGAGTAGGTTTTATATTCCAGTCAGGCACTGCTTGGATAGATATGGCCTGGGCAGCAGGCTTCGGTTTGTTTACAGCTTCCCTTGTATCCGGTGATAAATTGGGAGAAGGCCTTAATACGGCACTTATGTCGATAATAGGCGGTACATTGGGCGGTTTCATAATTTCCTGCGTATTATAGATTTCAACAGCAGCAAATTGATATATAATATCAATATCACTTTTATTGAAAAAGGACTTTAGCTATAAACCAATAGGAATGGAGGGAATACAGTGAGTAAGTACATACTGGCATTGGACCAGGGAACGACAAGCTCGAGGGCAATTGTATTTGACAATGACGGGAAGATAGTGAGTGTTGCCCAGAAGGAATTCACTCAGATTTACCCGAAGGCAGGCTGGGTTGAGCATGATCCCATGGAGATATGGGGCACCCAGAGCGGGGTTGCAAGGGAAGCACTTGACAAGGCAGGGATAGGTGCAGACCAGATAGCTGCAATAGGTATTACCAACCAGAGGGAAACCACAGTCGTATGGGATAAGAACACTGGGAAACCGGTTTATAATGCAATAGTATGGCAGTGCAGGAGAACTGCACCCATATGTGACGACCTGAAGGCAAAGGGGTTGGCCGACAGCATCAGACAGAAGACCGGACTTGTAGTTGATGCTTATTTCTCGGGAACAAAGGTAAAATGGATATTGGATAATGTTGAAGGAGCCAGAGAAAAGGCTGAAAGAGGAGATCTGCTCTTTGGAAACATCGATACATGGCTTATATGGAACCTGACGGGTGGAAAGAACCATGTAACGGACTACTCCAATGCATCCAGAACAATGCTGTTCAACATCAACACCCTTGCATGGGATGAGGATATACTCAAGGAACTCAACATACCCGCTTCGGTACTTCCGGAAGCAAAACCTTCAAGCTGTGTATACGGTTATACCGTAAAAGAGCTGTTTGGTGCTGAGATACCGATAGCAGGAGCTGCAGGAGACCAGCAGGCCGCACTGTTTGGGCAGGCATGCTTCCATCCCGGTATGGCAAAGAACACATATGGAACAGGCTGCTTCATGCTTATGAACACCGGAGAAAAACTGGTAGGCTCAAACAACGGGTTGCTTACCACAATAGCCTGGGGCCTGGACGGAAAAGTGGAGTACGCGCTTGAAGGCAGCATATTTGTCGCCGGTGCAGCAGTACAATGGCTGAGAGATGAGCTGAAGATCATTGAAAATGCTGCAGCAAGTGAAGCAATGGCAGCAGCAGTTCCTGATACAAACGGAGTATATGTTGTACCTGCGTTTGTTGGCCTTGGCGCACCGTACTGGGATATGTATGCAAGAGGAGCAGTTCTGGGTCTTACCCGCGGAGCCAACAAGAACCATCTTGTAAGGGCAACTCTTGAATCCATCACCTACCAGACAAGAGACGTACTTGAAGCAATGCAGGAGGATTCCGGGATCCAGCTGCAGTCCCTGAAGGTTGACGGCGGCGCAGTTGCCAACAACTTCCTGATGCAGTTCCAGTCCGATATCCTCGGTGTTCCGGTTGACAGACCTGTGGTAACAGAGACCACGGCTTTGGGTGCTGCTTACCTTGCCGGACTGGCAGTAGGCTACTGGTCTGATAAGGATGAGATCGCAAAGAAGTGGAATGTTGACAAGACCTTCGCACCGGATATGCCTGAAGAAGACAGAGCCAGCAAGTATGCAGGCTGGAAGAAAGCGGTCAACAGAGCATTAAAATGGGAATTGGATTAATAAAAATCCATTCTCTAGCATATAAATAATTAACAATTCAATACCGGCGCATGAGATTTGGAGAGCCGCATGAGCAGGACCTGTGGAATGACAGGCCTGGCTTGGTGCGGCTCTTTTTCATTGCACCGGATATAATGGGAGGAATGGGAATGTATGACGTGGCTGTGATAGGTGCGGGTATAATCGGCTGCTCAATAGCGCGGGTCCTTTCTCGGTACAGGTTGGATACTGTCCTCGTGGAAAAAGAGCCTGATGTCGCGGATTGTACAACAAAAGCAAACAGCGCCATTGTGCACGCAGGCTATGATGCAAAGCCGGGTACCCTGAAGGCAAGGTTCAATGCCCTGGGAAATCCGATGTACGACAGGCTGTGTGAGGAATTGGACGTCCCTTTCAAAAGAATAGGTTCTCTTGTACTGGCTTTCAGCGAGGATGATATGCAGACCATCAGGAAGTTGTATGAGCAGGGTATCGCAAATGGAATCAGCGGGATGGAAATATGGGACGGAAATAAGGTGCTGGAAGCCGAGCCAAGGATAAACAAGGATGTAATGGGTGCGCTGTATGCAGCGACCTGCGGTGTGGTCGGCCCATGGGAGCTTGCCATTGCCCAGGCTGAAAATGCTGCGGAGAACGGAGTGGAAGTACTTCTGGACAACGAGGTCCGGAATATAGAGAAGCTGGCAGAAGGTTACAGATTATATACCGACCAAAGGGTCATAGACGCCAGGTATGTGATAAACTGTGCCGGCCTGCATGCAGACCGGATAAACGATATGGTATCGGACGAAAGCTTCAGCATTTCACCCAGAAGAGGTGAGTATAACATATTCGACAAGAGTGTCGGAGATATTGTGAAAACTGTTGTGTTTCCGTGCCCTTCCAAGCTGGGAAAAGGAATATTGGTTTCACCCACGGTCCACGGCAACCTCCTGATAGGTCCCAATGCGGAAGATCTGCCGGACAAGGAGGCTTTCGGGACCAGCTCTGAGGGACTGCGATTTATTTGGGAAGGAGCTGAGAAGTCAGTACCGCATCTGCCATATAATGCGATCATTACCGGATTTTCAGGTCTCCGTGCAAGGTGCGAAAGGGATGATTTCATGATAGAGGAGGCAGCCGGGGCAAAGGGGTTTATAAATGTTGCAGGGATAGAATCTCCCGGGCTTACTTCAGCCCCTGCCATAGCTGAATATGTTGCCGGGATGCTTGCGGGAATTGATGGTGGTTTTGAGGAAAAGGACGATTACGTTGCGGAAAGGCGCAGGCTGGCAAGGTTCGGTGAACTGAATGCGGAAGAGCGCCAGGCTCTTATAGATAAAGATCCAAGGTACGGAAGGGTGATCTGCAGGTGCGAAACGGTCACGGAGGGTGAGATAGTCGATGCAATACACAGGAAGGTAGGAGCGAGGACTGTAGATGGGGTCAAACGACGGGTCAGGCCCGGCTCGGGAAGGTGCCAGGGTGGTTTCTGCAGCCCCAGGGTCATGGAAATACTGGCAAGGGAGTTGAACATAGATATCACAGCTGTTGTAAAAGAAAAAAAGGGGTCTTATATACTTGATCATCCCACCAAGGAGAATGTAGAGCCTGAAACGGAAGTAAAGGATATTCGCTGATTATATGGGAGGTGATACGGTGTTAAGGGAATATGAAGTGGTTGTAATAGGCGCAGGGCCTGCCGGACTTGCTGCTGCTATAGAAGCGAGAAAGTATGGCGTAAAGGATATCCTGCTGGTGGAAAGAGCGAAGGAGCTGGGTGGGATCCTGCAGCAATGCATACACAATGGCTTTGGTCTGCATATTTTCAAGGAGGAGCTGACAGGGCCGGAATATGCCGAGAGGTTTATCAAAGAGCTTGAAGAGCTTGGGATAGAGTATAGGTTGGATACCATGGTGCTTGGCATTGATGGTGACAAGAGGGTCACCATGATCAATACCGATGAAGGAGTATCAATAGTAGGGGCAAAGGCTGTCATACTTGCAATGGGCTGCAGGGAGAGACCGCGGGGGGCACTGAACATACCCGGCACCAGGCCTTCAGGTATTTTCACTGCTGGTACCGCACAGCGGTTTGTAAACATTGAGGGTTATATGGTAGGGAAAAAAATAGTGATCCTGGGCTCCGGGGATATCGGAATGATAATGGCCAGACGGCTAATGCTAGAAGGGGCTGAAGTAAAGGCTGTACTGGAGCTGCTCCCTTATTCCAGCGGCCTAATAAGGAACAAGGTGCAGTGCCTGGATGACTTCGGCATTCCGCTGCTATTCAAGCACACCGTGACGGAAATACACGGTAAGGAAAGGCTTGAGGGCATAGCTTACTGCATGGTGGACGAAAACAGAAAAGCCCTTCCGGAAACAAGAGAGTATGTTGAATGTGATACCCTGCTGCTTTCGGTAGGACTTATACCAGAAAACGAACTTTCAAAATGTGCAGGGCTAAAGCTGGATGCTACTACCGGCGGACCTGTTGTGGATGAGGCGATGGAGACCAGTGTAGAGGGTATTTTTGCTTGCGGAAATGTTCTGCAGGTCCATGATCTGGTAGACTTCGTCACAGAGGAGAGCAGAAGGGCGGGAAGAAATGCTGCCAGATATGTAAAAGGCTTGCTGCCAAAGCTTGAGAGTACGATAGATGTCAGGCCGGGAGCGGGGATAAGATATATAGTGCCGCAGCTGGTAAGGCCGGATAACCTGGAGGATAAGCTGGAGCTTTTTATGAGGGTGGATGATATATATAAGGATAAGAAGCTGGTGGTAAGGCTCGACGGTGAAAAAGTGAAGGTAATTCAGAGAAAGAGGCTCACACCCGGGGAAATGGAGCACATTATCCTGGATGCCAAGCTGGTAAAGGAAAAGGCAAAGTCATTGCTTACTGTAGATGTTGAAAAAGAAGGTGCATGATATGGGAGATAAGGAGATCATTTGTATTGTATGTCCAATGGGGTGTCAGATGGTTGTTTCCGGAGATGGAGGCTCCAAAGGCTGGACAGTTTCCGGAAATGCCTGCAGCAGGGGTGAAAAGTACGGTATTAAGGAATTGTCAGATCCTACAAGAGTCCTTACTACAACTGTAAGGCTGAAGGGCGGCCGCTGCAAAAGATTACCGGTCAGGAGCGATTCGCCTATACCTAAGGATAGAATATTTGACTGTATGAAAGTGCTGAATTCTGTGGAAGTGGAGTCACCTGTCCATATAGGCGGAATCATAGTTGAAAATATACTGGGTACAGGGGCGAATATAATATCAGCAAGGAGCATTTAACAATGCAGGGGGGTGTTGATAATGAAAACATCTCGAGTCACAAACCTGAATATAAGATCGCTGCAGAGCGGCGGAAGCAGTGGGGAATATGGCTATGGGGAGCTGTTCGACAATATTTCGGATGGAGTATGTATTATCAATGAGTTGGGTCAGCTCTGCTATGTCAACAGAGCTTATGAGGAAATGCTCAGGATAGAAAACAGGCCTGCAGAAGGAAGCAGTGTTTTTGAGTGTAAGAATGACGGAGTATTGCTTAGGGCGCTGCGGGAACGCAAGGCGGCAAAGGGACTGCTGAAAAACGGCAAGGCGGGCTTCAATATAAGCGCATCAGCATCCCCCATATTTTCAGAGCATGTTTTCAAGGGCATAATCGCAATATATAGGGAAGAGCTGTCGGTTGTTAGTGATAGGTGCTGTGAAGGGGTTGTAGAGCTTAAGACAATGGATAGCAACGAAGAGTTGGACTATAGGGACAGGTTCGGAGATATAATTGCCTGCAGCAAGGCAATGAAGGATGTATTGGATATCGCCTACAAAGCTTCAAAAACATCGTCTACTGTCCTTATCAGGGGAAGCAGCGGTACCGGAAAGGAACTGGTGGCAAAGTCAATACACTGCAACAGCTCAAGAGTCAATGGCCCCTTTGTGACTGTAAACTGCGGGGCAATTCCTGGTACGCTGCTTGAGTCGGAGCTCTTCGGCTATGAACAGGGGGCATTTACAGGCGCTCTAAAAAGAAAGATCGGAAAGTTCGAACAGGCAAACGGGGGAACTATATTTCTGGATGAAATCGGTGACATGCCTGTTGAAATGCAGGTCAAACTGCTCAGAGTCATACAGGAAAGGGAGTTTCAGAGGGTTGGCGGTAATGAGACCATAAGGTGCAATATACGTATTATAGCAGCCACCCACCGCAGAATTGAAGAAGCCATTGATAAAGGTGATTTCAGGGAAGATCTTTACTATAGAATAAATGTAATTCCTATATATTTGCCCTCCTTATGTGAACGGAGAGAGGACATACCGATGCTTGTGCAGCATTTTATCGATAAGCTGGGAGCCGAAACCGGCAAAGCCCGTATAAGGTTTTCCGGCGAAGCGGAGAGCTGTTTGCAGAGATATGGTTGGCCAGGCAATGTCAGGGAGTTGGAGAATCTTGTAGAAAGGCTGATCGCTCTCCGACCTGCCTTCGGAAATATCAGGACTATACGATATAAATGAAAACAATGGCGGAAATAAGCTGATAAAAATCGGAGAATCGGGCAAAATAGCAACGCTGGAAGAATACGAGAGAGAGATAATCAAATGTGCCCTTGAACGCTTCGGCAGCTTCAACGCCACGGGAAAAGCCCTTGGGGTGACCCACAAGACCGTTGCAACCAAGGCCAGAAAGTACAACATAATCAGCGATATGGATTATGATTGTTGAATATATAAAATCTTGACATCCCAAATGCTTATGATATATAATTTATGGAAGCTACAAAAAATACTAAAGGCATTGAAGAGGAAAGTAGTAAACCGCACATTTCAAAGAGAGGCAGTCGCAGGGTGAAAGATTGCCACTTGACGGTCTATGAAGATCACCTTGGAGCCGGCGGGCTGAAGTACAGTAAGCTCCTTCGCAGGCATGCGTTATATGCGGAAGAGTGATGCGTCATATGCTTGCATTTTCGCATAAACTGGGTGGTACCACGGTATAATATCGTCCCTTTGGCTTTTAGCCAAAGGGATTTTTTATTGTATA
The DNA here is from genome assembly GCA_964574195.1 of uncultured Clostridiaceae bacterium. Lineage (GTDB taxonomy): Bacteria > Bacillota > Clostridia > Lutisporales > Lutisporaceae > BRH-c25. Next base: position 25,672 of record CAZNMO010000020.1, on the reverse strand, counting down.
GGAATGTATAACTTTCCTATACAATAAAAACCCTAGATTTAACTGCCCGTGCCAGAATTTCCGAAGGATATGGCACATGGGCTTCAAACGCGGTCTGCGGCCGCATTTGTTCCAATTGCATACAATTATATACCTTGTAAAAAATTAGTATACATACAATTCAGAAAGGATGTTTTATATGGATAAGTTCAAGTTTTTATCGGACAAACGGGCTGCTGAAAATGAAAAGGACATAAGGGAGTATTGGGAGGAAATAGACATTCTCCACAAGAGCATAGAAGCCAGAGAGGGCAAGACGCCTTTCATTTTCTACGAAGGACCTCCGACTGCCAACGGCAGACCAGGAATACACCACGTCATTGCAAGGACTCTCAAGGATACGGTATGCCGCTACAAAACCATGAAGGGCTATCAGGTAAAAAGGAAGGCCGGCTGGGATACCCACGGTCTGCCTGTAGAGATCGAAGTTGAAAAGCAACTACAGCTTTCAGGCAAACAGGATATTGAAAAGTACGGCATAAAGGAATTCAACCAGAAATGCCGTGAATCTGTTTTCAAGTATGTTGGACAGTGGAGGGATATGACTGAAAAGATGGCATATCTCATAGACCTGGATCATCCATACGTTACCTATGAAAACGACTATATCGAATCAGTATGGTGGATACTCAACAAATTCAAGGAAGAGGGCTATATCTACGAGGGCTACAAGATATCACCCTACTGCCCCAGATGCGGAACAGGACTTGCTTCCCATGAAGTAGCCCAAGGCTATAAGGAAATAAAGACCACTACAGTAATAGTAAAATTCAAGAGGAAGGGTGCTGATGAGTACTTCCTGGTATGGACAACAACACCATGGACTTTGCCGTCCAACGTAGCCCTTACTGTAAATCCAAGGGAGACCTACCTTAAGGTAAGGCAGAATGATGAAGTATACTACGTAGAGAAGACTTTGGCCAAGAAGGTGTTGGGTGAAGAGTTCGAAGTGCTACAGGAGCTTAAGGGCACAGAGCTTGAGTATATGGAGTATGAACAGCTGATGCCTTTTGTAGCAGCAGATAAGAAGGCCTTCTATGTAACAGTGGCTGACTATGTTACTACTGAGGATGGTACGGGTATAGTCCATACTGCACCCGCCTTCGGTGAAGACGACTACAATACGGGAAGAAGATATGACCTGCCGGTGCTTCAGCCGGTAAACGAAGCGGGCAAATTTACAGCAACACCGTGGGAGGGTCAGTTTGTAATAGACGCCGACCCTGAGGTGATAAAGTGGCTGGCCGTAGAGGGCAAGCTTTTCAAAAAGGAAAAGATGGAGCACAACTATCCCCACTGTTGGAGATGCAAGACTCCACTGCTTTATTATGCAAAGCCCAGCTGGTATATAGAAATGACCAAGCTCAGGGATGAGCTTGTTGCAAACAACAACGCAGTTAACTGGTTCCCGGATTATGTAGGGGAGAAGCGCTTTGGCAACTGGCTTGAAAACGTAAATGACTGGGCACTGTCCAGAAACAGGTATTGGGGCACTCCATTGAATATATGGAGGTGCGGCTGCGGTCACACGTCATCAGTCGGCTCCAGGAAAGATCTTGTGGAAAGGGCAATTGAGAAAATAGATGAGAGCATAGACCTGCATAGGCCTTATGTGGATGATGTACACCTTAAGTGCGAAAAATGCGGCGGTACCATGACCAGGGTAAAGGAAGTAATAGACTGCTGGTTTGACAGTGGGGCAATGCCTTTTGCACAGCATCACTATCCCTTTGAGAATAAGGAGAACTTCAGCGAGCTGTTCCCGGCCGATTATATCTGCGAGGGTATAGATCAGACCAGAGGTTGGTTCTATTCGCTGATCGCCATATCCACCTTTGTGATGAAGACAGCTCCGTACAAGAATGTTCTTGTAGGCGGACACCTGGTAGATAAGGATGGAAGGAAAATGTCCAAGTCTCTGGGTAACACCGTTGACCCGTTTGAAATGTTCGACAAGTACGGCGCAGATGCTTTAAGATGGTATATGCTATATGTATCTCCTGTATGGTCGACCACAAAGTTTGATGAGGACGGCCTGAAGGAGGTGCTCAGTAAGTTCTTCGGCACCCTGAAAAATGTGCATACCTTCTTTACACTGTATGCCAACACCGACAGCATAGATCCGAAGGATTTCTTCGTAGATTACAAGGATCGTCCGGAGCTTGACAGGTGGATGCTTTCCAAGTACAACAACCTGGTAAGGGAGGTCACCAACGAGCTTGAGATCTATGACCTTAACAGGGCAGTAAGAAAGATACAGAACTTTGTTAATGAAGATCTATCCAACTGGTATATCAGACGTTCCAGGAGAAGATTCTGGGATACAGAGCTTACAGAGGATAAAAAGGCGGTTTATAACACGACCTATGAAGTCATGGTTGGGGTAGCAAAGCTTGTAGCTCCCTTTGCACCATATCTTTCAGAGGAAATTTACAGGAACCTTACAGGAGAGTTATCAGTACATGTGGCTGATTTCCCTGTGGCGGATGAAGGACTCATAGACGACAAGCTGGAGGAGAGGATGGACCTGGTAAGGAGCCTGGTAGGCCTTGGAAGGGCATCAAGGGAACAGGTAAGGATAAAGGTCCGTCAGCCGATACAGCAGGTGTTCATAGATGCAAAATATGAAGCCCTAATATCCTACCTGATACCGCTTATTCAGGAAGAATTGAACGTAAAGGAAGTAATCTTTGAGAAGGACCTGAACAAATACATGAACTTCAGTCTGAAGCCCAACTATAAGTTTGCAGGCTCAATACTGGGCGCGAAGATAAAGACCTTTGCCAAGGTACTGCAGGAGCTGGACGCATCGGTATATGCACCGAAGCTTGAGGCAGGAGAGACCATGAAACTGGAGCTGGACGGAGAAACCTTTGAGATCAACAAGGAATATGTCCTGATAAGCATAGCAGCCAAGGAGGGCTTTACAGTCGAAATGGAAAACAACCTCTTCGTGATCCTTGATACACACCTTTCCAAGGAGCTTATTGAAGAAGGCTATGCAAGAGAGTTCATCTCCAAGGTGCAGCAGATGAGAAAGAACAACAACTATGAGATGATGGACAGGATAAACATATACTTTGACGGTGACGATGAAATATCAAGTGCAGTAGATGCCTTCATGGAATACATCAAGACAGAGACCCTGGCGGACAACGTTCGGAGGGTGAAGGATGCAGGACTTGAGGCACAAGACCTTAACGGACATGAGACAGGGATGAAGGTGGAAAGAGTATAAAGTCTGGAATAAAGGACCCCGTCAGAATTGACGGGGTCCTTTTACTAGATCCTTGGGAATACAAGCCAAATAAAAATAAGTATTATAACGGATGCCGCCCGGGTGGCGAAAAGATACATCTCGCTGGGTTCCGCATCCTTGAATTTCCATCCCTCTGATATTTTCCACGAAAGCTCAGGGTTTATTATGCCTATAAGGCAGAAAACCGAAAAAATCAACTTGACTAAAAAAAGCATAAATCAAATCCTTTCTTCTACAAATCTGTGTTACCTTCTGCTCTGCGATTCTCCCTCAATGCAGTAATTACACTTCTGCCCACTATTGCCGTAAGAACTATGATGCCTCCTACAAAAGCCCAGGGGCCGGGAGTTTCTCCGATTACCAGGAATACCCAGACCGGGTTCAACAGTGGTTCGATCACCGGTATCAGTATCGCCTCAAGGGCTGTCACATGCTTTATTGCCATAGCATATAGTATGTAGGCCGTTCCAAGCTGAAAGACGCCCATAAGCAGCAGTGCTATCCAGCTTCTGAGATCCGGCATGGAGGAGAACATAAACGGAATGCCTACTATTGCTGTAAGCACATTTCCCCAGAATACCGATTCAAGAGGTGATCCATCCTTCTGCTTCCTAAGCAGCAGCACCATGCAGGCAAAGCAGAAGCCGCTTATTATAGCGTAAATATTGCCTAGCATACCTCCCGGTGACATCTCGTCAATGAAAAAGAGGAACATGCCTCCAAAAACCATCACTATAGCGATCCAATCCAGCCTGGTGGTACGTTCCTTCAGGAACCAGGCTCCCAAAAGCGCCACATATATCGGTGCCGTATACTGAAGAAGTATTGCAGTAGCTGCGGTCGTTAGTTTGTTTGCTATGACGAAAAGCAGGACGGTGCCCACATATGCAAAGGCTCCTCCGACCTTGTACCGGTTGAACTGCGTATTGGGCTTCCTTATCACCACAAGCATTATCAAGGCGGCTATAAGGCTTCTCATACCCGAGATCGCCATTGGGTTCCACTGCACAGATTTGATAAGCAAGCCGCCTGTGCTCCAAAGCAGGGAGGCTGCTACCAGGAATACTATTGACCTCCAACGGTCGTTTTTAAATTTTGCTGCAATATAATTCATAATAAAGTCCCTTCAGTAAGTTTACTAGACAAAATCTGTTTTAGCTTTGCTGAAACAGATTTGTGTTACCTTAATTTTTTTTGCGGCGAAACAATCTACATTAGTGTTTATTCGCCGCAAACATATATATAAATTCTATCAGAATCAGACCTTCATTACAATCTGACCAAGGGATGAAGCAGTGATTTTATATGGGACACAGAATATATGGCAGGATTTAGTGGTATACTGGAATGTACTGTGAAGTAGACTGATCATATTCAAGGGGGCTGTATGCTTTGTTTGACAAAATCATAAGAGTACTGGCCGCAGTAATGATCCTTGTAGCTATGGATGTGGCTTTTGAGGTGAATTTCCCTTTGGTAAGGGAGCTAAGGATATACACAGAGAAGCTGAAGAAGGATAAGGAAATCGTATTGCTGCAGATAAGTGATCTCCACGGCAGTTCCAGGGGGAGAATAGCTGAAACTATCTTGAAGGAAGCAGCTAAGATACAGCCCGATGCTATCCTTCTGACAGGTGACTTGATTGACAGAGGCACCAGGGAGCTGAATGGTATATATGCTTTTATCGAGAAGCTGCAAAGCATATGCCCTGAAATATATTTCGTGTCCGGCAACCATGAGTGGGCCAATGACGGAAAGACCCTTCTCCTCGCCAGGCTACAAGCCCTAGGGGTAAGGCTGCTGAACAACAAGGGGATGACCGTCAGCCTGGCAGGAGTAGACATTGGTCTCTGCGGGGTGGATGACCCTTTTCGACGGAGGGATAATATAGAAAAAGCCATGAGAGGTATGGATAGCAAAAGGTATACTGTATTGCTGGCACATTCGCCCAGGATCAGAAGAAGACTGGAGGGTTACGCCCCTGACCTTATACTGTGCGGCCATACCCATGGAGGGCAGATAAGACTTCCTTTCATAGGTGCGGTCATTGAACCGGGAGAAGGGCTTTTTCCCAAATACGACAAGGGCAGCTTCAGACTGGAGAACGGCAGTCTGCTATATATTGATAGTGGTGCAGGCACCAGCAAGCTGCCTATCAGGTTCCTCGACCGGAGCCAGATAAGCAGGATAAGCATTATAGGAAGCGGGAAGTAGGGAATGTCGCATAATGCTGCTTATAGATATTTCCAATAGTCACTGAAAATAAGATAGAAATAATCAATTACTAATATGACCCCCATATAAGATAAAATATTTATGTAAATATTTAGTTTTATAAGGGGGTTTTTTGTTTGGCAGATTACAGAGAGCTTTGGGCAAGCCTGGGAATGGATCTGGAAAAGCATGATGTGCTTTGCTCGGTGCTTCCCGAACTGTATGGCGGAGTATACCTGACCCAGGAAAACAGGCCTGAAGGGATGAACTATTACAATTTTGTGGTATCTGAAGTCCATGGACTCAGGATCAAGGAGTTGGACGAGCACAGGAAGTCAGGGGGGAAGGTGGTTGGTACCTTCTGCGTATTTGTGCCTGATGAGCTTATTCTTGCATCGGGGGCTATCGGTGTGGGACTCTGCGGGGGCTCACAGTTCTGGATCGAGGATGGAGAAAAGGTGCTCCCAAGGAATATCTGTCCACTTGTAAAAGCAATCGTGGGAGCCAAGGTAGGCGGAACCTGCCCTTACTTCCAGTCCTGCGACCTTCTGACAGGGGAGACCACCTGCGACGCAAAGAAAAAGGCATATGAGATACTCGGAGAATATGCACCCGTTCATGTTATGGATCTTCCCCAGATGAAGAGGGACAAGGATTATAAAAAATGGGCTGAGGAAATAGAAGAATACAAGCAGGTGCTTGAGGAGCTGACAGGAAATAAAATTACCGAGGATAAACTGGCAAACGCCATAAAGCTCTGCAACAGAAAGCGGGCTGTCCTGCGGAGGCTGTATGATGCGAGAAAGGCGCTCAATGTTCCCATAAGCGGTAAGGATGCCCTTCTGATATCACAGATAGCTTTCTATGATAATCCCGAGAGATTCATTGAGATGACCGGCAAGCTCTGTGATGAGCTGGAGGAAAGGATAAAGCAGGGCATTGGTGTGGCATCTGAAAAGAGCCCAAGAATAATGATAACCGGAACTCCTATGGCTATACCGAACTGGAAGATGCATCATATAATCGAAGAGAGTGGTGCTGTGGTCGTCTGCGAGGAGACCTGCACCGGAACAAGATACTTTGAAAATGAAGTGGATGAGACGCAGACAACAATGGAGGGCATGATAAAAGCCCTAGCGGACAGATATCTCAACATCAACTGCGCATGCTTCACTCCCAACAAAGGCAGGGAAGAGGATGTAGTAAGGCTTGCAAAGGAATTCGGCGCTGACGGGGTAGTATATTGCAATCTTCAGTTCTGCCACACCTACAATGTTGAATACAGGCAGGTGGAAAAAGCTCTGAAGGAAGCTGGAGTCCCGGTTATTTTCATTGAGACAGACTACAGCAATGACGATACTGCACAACTGCAGACGAGAATAGAAGCATTCCTGGAGATGTTGAAATAGTGGAAGCAAACAATTATTATATACTTTTTCCCAATGTAACAGAGGGCTTGAAGCTGGAGAAGCTGTTGAAAGCAGAAGGCATAGGCTATACCATCGTTCCCACTCCAAGAGAGCTGAGCAAATGCTGCGGCATATCCATCAAATATGCATATGAGGATGAGGCTGTGATCAAGCTTTTGACAGAGAAGCACGGAGTCGGTGTCGAAGGCTTCAAAAGCCTGCCTGCCAGGAAGCCTGAGGTTAGGTTCATATGAATATACAGAAAGTGGAAGAGGAACACCTATGATAAGTGTAGGAATAGATATAGGCTCTGTATGCGCCAAGGCTGTTGCATATGACGGTGAAATAATGAGCAGGCTGCTTATGCCTACAGGCTGGAATCCCAAAGAGACCGGAGTAGAATTGTACAGAAGGCTTTTGGCTGATACAGGGCTAAAGGACGGGGATATTGCTTCGGTCGTTGCCACCGGCTATGGAAGAGTATCAGTGCCCTTTGCCACCAGGAAGGTAACGGAAATAACCTGCCATGCAAGGGGGGCGGCGTTTCTGCATCCTGAAGCCCGTACGGTAATTGATGTTGGCGGCCAGGACAGTAAGGTGGTAGCAATAGATGATAAGGGAAATGTACTTGAATTCATGATGAACGACAAGTGCGCAGCAGGTACCGGACGCTTCCTGCAGGTCATGGCCAATGTACTGGAGACAGAGGTGGATCAGCTGGAAAAGCTGGCTTCAGATTCGGTGCCCAGGGATATAAACAGTATGTGCGCTGTTTTTGCTGAAAGCGAGGTCATAAGCCTGCTTTCACAGGGAGCCACCAAGGAGGCGGTTGCGTCGGGTATACTGCACTCCATATCCAATAAGATAACTCACCTTACAAGCAGGATACAGATCAATGACCAGGTGCTTTTTACAGGAGGAGTCTCCCATAACGGGCTGATCAGGGAGATCCTTTCAAAAAAGCTGAAGCACAGGATCGAAACCCACAAGGATTCACAGTTCGCAGGGGCAATAGGCGCCGCGATAATAGGCTATAGAGGCTAAGGGCAGCTGCTATTGCGCAGCTGCCCTTTGCTTTTCAAACCATACAGAGTGTTCTCTTTCGACCTGAAAACCCTGTCTTATATACATATCAAAAGCCCTTCTGTTGCTGTCGAATACAGAGAGGCTTATTTTTTTTGCACCTGCCTGCTGAAGTACTTGTATGGACCATAGCAGCAGTTTCTTTCCGATACCCTGCCCATGAAACCGGGGGTCTGCGCCTATACCGTCTATATAGCCTTCATTGTCCTTTAGCTTAAGCATATATACTCCTGCAGCAATGCCGGATTGGTAGTAAATGCCTGCGAGACTGCTTCCTCCGTATTCCTCCAGGTATTCCGGAAGCTCGCTGTTTTCAATGGCAGCCCCATTAGGCGCCAGCAGGAAGGCCGCATTGTGTACCCGCTGGAAATCCCTGATATTTTCCGGCGTGAGGCTTCTGAAGCATTGCTCTGCTTCCTGTGGCAAGTACGCGTCGCTGCCGGTGTATCTCATCTCATAATATCTGTATACCTCATTGAAACCACAGCTTTTTACCACAGGCATCAGATAATACCTGTCTTGGTTCAGGCCCAGCTTGTAGCTGCCGGCGCTTATTCCGCAACAGTATTCATTTGATTCGGACAGCAGCTGAGGCAGCCTGTCCTTTTCCGACTCCTTCAGAAATATTGCTGTTAGGAATATTTCATTCCGTATAGCGGCTTCCTTTGCTACTATACCAAGAGTTCCTACGGGCTGGCCGTTCTCCCAGAGGGAGAAGTGGCTACTGCCGTTATCAAAGGAGATACTACCGTAGAAAGTAGACATTTCTTCGCAGCTGCCGAAGCCCCCTGTATATTCGAAGCTGTTTATAAATTGGTAAATATTTCTTTTTTGTTCCTCTGAAAGCTCACTAAATGTATGAATCATCGATAATCCCCCTAATAAAACAAACGATATTGGATTCGGTTTGTATATATATAAACAATATAGCATTATGTCTATATAAAATCAACACGAATCGTAAGGATTACTATAATATGCATTGCCTGCCTGAATAACCAGTGCCATCAACTGCTGACAAATAATGTGATATAATAATAGAAAAATGTGACATTGTCACATTTTTCGTTACGCGATGCAAGCATAGGGTCACTACTATGGGGTCCCGTTTCGTGTTGCGCGTATTCGGGCAGGGCTTCGGAGCCTTTCTCGATCCGTTCCACACGCAACGCGTAACGCGTAACCCGTAACCGAATTTCACATTCTTCTTATGTTGTGCATCAATAGAGATATAAAGGCAGGTATGCATATGAGTTTGAGAATAATATACGGCAGGGCGGGAAGCGGTAAAAGCACCTTCTGCCTGAATGAGATAAAGGGCAGTCTGGAGAGGGGCGAAGGCACCCGGCATATAATGATCGTTCCTGAGCAGTTTTCCTTCCAGGCAGAGAAAAGGCTTATTAAAGCGCTGGGAGCAAGCGGGATCAACGGAGTGGAGGTCCTGAGCTTCGGAAGGCTTTCCCACCGTGTGCTGGCTGATGTGGGCGGGATAGTAAGGAAGCATATCAATCCTGCGGGGAAAAGCATTCTCGCATATACTATAATGGAGGAACGCCGTGGGGACTTGAGGGTCTTTGGCCGGGCTGCCGGGCAGAGGGGGTTTGTAAATACCCTTTGTGGCACCATCAGTGAGTTCAAGAGATACAATATTACGCCGGATATGCTGGACGGGCTGGATAAGGCTGACATAAGCCCACAGCTCAAGGATAAGCTTCACGATATAGGCTTGATATACGGTGATTTTGAGCAAAAGCTTCATAATAGGTACATTGATGCTGACGATGACCTGTCCTTGCTGACGGAAAAGCTTTCAGAGCACGGGCTATTCAGGTCTGCTGAAATATGGCTGGATGAGTTTTCGGGATTCACACCCCAGGAATATGCAGTCATAGCCAGGCTTCTGGAACAGGCGGTCAGAGTAAACGTGGCTCTATGTACAGACTGCCTTGGGGATGAGCAGGCTCTGGAGGATATAGACGCATTTCTTCCTGCCAAGGTAGCATCAGTAAAGCTTGCAAGGCTCGCCAGGGAGTTGGGAGCGACTGTGGAGCCTCCTTCAGCACTTAAAAGCGGCAGGTTCAAATACAACAGTGAATTGGCCTTTCTGGAAGCCAACCTATATACATATCTCCATGGGGCTTTTAAGGGAGCTACAAGCTGCATCGGCCTTCATGAGGCTCCCAACATGTACCAGGAGGTGGAGAACACCGCCAGGGAGATACTGAGGAAATGCAGGGAGGAGGGCTTAAGGTACAGGGATATTGCAGTAATAACGGGCGATCTGGCCTTATATGAGAAGGTAGTAAGGGTGGTATTCCAGGAATATGGGATACCCTGCTTCATAGACAGAAAAAAGGATATTACGGGACATCCTCTTATACTTCTAGTGCTATCGGCTTTGGAGATATTCACCGGCAACTGGTCCTACGAGTCGGTATTCCGGTATCTGAAGACCGGGTTGGCGGGGATAGGGCGAGACGAGGCGGACCTGCTGGAGAACTATGTTCTGGCAAAAGGTATAAAGGGGAGCAGCTGGAACAGGGAAGAGGCCTGGAGCTACGGAACTCCTGCAAGCCAATACGAGCTGGGACTGCAGCAGGAGGCTGACCGGGTGAGGCGAAAGGCAGCAGCGCCCCTGCAGAAACTGTATTATAAGGTAAAGGGCAGAAACACCGGGAAGGAAATATGTACGGCACTTTATGAATTTTTGTGTGAATTGGAGGTCCCAGACAAGCTGGAGGCTTTAGTGAGCCATTTCGAAGAAGCTGGCCAGCTGGACAGGGCTGATGAATACAGCCAGGTATGGAATATTCTGTTGGAGCTGCTGGATCAGGTGGTTGAAGCCATGGGAGAGACCGAGGTGAAGGTGGAGGCTTTCCTTGAGCTGCTTACCGTCGGCTTTGAGGAGTACAATATAGGACTTATACCTCCCGCCCTTGATCAGGTATTGGTAGGAAGCCTTGAGCGGTCTAAAAGCCATGCTGTAAAAGCAATATATATAATTGGAGCCAATGACGGAATGTTTCCGGTGCCCTTCAAGCAGGAGGGGATACTCTCGGACAGGGACAGGGAAACCCTTGGCGGCTGTGGAATAGAGCTGGCGCCTGATACCAGGGGGAGGACCTTTGAACAGCAGTACCTCATATATACGGCACTGACATCACCCTCAGAGTACCTGAGGTTGAGCTGGTGCGCAGCGGACAGGGAAGGAAGGGCATTACGGCCTTCCATAATAATAAGCAGACTGAAGAGAATGTTTCCGGATATGGATGTGGAAAGTGGAATGGTAGTCAGGGCTTCAGTGGAAAACGCAGAAATGTATGTTTCCGCACCGATGCCAACATTCAATGAGTTGGTTTCAGTCCTCAGGCAGAAAAACGAAGGCAAAGCAGCAGATCCTGTTTGGGAGAAGGTAACTCATTGGTATAAAAAGGAAGAAGAGTGGAAGGCTAAATACAGACGGATCCTTGAAGGCTTTGACTACAGCAACCAGGTAGGTCTGATCAGACAGGAGCAGGTAAGGAAGCTCTACGGCAGCAATATACGTACCAGCGTATCACGCCTGGAAAGATACTCTGCATGCCCCTTCTCCTACTATGTGGAGTATGGGCTGAAAGCCAGGGAAAGAAGGATATTAAGGCTTGATGCGCCGGATATGGGCTCCTTCATGCACCAGGTAATAGACATGTTCTCCAGGGAAGTGAGCGGGAGCAGCGAAGGCTGGAGGGGTATAGACAGGGCTTGGTGCGAAGAAAGGGTAGGAAGGATAGTGGATGAGCTGGTGCAGGAAATGACCGGAACGGTCTTCTCAAGCTCCAGCAGATACAGATATCTGGCCGACAGGCTTAAGAGAGTGCTTACCAGGTCGGTATGGCTCATAGCCGAGCATATAAGGAGGAGCACTTTTGAACCTATGGGCTACGAAATGGGCTTCGGTGAGGATGAACAGCTTCCACCCATAACTCTTGTGTTGCCATCGGGAGAAAAGATGATATTGTCAGGAAGGATAGACAGGATGGATTGCCTGGATACAGAGGAAGCCAGATATTTCAGGATAGTGGACTACAAGTCCGGCAACAAGCAGTTCAAGCTTCAGGATGTATACTACGGCTTACAGCTGCAGCTTGTGACCTATCTTGATGCAGTATCGGAGAGCCTGGAAAAGACCTCGGGAAAGCCGGTGCTTCCGGCAGGAGTGCTATATTTCAGACTTGATGATCCAATCGTCCTGGGAGGCAGGGAAGCAGACAAGGAGGAAATAGAACAGGCAATAATGAAGGAGCTGAAAATGAAAGGGCTGCTTCTTGAGGATGTCAGGCTGATAAAGGAAATGGATACAGGCATAGATGGAGATTCGCTTATCATACCGGCCAGGATAAACAAGGGGGGAGATCTGGGCAGGTCCTCTGCGGCATCCGCCGAGAAGTTTGAAATAATGAAGAGGCATGTCAGGAAGCTTCTGTACAGGCTTGGAGAAGAAATGCTCAAAGGGGACATTTCCATAAACCCATACAGGAGGAAGGGCATGACTGCATGTACCTACTGCGGTTATCTGTCCATCTGCCAGTTTGATACAAGACTTGAAGATAACAGATATAGAAACCTTTATGACAGGAAGGACGATGAGGTTTGGGCCCTTATGGGCGGCAAGCCTGCAGAAGGTGGTGAGGGTAATGGCCATGAAAAATAAACCGGGGAAGTGGACAGAGGAGCAGTGGAGGGCAATATCGGAGGAGGGCTGCAATCTTCTTGTCGCAGCGGCGGCAGGAGCGGGCAAGACTGCTGTCCTTGTTGAACGTATAATAAGGAAGATAACCCGTGCCGACAAGCCTGTGGACATAGACAGACTGTTGGTGGTGACCTTTACCAATGCTGCAGCGGCAGAAATGAGGGAGAGGATCGGCTCTGCACTGGCCAAGGTGCTTGATGAAGCCTCCCGTGAGGAAAAACCTGATACCAGGAACCTGCAGAGACAGCTGGCACTGCTGGGAAAAGCCAGCATAACCACCATACATTCCTTCTGTCTGGATGTAATAAGGAATAATTTTCATACGCTGGATCTTGACCCGGCCTTCAGGATAGCAGACGATACCGAGGCTGTACTGCTCAAGCTGGAAGCGCTGGAGGAACTGATAGAATCCAAATACGAACCGGAAAACTGCACTGAGGATTTCCTGAACCTGGTAGAATGCTATGGCGGAAGCAAGGACGACAAAAAGCTGATGGATCTGGTGCTTACCATGTATGAATTCATACAGAGCCATCCCTGGCCGGAGATATGGCTGCAGGAGGCTGTGGAGGCCTTCAATGCGACTGAAGGGATGGATTTTGCAGAAACCAAGTGGGCAGAGGTGCTGATGCAGAATATATCGCTGGAGCTTGAAGGGCTTCTCTCAATGTTGGATTCTGCCGTAAGGACAGTAGAAATGTCGGAAGGTCTTTTTCCCTATAAGTCCATTTTATTGGAGGACAGACTTAAGGTGGAGTCCATGCTGAAGGCTTGCAGAAGCGCCACTGGTTGGGACTCGCTTTATAATGAATTCAGCACCCTTGAATTTTCGAGGCTGCCCAGATGCGGCAAGGATGCGGATCTGGTGGCACAGGAAGAAGTCAAGGGCATCAGGGATGATGTGAAAGGGAAGCTGAACAAGCTGAAAAAGGAGCTTATCAATGGAAGCTCACAGGAGCTGGCCGACGACATGGGACAGATATACCCTGTTATGAAAAGCCTGGGCAGCCTTGTGCTGGAATTCTCAGCCAAATACCAGGACAAGAAGCGGCAGAAGTCATTGATCGACTTCAACGATCTTGAACATTACTGCATGAAGGTGCTTACAGACAGGAACGATCAGGGGGAAACTGTGCCGACACAGGCAGCCCTTGACCTGAGGGAGCGCTTTGAGGAGATATATATCGATGAATATCAGGACAGCAACCTTACCCAGGAGGTAATATTGGGCATGGCTTCGAGGGAGGCTTTGGGAGGACCCAATATGTTCATGGTGGGGGATGTGAAGCAGAGCATATACCGTTTCAGACAGGCAAAACCGGAGCTCTTCATAAAAAAACTCAGAACATATTCAGGAGATTCTTCGTCAAGATACAGGAAAATACTGCTGAATAAGAACTTCAGAAGCAGGGAGGATATCCTGAAGGGAGTCAACTATGTATTTCGGCAGATAATGTCTGAAGGCTTGGGAGACTTGGAGTACACAGATGACGAGGCACTTTATGCAGGAGCGGTATATCCTGAGTGTGACGAGTCCGGGGATATGAGCGGAGGCCCTGTAGAGCTGCATATTATAGACAGCAAGGAAACAGAAAGTGAAGCTGTTTCGGAGCTTGATGAGATGACAGTGGAACAGGAGGATGGCTCAGAAGACCGTCCTGATTCTGTTCAATGTGAAGCCAGGTTGGTCGCAAAGCGGATAAGGGAGCTGGTAGGCGGCCTTGGAACCGGTTTCCAGGTCTTTGACAAGGATACCGGGAAATACAGGGCTGCCAGATACAGCGACATTGTGATACTCATGAGGGCCACCAGGAACTGGGCTGATGTGTTCGCAGAGGAGTTGAGCCTGTACGGGATCCCGGTATACACCGACACCGGCAGCGGATACTTCAGGACTATTGAGATATCGACAGTGCTTTCGCTGCTGCAGATCATTGACAATCCGCTCCAGGACATACCTATGCTTTCAGTACTCAGATCTCCCATCGCAGGCTTCAGCACCGAAGAACTGATAGACATAAGGCTGTTTGACCGTGAGGCCACCTTCTATGATGCAATGAGGAAGGCTGCAGAGGCAGAAGGTGAAGCGGGAAGCAAAGCCTCCGCCTTTATAGCTGATCTTGCCAGGTGGAGGGAACGATCACTATACCTGTCAACAGATGAGCTTATATGGTATCTGTATAACGATACCGGATATTTCAGCTTTGTTGGCGCCATGCCGGGAGGGGTAAAGCGGCAGGCCAACCTCAGGCTGCTGTTCGATAAGGCGAGACAATATGAGGAATCAAGTTTCAAAGGCCTTTTTAACTTCATCAGCTTTGTCAACAAGCTGAAGGGAAGCCAGGGGGATATGGGAAGCGCAAAGACCCTGGGGGAAAAGGATGATGTTGTAAGGATAATGAGCATTCATAAAAGCAAGGGGCTGGAATTTCCCATAGTCTTTGTCTGTGGAACAGGGAAGGGCTTCAACCTTACAGACACCACAAAGGATATTTTGCTACACCATGATTTGGGGATAGGGCCTGATTTTATCGACCATAAACGCAGGATATGGTATCCTTCTATATTCAAGCAGGCTTTGAAATACAAGATCAGGCTTGAGAGTCTCTCTGAGGAAATGAGGATATTGTATGTGGCTTTTACCAGGGCTAAGGAAAAGCTTATCATCACAGGCACTGTAAAAGACCCTGCCGGCAGTGGGAGGCGCTGGATGAACGGCGCTGAGACAGCTGAAAAGGTTCCCGAATATGCAATACTCAGGGGGAAGAGCTTTATGGACTGGATATGCTCAGCACTTATGAGGCATCCATCGGGACTGCTGGCAGAGAGGCTCGGCATTGAGCCGCCGGGCTTCTGCGGGAGCCTTGATGACTCCAGGTGGGATATAAGACTGTGGAGCCGTGAGCAGATATTGGGAGCCCCGAAGACTGAGGATTCCAATGATGATAAGCTTATCGGGGAAGTGGCGCTTACATCCCAGGAGTCTGGAGTGGACTCTTATGAGGATATAGTAAAAAGGCTTGACTGGAGGTATCCATATGCGGCCTATGAGAAACTGCCGGTCAAGGTCACAGTTACCGAGCTTAAACGGTATTTCGATACTGAAGCTTCAGAGGATCAAGCCGTAAAGGCCTCTCCGGGCATCAGGAGAAGGCCCAGGTTCCTGGAGGAAACCGAGGAGATGACGGCAGCTGAAAAGGGCTCTCTCATGCACTTTGTCCTACAGCATATGGACCTCGCAGGGGATGTTTCAGAAACGGGAATAAGGAGCCAGGTTGAGTCTATGGCAGCGGCAGAACTGCTTACAGAGGTTCAGACTCGAAATGTCAATGTAAAAAAGATCGCAGGGCTCTTTAGGTCGCAGCTGGGCAAAAGGATGATAAATGCCGGAATGCTTTATAGAGAAGTGCCCTTTACCATGGAGGTGGATTGCTGTGAGGTGTTCGAAGGCCTGGGGGGCTGTGACCGGGAAGGCGAGACTGTGGTGCTCCAGGGGATTATCGACTGTTACTTTGAGGAAGCGGGAAAGCTGGTTCTGGTGGATTACAAGACAGACTACGTCCCCCAAGGCGGGCAGGAGCAGCTGAAGGAAAAATACAGGACACAGATAGAGTATTATACCAGGGCATTGAAGCAGATAACCGGCAGGGAGATAGCCGGCAGGTATATATACCTGTTCTGGAACGGAGAAGTGCTGGAATACTGACCTTAAAGCAGTGGAGATTATCTCCATTGATGGTATACTGCAAGGTAAGGTATAATGTTAGGGAGCAACGTCATTTTGCATGGCAGAATAATTGTTGTGCCGGGGTGAACTATGTATTATAAGTCCATAAATGAAAGAGTAATGCAAATAAAGCTGAATACAGCTGAAAAGAGTATTTTCATCGAGGAATACAAGCCTTTTATCGCAGCCGCTGTTGAAAAGGCAACAGGCCGGTTTGTTTCCTATGGGCAGGATGAGGAGCTCAGCATAGGACTTATGGCATTTGATGAAGCTATAAACAATTTTGACCAGGACAAGGGTAGCTTTCTGAGCTTTGCCCAGAATGTAATAAAAAGAAGGCTTATTGATTATTACAGGAAGGAAAAAAAGCATCAGAACATTACATATATAAGTGAATATGCGACGGAGGAAAGCGACGGAGAAGAGGTTTTCGACAATGTAATAGCAGCGGGAGAAGCTCAGAACAAGTTCGAGCAGGAGGAGATAAACCAGCTGAGAAGACAGGAGCTGATGCAGCTCAAGGAGGAGCTTTTCGGCTGGGGACTGAAGCTTGACGACGTTGCCAAAAGCTCGCCCAAGCATGCTGCGACCAAGAGCTCTTATCTGGATATCGTAAGGTACATAATAGACCGGCCTGAGCTGGTCAAGAGAATAAAATCAAAAAAATATCTTCCTGTTGCAGAAATTGAAGAAGGCACAAAATTACCCCGGAAAACTATAGAGCGCTCACGAAATTATGTAGTAGCAGCAATGACAATACTAACCGGAGATTACTACTGTATAAGGGAGTTCATAGACTGGGGGTGGAAAAAATGAAAGCCGTAGTAGCAGAGATAGATAAAAAGCATATGATAGTCATAACAGACAAGGGAGATTTTGTAAAGATAAAGAGGCAAATGTCTGCTGCCATAGGTGATGAAATAGAATACAACACCCGCAGGACATATTTGACATACAAAAGACTGGCGCCTATTGCCGCATGCTTTATGGCATGTATATTCCTGTCCACTGGAGTATATGCCTATTATACCCCATACAGCTATGTCAGCGTGGATATCAACCCCAGCATAGCAATGTCGCTGAACAGGTTTGAAAGGGTAATAGCCGTAGAACCGCTTACAGAGGATGCAGCAGGTTTTATCAGGGATACGGCTGATCTGAAAAACCATCAGATAGATGAGGCGATCTCCACAATAATAAAAAGCGCCTCAGAGAAGGGCTATATAGATGAAAATAAAGATAACCAGGTAATGGTGGTTGTTTCCGCAAACGATCCCAAACAGGAGGAGAAACTGGCCGGCAAGCTTGACAAGACCGCAGCAAAGGAGCTTTCCAAAGTAAATAAGAGCTCAGCTGTAACTGTAGAGAAAACAAGCGTGGAAAGCTACAAAGCCGCCGTATCAAACAAGCAGTCACCGGGTATGCAGATTCTTGCTGACAAGGTAAGGGAAATCGATCCTGAAATAAAGGACGAGGCTATAAAAGATATGACCGTCCAGGAGGCAGTCAGTATAATAAAGGAAGGCAAAAAAGCAGCTAAAGCTTTTGAAAAGTCCGAAAAGCATGAGGACAAGGAGAAGGAATGGAAGGAAGCTCTTGAAAAGAAAAACTCCACCTCGCCATCAAAGAAGGATGAGATGAAAGCCCCCAAAAAAGCAGAAGCTGGCAAACCTGGCTCTGATAATAAGGATAAAAAGGATAAGCCCTCAGGGCAGCAGAAGATAGAAGGACAGGATGATGACCCCGACGGGGATAACGCTGCAGCAGAAGCAGAAGATGAAGATAAAGATGAAGATAAAGATGAAGATAAAGATGAAGATAAAGATAAAGGCTGGGAAAAGTATAAGGATAAAACTAAAGACGGATCAAATGAGAAGAAATCAAGGGATATGGAAAAGCTTTTCAAGGACCTGTCGAAAAAGCAGAAGAAATAGCAATAGCCGGGAATGGGGCATGGATGCTCCTGACCCGGCTTTTCTTTTGTTGAAATTAACTGGGGAATGTTGTAAGATTAAGGAGAATATTCGCATGAAAGCTTAATTATCATATAAAAGTATTACACAAAATAATTAGGTGGTGTTCCGGTGCCGAAAAAGCCTATCCCCATATGGATGAAAACAATTGCTGCAGCTGCAGCAATTCTGATATTTGCCGGTATTTGGATATTGCCACCGGCAGTTCAAGCCGCCCTTGAATGCAGGAAGGGGCTGGAGGCTCAGCAGGATGGCAGGCATTCAACAGCGATAAGGGACTATGAGCAGGCAATGCAAAGATCCCCGAATTCGGCAGAAATAGCTGCAAGGCTTGCAGTCTCGTATTTCCAAAATGAGAATATCGATAAGTGCAGTGAAATGCTTATCAGGCTTCAGGGGAAAAGGCTCGAAGGAAAGCTGGCGAGACAGGTGAATGACATAGTGGAGAAGCTTGATTCCAGCTATCATGAAAGCAGTGAACTTACAGAAGCCTTAAAGCTTTATGGGCAGGAGGAACTGGAGAAGACAGCCTCCAGACTGGAAGCATATCTTAAGAACAATGAAACAGATGTGATGGGGAATTTTCACTTGGCCAATATAAATTTGGACATTGGGAATATTAAGAAGGCGGAGGAGTTATATAACCAAGTCTTGAAGCTGGAGCCGGAGTTTTATTCCGCAAAGCTTAACCTGGCCGCCCTTTACAGGCTTAAGGGCGATTATGAGAGCTCTGAAGAATGGTGTATGAGGGTTTTGAATGCAAACAAGGAGCATCCCCAGGCTTTTGTCGCTCTGTCGAAAATAGAGCTGGAAAGGAAA